>JAPLHV010000020.1 GCA_026389455.1 Coprothermobacterota bacterium
TTTTGGCCCCTTCACCGACACCGGCGCTTTGCGCCAGACCATCCGCACCTTGAAAGAGATCTTCCATGTCCCCAGTTGCAAGGTCAACCTGGGCCAGACACCCTGCCGGGGGCTAGGGACTCTTCAACCTTGTCTGGAATATCGCATGCACCGGTGCCTGGCGGTCTGCCGGGGGGATGTCGACCCGATCCTGTACCGCCAACTGGTGGAGGAAGTGATCCTTTATCTGCAGGGAAAGGGAACATTTCTCTTGCGCTCAATCCAAGAGCGCATGGAAAGAGAGTCCAAGCGGTTGAATTATGAAGGGGCAGCGATCTTCCGCGACCAGCTTTTCTCTTTGCGCAAAGTGCTGGAGAAGCAGGTCGCCATCACACGCCCGACCGTCCAGAGAGACTTGGCAGCCTTCCAGTCTGAACTTGGGGAGACCTGCATGGCAATCCTCAAGATCCGGGCAGGAAAAATGGCTGGAGTTGAGCATTTCTTCTTCTCCGGCAGCGGCCAAGAGACGATCGCTGAGATCGCCCAAGCCGGCCTGCTGCAGTACTACGTTGCAACCGCGGACCTGCCCAAAGAGATCGTTCCCAGTGTGGATCTGGGCTCCGCTTCTGAAGTTGACCTGCTTGGAGAATTCCTGGTGAAGACTCGCAAAGTGAAACTGTTGCCACCGCCCCGGCGGGGGGAGCGGCGCGAGCAAATGGATATCGCCATGGCCAATGCCGGCGAGCACCTTCACCTTCGCTTGCGGGAGAAGGAGAGGTCCTTTTCCAATCTGGATCTGCTGGAGCAAGTGCAGCAAGAGTTCGGGCTTCCCCAGATCCCGGCCTGGGCCGAGTGTTACGACATCTCCAACTTGGGGCCGAACGAGATCGTGGGGGCTCGCGTGGTCTTCCGCAACGGAGCTAAGTACCGGCCAGGGTTTCGTCATTACAAGATCCGACGCCCTGGTCAAGACGATTATGCCGCCCTCCGCGAGGTGTTGCTTCGCCGTTTCTCCTTGAAGGACTCCCTGCCGGGGGCTGTCAAGATGCCTGGAGCTGGAGAGGCGCCCCACCCTCAGCCAGCCGATCCCTTCCCAGACCTGGTGCTGATCGATGGTGGGCGGGGGCATCTGCAGGCAGCCTTGGAGGCGCTCAAGGAGGCAGGCCTCTCGCTGCCTGTTCTTTCCTTGGCCAAAGAACAAGAGTGGGTCTTTTCCCCCGCCTCGCCCGAAGCCATCCTTTTGCCGCGCAACTCGCCGGCCTTACAGTTCCTGCAACGAATGCGCGACGAGGCTCACCACTTCGCCGTCTCCTTCCATCGCCAATTGCGCTCGAAGAAGATTCAACACTCTTCGCTGGATCAGATTACCGGCATCGGACCAGCTAAGAAGCGTCTTCTACTGCAGGCTTTTGGTTCCTATCGGGCACTGCAACGCGCTTCCATGGCCGAGATCGCTTCGATCCCAGGCTTGGGCGAAAAAGCCGCCCGAACTGTTTATAATAGAGTGCATCATGAAGAGCGATAAAATGCAAGATCCTTCAGCGAAGGGCGCTTCAGGATGACAAAGGCGCAGCGAAAGATCTGGAAGGGCTGTTAGTCATGGAAACGAGAGGAGTTCACTCATGCGCCTGATTCTCAACACCTTGGGCATCCTCTTTACTGTCTACATCCTGCAGGCCGTGGGGATGGGAATCCGGGTTGACACTTTCTGGTGGGCTCTCTTGGCTGCCTTTGTGCTGGGCGTACTAAACACGTTGATCCGCCCCGTCCTTCTCCTTCTTACTTTGCCGCTGAACATCCTTACCTTGGGGCTTTTTACCTTTGTATTAAACGGATTTCTTTTCTGGTTGATGGGGATCATCCTCCAGGCAGGCGTCCAGATGGCGGACTTCTGGACAGCCTTGGCCGCCTCCCTGGTCTTCTCCGTCTTCTCGGTGATCTTCTCCCGGGCTTTCGTCCGCTGAGGGATGGCTGTGAGGTCAGGTTCATTCCCGGAGAGTTCGGGGTATTGTGAATAGCAATCACAACCAGAAAGATTGGAGATCCTTTGCTCCGCTCAGGAGCAACCTGAAGTGGCTGTACCCGGGGATGCACGTCAAGCGATGGATTCTGTTGATTCTGGTTGGTCTGGCATTGCTGGTCTTCGCCATCGTCCTCTTTTTCTCTGATTGGCTCACCCTGGTTCGTATTAAGATCTTCTTCCAAAGCCTCTTCGCTTACCTGCCCTTCGCTCCTCTGGACGAACCCTGGAGGGAAATTCTCGCGTTGTTGTTCTTCAGCGCCGCCCTCGCCTTGATCCTCTATGGCGGCCGCCAACTGGTGGCCTCCGTCGTTACAGCCATCCTTCCGGCGCATGCCGAGGCTCTGGTTGAGATGGTCTTCGCCAAACGAGTCAAGGGAAGGAAACTGAAGGTGGTGGCGATTGGGGGAGGAACTGGTCTCGCTACCTTACTGCGCGGGATGAAGAAGTTGCCGGTGGAGCTGACGGCGGTGGTCACCGTCTCGGATGATGGTGGGAGCTCTGGGCGGTTGCGCCAGGAGCTGGGGATCCTGCCGCCCGGCGATGTGCGCAACTGCCTGGTAGCTCTATCCGAGTCTGAACCGTTGATGGAGGATCTTTTCCAATACCGTTTCGCCCCGGACAGTTCCCTGGGGGGGCACAACTTTGGAAATCTTTTCATTGCTGCCCTCAGCAAGGTGACGGGCGATTTTGGCCAGGCTGTCCTGGGCGCCTCGCAGGTGCTTCGAGTCAACGGGCAGGTCCTGCCCTTCACCTTGGATAACGTCATCCTGCAAGCCACTTTCACCGATGGCTCCCAGTTGGAGGGGGAAACAGCCATCCGTGAAGCGGGTAAGCAGATCGCCCAGGTTCGTCTGGCGCCGGACTCGACCCAGCCAACCCCGGAGGTCTTAACGCGCATCGCCCAGGCGGATTTGATCCTGATCGGCCCGGGATCCCTCTTCACCAGTTTGATCCCCCCGTTGCTGCAGCCGAACTTGGCGCAGTCACTGCGTGAAGCCAAGGCGCCTCGCCTTCTGGTGATGAATGTTATGACAGAACACGGCGAAACGGACGGTTTCAGCGCTTCTGGGCATTTGGTGCAGCTATTCCGCCATGCCGGGGGGAAGGTGGTTGACTACTGCCTTCTCAGCAGCTCACCGATCTCCTCCGAAACCCTGGCCCGGTACCGCGAAGAACTGGCCATCCCTGTCCAACTCGACTTGGAAGGGATCCAATCCTTGGGCGTGACCCCACTTTTGGCTGATCTGACAGCAGAGGGAAAAACGCTGCGCCATGATCCGGATAAACTTGCCAAGGCGGTCTGGCGCCAAGTGTGGCTTTCCCAGCGCAGGAAGTAGACTGTGCCCTCCGGATTACAGCATAATCTCCATCTTCGCCAGGTTCCGCAATTGCGGCTGTCGCTCCAGCAGCAGCAGGCTATCCGGATGTTGGAGATGAATGCTCTGGAATTGCAGACCTTTCTTGCCCAGCAACTGGAAGAGAACCCACTATTGGAGGAGACAGAGGAATCCCCGGAAACGGGTGAAGAAGAGTTGGTGGCAGAAGAGCGGGAGGAGCAGGAGGAGAGTGGGGATGATGAGGAAGATCACAGCCGGGAAAGCGCCAGGCCGGAGACTCTTGCTGTTTACCTGCGCTTCCAATTGCAGATGGCGGCATCGGGAGAGCGGGAACGATCGTTGGGTGAGGCGATCATCAGCTCCCTCGATGAGCGCGGTTACTTCCGTGGCGATCTCGCCCAGATCGCGGCCAGCGTGGGAACCGATCCAGCCGAGGCCAGTGCGGCCCTGGCTCTGGTGCAGTCCTTCGATCCACCCGGGGTGGCGGCCGGCGACTTGCGAGAATGCTTGTTGCTGCAGTTGCGGGAGCGCAGCGAGGACACGCTGCTGGGGGCTGCCTACTTGCTGGGGGCTAGTAGGGAGGGCGACGCATGCGTCGCCCCTGCGCAGGCTGTCAACACCCTGACCGAGCGGGTGATAGAAGGGTACCTGGATGAGATCCACGATCCGAAGAAACGCCGAAGTATCGCCCGGGCACTGGGTTGTCGAACCGCGGAACTGATCGAAGCGCTGGAACAAATCCGCTTGCTGGAGCCTTACCCCGGATGTAACTTCGCTGACACCCCGCCTGTTTTCATTACCCCTGACTTGGTGGTGAAAGAGGAGGAGGGGCGCCTGCGGGCTCAAGTGAATGGCGGCTTCCTCCCTCATTTGCGCCTGTCTCCTTCATACCAACGCATGCTGACCGACCCAGAAGCTTCCCCCTTCCTGCGCAAGAAATTAACCTCCGCCCGCTGGGTTCTGCGTTCATTGGAGAAAAGGGAGGAGACGCTGGAAAAGGTGGCTGCTTATTTGGTAGAAAGACAGCAAGATTTCTTGCGCAAAGGAGGGTACTATCTTCGCCCACTATCCCTGAAAGAGGCCTCCGTTGCTCTCGGCGTGCATGAGTCGACCGTATCGCGAGCTATGAAGGGCAAGTATATCGACACCCCGCGAGGGGTCTTCCCCTTGCGCCTGCTGCTCCCCGCAAGCCTGCCGCAGAAAAGTGGGCCGACCTCGGAGAACCGCGTCAAGGAGGAGATTCGCCGCATCATCACCGAAGAGGACAGGTCGCGCCCCCTTTCTGATGAGCAGATAGCGACATATTTGGTGGGTCGGGGCATTTGCCTAGCACGCCGGACTGTGGCTAAATACCGGGAGAGCTTAGGGATCCCGCTGCGCGGGAAGCGAAAAGATCAATGGAAGATGCCAAACAAAAAAGGAGTGTAACAACATGCTGAAAGTTGCGATCAATGGGTTTGGCCGTGTAGGGCGGCAGATTTTCAAGGTTTTCTTGGAGAAGTATCCCCAAGAAGTAGAGGTTGTCGCCATTAACGACATCACCGATGCGCCGACGTTGGCACATCTGTTGAAGTACGACTCCAACTATGGCCGCTTCCCCATGCTGGTGGAACCTGCGGATGATGGATTCATGGTCGATGCCAAGCATTTCAGGATTTTCGCCGAGAAGGATCCTGCGCTTCTTCCCTGGCTGGATTTGGGCGTGGATTTGGTGGTGGAATCCTCCGGCGTTTTCACTGACGCGCTAAAAGCGAGGAAACACCTGGAGGCCGGGGCCAAGCGGGTGATCATTTCAGCTCCTGCCAAGAACGAGGATATAACTGTGGTCTTGGGAGTGAACGAGGAGCAATACGACCCGGCACGGCATTTTATCGTCTCCAACGCCTCCTGCACCACCAACAGCCTGGCGCCGGTCGTAAAAGTACTGCTGGAGAACTTCGGAATCGTCTCCGCTTTGATGACCACCATCCATAGTTACACCAACGACCAGCGAATCCTTGATCTTCCCCACAAAGACCTCCGTCGGGCGCGGGCTGCCGCCATGAACATCATTCCCACCACGACCGGCGCGGCGAAGGCGATCAGCCTTGTGCTGCCGGCCCTGAAGGGAAAGATGAACGGGTTCTCGGTCCGCATCCCCACGCCGACTGTCTCCCTGACCGACTTGGTCGCCCAATTGGAGAAGGCCCCCACCAAAGAAGAGGTCAATGATGCTTTGAAAGCCGCTGCCGATGGTCCCTTGGCAGGGATCATGGGTTATAACGAAGAGCCTTTGGTTTCCATGGATTATAAGGGGAGCCCACTCTCCTCTATTGTGGATGGACTCTCGACGATGGTTGTCGGCAATTTGGTTAAGGTAGTGGCCTGGTATGACAACGAGTGGGGATACTCTGTCCGCGTGGCAGACTTGGCCCATTACATGTTCAGCAAAGAGAGCAACCCCCTGCAAGTAGATAGCCCTCGGCAGGGAGGCACTTAGGGTGCAATCCCTTCGTCGCCTTCAAGATTTTGAGGTTCAGGATCGGCGCGTCCTGATGCGGGTGGATTTCAATGTTCCCCTGGACAAGAAGACCGGAGCGATCAGTGATGACCGACGCATTCGTGCGACGCTTCCTACAATCCAGTGGTTGGTCAAAGGCGGAGCGAAAGTAATCTTGATGTCCCACCTGGGCAGACCGAATGGTCAAGTGGTGGAGCAACTCAGCATGCGCCTAATAAGCATCCGTTTGGGCGAGCTGCTGGGCTGTCCGGTGATGTACGCCGCGGATTGTGTCGGAGAATCGGCTGAGGCAGTGGTTGCGGCTCTGGCGCCAGGCGAGGTGTTGCTCCTGGAGAACCTGCGTTTCCACCCCGAGGAGGAAGCCAATGACCCGCTGTTCGCCAAACGGCTGGCCAGTTTGGGCGACCTTTACGTGGACGACGCATTCGGCACGGCCCATCGAGCTCATGCCTCCACCGAGGGAGTGGCTCATTTCCTCCCTTCTTGCGCCGGCTTTCTGATGGCGAAAGAAGTCGAATACCTCAGCAAAGCGCTGGAGAATCCAACCAAACCCTTCCTGGCGATCACAGGGGGAGCGAAGGTTAGAGACAAGCTGAAGCTGTTGGGGAATCTGATGGACCAGGTAGATGGGATGCTGATCGGAGGAGGGATGGCCTACACCTTCCTGAAGGCTCAGGGATTGGAGATCGGCACTTCCATCTGCGAAGGTGGCTTGCTGGAGGAAGCGCGACGGATCCTTGCCGCCGCCAAAGACAAAGGCGTGGAGTTGCTTCTGCCTGTGGATCTGGTCGTCGCGTCTGGCTTGGAGCATGGCAGTCCTTATGAAACGGTGACGGTGGAACGGATCCCGGTTGAGATGGGGGGGGTAGACATCGGCCCGCAGACTCGGGCGATTTTCGCTGATCGTATCCGCCAAGCCAAGACAGTGGTCTGGAATGGGCCAGTGGGGGTGTTTGAGATCCCACCCTTTGATGCCGGCACTCGTGCGGTGGCTGAAGCTTTGGCTAGCTTGACAGCCCCCGGCAGGGCTGCTTCTGATGCCACAACAATTGTAGGTGGAGGGGACACAGCAGCAGCAGTCGAGAAATTCGGCCTGGCCGAGCGAATGAGCCACGTCTCCACTGGAGGCGGCGCATCGCTGGAGTTTCTGGAAGGACGGGCTCTCCCCGGCGTCGAGATCCTCAAGGGGTGAATAGCCCCCGGCAGGGTGACAGCCCCCGGCAGGGTGACAGCCCCCGGCAGCTTGACAGCCCCCGGCAGGGTGACAGCCCCCGGCAGCTTGACAGCCCCCGGCAGCTTGACAGCCCCCGGCAGGGTGTCCCTGGCGCAGTTTAAGCCCTTTTGTTATAATTCTCGCCACGTGAGGTGAAAACGATTTGACTGTATTGTGGATTATTCAAGCAGCTTTAGCCGTATCCTTGGTGGCGCTGGTCGCTCTTCAATCCCCGAAGGGGGAAGGTTTGGGCGCCATCGGTGGGACAGCGACTCTCTTCAAGGTGCAGAAGAAACGGGAGAAATCCCTGCGTAACGCCAGCTTGATCGTGGCCTGTGTGTTCGTGGTATCCTCAGTCGTGTTACTTTTCGTTCATTGATCCAAGAGGAGAGAAAAAAGCCCGGATGGTGGAACTGGTAGACACGTACGTTTGAGGGGCGTATGGGGCAACCCTTGGGAGTTCGAGTCTCCCTCCGGGCACCAGAGAACAATGAAGGGGCCGCTTTTTGGCCCCTTCTTCTTTTCGGTTCCTTCTCATTTCAAGTGGGCATCTTACCCTCTACCCCAGGGAGAGTCACCTCCAACTGTCCTCCGTCACTTCACTGCTGATGCCGCACTGGGGTGCGGCGGTCCCAGGAGGAGCGCAATGCCCAGAGTTCCCACTCAGGATGAGAAAGAGTCTTCTTTAAGAACCGTAGAGGGGGGGCTGTTACTGCTCGTTTCCAAGATGGATTGATGAAGCTCCCGGTCTATTTCGAGCCATGTCTTTGGAGGCAATGGATGGCACTCATCGCGGCAATGGCGCCATCAGCGCAAGCAGTGATGTATTGCCGGAGGGAGGCGCTTCGCACATCGCCGGCAGCGAACAGGCCGGGCACGGAAGCTGCCATCTGCTCGTCGGTGAGGATTGCCCCAATTGGGTCGAGGGCGACCAAGCCCGATAAGAGACTCGAATTGGGCCGAAGGCCCACGTAGAGGAAAACGCCATCCATTTCCAGGGTGTGTTCTCGGCCACTGTTCACATCCTTCAAGACGACGCTCTGCACGTGGTTGGTTCCCTCGATGCGCAGCAAAATACTATTCCAGGCAATGGAGATGTTATCCGTGCGGAAGGCCAAGTCTTGAAGACACTGGGTTGCCCGCAGTTTGTCGCGGCGATGGACCAAGGTGACTTGGGAGGCGAGCTTGGCCAAGAAGAGGGCTTCCTGTACAGCGGAATCGCCTCCCCCGACCACAAGCAGACGTTTGCCACGGAAGAGAGGGCCATCGCAGGTCGCACAATAAGAGACCCCTTTTCCTCGAAACTCATCCTCTCCAGGAACTCCCAGGAGGGCGGGGAAAGCCCCGGTGGCCACGATGACGGTAGAAGCGGTGAGAGGGCCGGCGTCTGTTTCCAGGGAGAAAGCGTCCCCAATGAGGGAAATCCGGCTGACCTCGGCCATTTTGACCTGTAGTCCTGCCGCCTCCGCTTGTTGCCGCATCCGATCCACCAGGTCGAAGCCGGAGATCCCCTCATGGAGAGCAGGGAAATTTTCCACCCAGTCCGTCGCCATGCCAGTGCCACCGGGGAGGCCGACGAGCAGCGCTTCCAAGCCTCCTCGAGCAGCGTAGAGCCCTGCCGTATAGCCGGCAGGACCGGCGCCGACGATGATCAGAGGATGAAGGGGACTCATCTCACAAGCCTAGCTTGGCCAGGATCTCCTTCTCCGGTTGGTAGCCGACCCATTGGTTGACCAGCTTGCCATCCTTGAAATAGAGCAGATTGGGGATGCTGAAGATGCCGAATTTTTGGGCAAGGACAGGGTTCGAATCCACATTGACTTTGGTCACCTTCAATTTGGCAGCGTGGTCAGTTGCGATCTTCTCCAAGACGGGGCCGACCATGCGACAAGGGCCGCACCAGGGGGCCCAAAAATCAACCAATACTGGGAGCTTGGACTGGATTACCTCTTGTTCGAAGGTACTTTCAGTGACGTCTAGCGGTTGGGTCATTTCTTCCTCCTTAAAAGATTCTAGAATAGTCCTTAAGCGATCCGGTTTCTCGACTGCATTCTACCTTGCTATAATGCTAAAGTGATGACGATTATTTCCCCCTCGCTCCTATCGGTTGATTTTTTTCGGTTCGACCAAGCTTTGGCCTTGCTCCATAGGTACGGTGTGAGCCAAGTGCATATCGATGTCATGGATGGCCATTTCGTTCCCAACTTATCCTTCGGCGCCGACATCGTTCGCGCTCTGCACCGTCATTATGAGATGCGGTCGGAGGCTCACCTGATGGTGGAGAATCCGGAGGCTTTTGTACCGCGTTTCTTGGATGCCGGGGCGACCGAGATCAGCGTACACTTGGAAGCCACTCGTCACCCATCCCGTCTGCTGCAGACGATCCGTAGCGGTGGCGCACTGGCAGGGCTGGCGCTTAACCCGGCCACCCCCTTGGAGTCTCTGCGCTATCTCTGGGGAAGCTTCGATTTCTTACTGCTGATGTCAGTGGACCCAGGCTTTGGCGGACAATGTTTCCTACCCCCCCTCTGGGAGAAGATCGAACAAGCTCGTCTGGAGATTGACAGCCGCCGGCGCCCGGTGCGCTTGGAGGTGGATGGCGGAGTGGATCTGGACAACGTTGAGGAGCTGGCGCTGCGTGGGGTGGACACGCTGGTGGTCGGCGCTGCCATTTTCGCCCAAAGAGACCCGGAAGCATCCCTGCGTAATTTGCTGGATCTGGTGAGGAGAGTCTCTCATCAGAAGGAGGAAAACGAGCGATGATGAAGCATTTTTTAGTTGAGATCACTTACAATGTTCCGATAGCCGAGCTTGGGGAGGCGGTGGCCGAGCACCGCGCTTTCCTGCAGATCGGCTATGATCGCGGTTGGTTGCTCTGCTCTGGGCCGCAGAGCCCGCGCTTGGGTGGGGTCGTGATCGCCCGAGCCCCTACGCTTTTGGATCTGCAGCGGCTTTTCGCAGAGGATGTCTACACCCGCCGGAGCTTGGCTCAGTATCGTTATCTAGAGTTCGAGCCGGTGAAATGGCAACCGTTCCTACGGGAATGGGTGGAGGGAAACCAGTAGGATTCCTCTCTTCGTCCAGAACCTGCTAAGAAACCTCCAGGTTATTGCCTTAAAAGAAGACTACAGCCCCAGGCAGGGAGACTACAGCCCCCGGCAGGGAGACTACAGCCCCCGGCAGGGAGGTGTCATGGCACACTGTCAATGGAGGTGCATCTCGGGAGGTTGCCTGATGAGCGAACGAGGACCGAACAACTTGCTGCAGCGGCAAAGATCTGCGATCGGCCGGTGGGGCTGATGGTAAACGGTTACGTCATTCTCCATTTCATTGCTGCGGCCATCTACCTGGCGATCGGACTCTACGCCATTCGCTTGGATCGAAAAGCGAGATTGAACCGCATCTTCCTGGCGATCTGCCTGCTTGCTTGCCTTTGGGCTCTGGCCATCGCTTTGATCCTGATGGAGAACAACGCGGCCGTCGCCTCTCTGTTGTACCTGTTCACCTCCCTGGGTTGGGGTTTCGGTCCTGGGCTGGTGCTGGCCTTCTCCCTGGAGCTGAGCGGGACGCCCTTCCGGGGGCTAAGAAGTTCGCGTCTCCCTCTATGGCTGGCTTTCCTGATCTGCATGCTGCCCGGCTGGCTGATCTTTGGCCGCTCCCTGGCCGACTTCCTGCTGACCACCAACTTGGCCATGGGCACCCAGGTGGGAGGCTCCAGCTTTGATCTCTCCCTCTGGTGGCACTACTTCTACCTCGCCTATTACCTCCTCTATTCGATCAGCGCCGTCGTGATGATCTCCCTCTGGGGTCTTCGCTCCACGCTTCGCAGGGAGAAGCTGCAGTCTCGCTGGGTGGCCATCACCCTGGCCGTGGGGGTTTTCCTGAGTTTCCTCAACGAGTCTCTCCTGCCGCAGATGGGGATCGAGTTGATGATGAGGATTCCCTCGGTGATCATGCTGGTTTGGATCTTCGGCATGCTGGTGGCCATCTCCCGTTATCGCCTGATGGCCCTCACGCCCGCCTTGGCCACTGAGGAGATCGCCTGGCGGATGAAGGATCTGCTGGTGCTGGTAGACCCCCAGGGACGGATTGCCAAGGTCAACCGAAGAACGGAAGAACTGCTGGGCTGCTGCGAGACGGAACTGCTGGGCCAGCCGTTGGCCTTGATCCTCAAGGAATCCCATTTCGTCCTGCAAGAGTTGAAGCAGATGCGCCACTCAGCCGGCCGGAACCACATCCAACAACGACTCACCTTCCTCAGCAAGGGAAGCGATGGAGAGATCCCTGTGGAGGTCGCCATCACCGGATTGCGCGATCATGCCGGCGACTACCTGGGAATTGTCTTGGTGGCGCAAGACCTGCGCATGACCCTCCAGTTGGAGCATGAGATCGTCGAGAGGCGCCAGGCCGAGGAAGCCTTGCGTCGTGCCGCTGCTGAACTCGAGCAGCGAGTCGAGGAGCGGACCAACTCACTTAACCTGGCCAACAGCGCTCTTCAGGTTGAGATCACTCTTCGCGAGGATCTGGAGGAAGATCTGCGCCGCAATGGCCTCCGCTTGCAGCATCTTTCCCATCGTCTGGTAGAGGCTCAGGAAAGCGAACGACGAAATCTCGCTCGCGAATTGCATGATGACTTTGGGCAAACTCTCATCGCTCTCAAGCTGATGATTGACCAGTTGCCTTCGAGTTCTTCCTCTGCTGACCAAGATGTCATGGAGCGGCTCCAAGGATTGATGAAAGAGCTGCTGGCGCGGGTACGAAATCTGTCCCTCGATCTGCGGCCGATGATGTTGGATGACCTGGGGTTACTGCCTGCTCTTACTTGGCTCTGCAAGCGTTTTACCGAGCGCACCCGGATCTGCGTCGACTTTAACCGGCACGGCTTGGAAGAGCGACTCCCCTCTGACTTGGAGACCGCTCTCTTCCGTATCGTGCAGGAGGCATTGACCAATGTGGCGCGTCATGCCGAGGTGCGGACCGTGAAGATAGAGTTGGTTGTCAGTTCGGAGCGTGTGATCTTGGAGGTGATCGACCAAGGCGTCGGTTTCGATCTTCAGAGTGTGTCGGCGGAGAGGGATCGAACCGGCTTAAGCAGCATGCGCGAGCGAGCCGCTGCATTGAGAGGGTTCCTCGAAGTGCGCACCCAACTCGGTCAAGGCACTCACCTGAAAGTCAGCTTGCCGATTTCAGGAAGCAATCGAAATCGTCGTGTACCTCGGAGTCGCAATAATCCAGCGACGAAATAGCCCCCGGCAGGGAGACTCCAGCCCCCGGCAGGGAGACTACAGCCCCCGGCAGGGAGACTACAGCCCCCGGCAGGGAGACTACAGCCCCCGGCAGGGAGACTCCAGCCCCCGGCAGGGAGACTCCAGCCCCCGGCAGGGAGACTCCAGCCCCCGGCAGGGAGGTGTTTACAGAAAGCTTTGACGACTGGCCGGCAACAATAAGCGTTGACGAGATGGCGTGCCTTTTACCGGCCTTGAAAGGGTCGTCTTTCATAATAGCCCGAAGAGAGGAGAAGATTTGGATGGTCCAGAACCAAGAAGAATGAGGAAAGAGGACGCGAAGGCAGCGGGAGAGGAGTTTCTTATCTCGTTGCTCGACCATTTCGATCATTGGTCCGAACAACCCGAAGAACCGCCGTTGGCGAAGGGCCGCTTTCAACCCTATAGCCGATTATTTTCCCCGATTCAGGTCAATGGTCTCACCTTGAAAAACCGCCTGGTGATGGGGCCGATGGGAAATATCAACATGGCCGAGGAGATGGGCCGCCCCTCCGCCCGGATGATCGCTTATTTCGAGGAACGCGCGCGAGGTGGAGTGGGGCTGATCACCTCCGGTTTGGTTCCCGTCAGCCAAGGGATCGACCCTACAACCACTGAAGCTGGGGATCGCAGCCTTTTCCCGCGTCTGGATCGGTCGCGCACTGTGCTCGATGGATGGCGCACGTTGGTTGAGAGACTTCACGCTTGGGGCGCCCACTTCTTTATTCAACTGACGCCTGGGCTCGGCCGGGTGGGTTCTCCGGAGGTCTTGCTAAAAAAATGGAGGCTGCCCGTCTCTTCCTGGTGGAACCCGAACTTCTACCTGCCTGGAGTCCCATGCCGCCCCCTTAGCGATGGCGAATGCCGGCGCATTATCGTTCGAACCGGCCAGGCTGCCGCTGATGCCAAGGCATTGGGAATTGACGGCGTTTACCTCCATGGTCACGAGGGATACCTCTTGGAGCAAATGACCAACACTGCCTTCAATCGTCGCCCTTGGGGACGATACCGCGACTGGCGGCGATTTGGGCTGGAGTTGGTGGCCGAAGTGCGCCGGCGGGTAGGCGCCCTGTACCCAATTATGTACCGGATCGACCTCTCCCTCGCCCTTCGCGCAAGTTACGGCGCGAAGATGGACGAGATCCCGAGCCTTCGCCGTTTCCGCCACGAGCGGACCATCGCCCAAAGCCTCTCCTACCTGGAGGAGTTGGTGGGCGTCGGCGTGGACATGGTGGATGCGGACTTGGGCGGGTACGACAACTGGTGGCTGCCCCATCCCCCGGACTCGATGCCGGCGGGTTGTTACCTGCCTGTCGCCCGGCTGGTGAAAGAACATTTCTCCTCGGTTGGGGTGAGAAGCCGGTCGGGGCAGGAGGTGCCGGTGGTGGCGGTCGGCAAGCTGGGAGATCCCGATCTGGCCGAGGAGGCGTTGCGGAGGGGCGATTGCGATCTGGTGATGTTGGCGCGTCCGCTCTTGGCCGACCCGCAATGGCCAAAAAAAGCCTACGCGGGGCGAATTGCGGAGATCCGCCCTTGCATCGGCGACCAGGAGGCGTGTTTGAATGAGTTCTTGGAAGGAGGTCATCCTCAGTGTTCTGTCAACCCGCGAAGCGGCTTCGAGGATTTCTCCAGAGGCGAGGATCTTGCGCCGAGCTTCCACCCGAAGCGGATCGGGGTGGTCGGAGCGGGTCCGGCCGGCATCCTTTGCGCCCTCACTGCGGCGCGGCGCGGCCATGGCGTGACGCTGTGGGAAGAAGCTGATGATATTGGCGGGATGATCATTCCAGCTTCCGCTCCTCGCATCAAAACAGACCTGCGCGCCTACTTGGAATTCCTCGAGCGAGAGTTGAACAGTTGCTCCCTGGCGCACAACTTGGCGATTCACTTGGGCCGGAAAGTCACGCCAGCTCTCCTGGAAGAGGCGGGAATTGATATATTGGTCTTGGCTACCGGCGGCGTGCAACCGGCGCCAAGTTTCCCGGGTTGTGATTCCCCGGTGGTTCTGCAAGCGGTCGATCTTCTTCGCCGCCCCGACCGCATTGAGGGTGGAGGTCATGTTTTAGTCGTCGGCGGGGGCATGTTAGGTTGCGAATGCGCTCATTTCCTGGCTGCCGAACGATCCTGCCGAGTCACTTTGATCGAAGGGGCTCCCCACTTCATGATTGGCGCTTGTACTGCCAATCGCGGCCATCTTCTGCATCTTCTCGAAAAAACGGGAGTGCAACTTTGGAACTGCACCCAATTGATACGATTGGAGGGGAAGCGGGCAGTTCTCTTGAAAAACACATCGAATACTGTGCCGGACCCTACCTGCACCTGGGCGCCCCTCTTACCGGAGAATATCTCCAATCCTCTGGCCAAACCCTTGCGAATGCAGTTGGAAGAGGAAACCATCATCGTTGACTGGGTAGTCCTCGCCCAAGGGTTGACTTCAAACCGCTCCCTCTATCAAACCTGCCTGGCGCAACGGCCGGCGCCCGAGATCCACCTCATCGGGGATGCCTTCCAGGTCGGTCGCATCTTCCATGCGGTGAAAGCTGGATTCACCGTAGGGGCGACAATCTAAGCACCCCGTAAAGCAATGGGGACAGATTTCAAATCTGTCCCCATTGCTGATGTTGCTGCACAAGTGGAGCTGGATATCCTGCCGTTTCTATACGAGATTTCCAGTCCCGTCAGGATCTGCGGGCAAGGGCTGAAATAAGGGCGCCGATCCCGATGATGATCAGGAAGAAGGGCCAGACTTTCCCCCAATCCCAACTGAAGAAAAAAATCAAGGCCACGAAGGTCAACATCAGACCACCGATCAAGGAACCTCCAGCAGCGGAGGTGAAGCGGCCACGTTCCTGTATCGAGGAGACCATGGTGGCGAAGGAACCTACGGCTGGGATCAGGATAAAGATGGCCCACCAGTTGTTCAAGGTGAAGATGCCGAGATTCTGCAGAAGAAAAATCACGCCGAGGGCTAACAGGCCAAGCCCCCAGATCCAGCCGGAACCTCCATGGCGGTGGCGGCGAGTTGCCTGCCAGGATTCATGGCTCGACCAGCTTGGCGGAGGTGGCGGCGGTGGGGGGGGAGACGCCTGATTCGCTCGTGGTTGTTGGCCCCAAGTCGGCGGCGTTTGGCTCTCGTGCGGTTGTTCTGAGGAAGGCGCAAAGGCTTCGGGAGGCTGGCTGCCAGTCTGATTTGGACCTTGCGGTTGAGTTCCCCAACCAGGCTGAGAGCTGTTGGGGGGAGGGGTCGGAACGGTGTTCATCTCACAATCTCCTTATCGAGTAGGTTCATCCGGGATCACGATCCAGGCAACGATGTAGGCAAAAAAACCAAAACCGGCGAAGAAAATAGTGAAAGCCCAAATGAGGCGGACCAAGGTGGGATCAATTCCCAAGTAGTCGGCGAGCCCTCCGGCTACTCCTCCGATCATGCGATTCCGGCGGGATCGGTAAAGGCGACGAGCCGGCGGTGGCGTTTGGGTGGGAGGAGGGGGCGCTTGATTGGGATTCTGGTTCATTTGTTCCATTAGTCAGTTTCCTTTCTGATTTTATTTAGAGATGAACCGGCTGCGATGGCCTCCGCTGAAGGCCGCGCCCGGCATTTCATCTCTTGCGCCTTCATCGTTTGCGCAAGCGCAAGATGAGGAATAGGCCGACGGCGATCAACAGTACCGGCAGAAGGATCTTCCAGAACCAGCTCCAAATGCTCCAGCCGAAGATATTGCTGAAGAGAGCGAGGATGCCGGCTCCAATGAGGATCACGGCGATGACAACCCCCACAGTGCCGGGAGTGGCATGATGGTAGGGCGGGGGAGGAGCGGTTGCCCCATAAGGCGCCTCAGGGATCACCAAGGCGCAGATAATGTAGGCCAGCAAGCCGGCGCCACCCAGGAAAAAGGCTGCCACCCAGATCAGACGGACGACTACTGGATCGATGCCGAAGAATTCACCGAGCCCTCCACAGACACCAGCGATGACACGGTTGCTTCGCGAACGGCACAGCTTGCGAGGAGGTTGCGCTTCCAAGTATAGTTTCCTTTCTTTGTCCATTTGGCACATCGTACGGCAGTGGAGAGCTCTTGCCATGTGCTGGAAGTCACGAAGCGAGTCATCTTCTTCAGTGACTCCCATTTCATCCAAGTGAACCTGCTTCTGTCTCCATCATCGATATTAGACACCCTGCCGGGGGCTATTTACCCTGCCGGGGGCTATTTAGTGCGAGGAGATTTCCTCCGGCAGTGAGATCTGCGCTCGAAGCGCTGGGTCAGACAGGAGCTTGATCGGCGATTGAGGATTTTGCAGGATGTCCAGCAACTTCTCCACCTGGTAGCCGGAATCCTCGCCAGCCGATCGTAACCAAGCTGCAATCTCCAGCCACTTCTTGATATCGGCTGGGACAAACGTAATTGCGACCCCCTTTTCCTCATTGTCCGGGTTTGTTTCCAGGGTTTCTACCGTGGCCGAGGCGAGCAACCAGCGCACAGCTTCGATGAAAGCTTCCCGAGAGAACCAGAGGATTCCGTTCCAGCGGTGAACTCCCAGCCACTTGCGGGCTTCCCCATCGGCAAAGAGGCGATGCACGGCTTCTGTGGCGGCGAGGAGGGCGTCATGCCGGCGAGCGTGAAGTGTGAAGCGCAGGCTGAGCTCCATGCGGACAATGGCCGACCCGAGGGCTGCGCCTTGCATCGAGAAACCAAGGTTTACCAAGGCTTCCTCCAGGCTGCCGGACATCCGCCAAGCTTCCAACCGATCCCGGCCTAGATTTCCTGTTCGCTCGTTGGCAGAGAGGTTTCCCAAAGGGCGCAGCAAGGCGCAAGCCAGGAGGATCGCTCCCCGTCGGGGCCATTCTTCTTGATCCGGCAACAGCTCGGCGCCAGGGATGGCTTGCGCAAGGAGGGCTTGTGTCAGGGATGGCAGGAGACGGATCTGATGGATCTCGTGCAGTACTTGGCCAATCAAGGGCGAGAGGTCTGTTTGGACTTCTGCCGCGGAAGCGATATCCGCGAGGAATCTCGCCATTCTTCTTTCCAGATCACTGAAGGTCGCTTCCTCTTCCTCAGGCGCCAGCAGACGATGCGCCAGATCGGCCTCAAGGAGGGAGCGCAAAGATCGCTGGAGTGGCTTCCTCAGTAGTTCAATGATCGCTTCTTCCAGACTGGGGACGCCACGTCCCGCAAGGTTTGCTGCGAGTTCGCGGTAGGGGCGGTTTGGCGCGTCTCGTACCTGGCGGAAGTCCTGAAAAAGATGTCGTTGGTAGGCTTCCAATTCTAGAGAAAGCCCTTCCTTCCAGAGCAGAGGGCAAGGAAGGATGTACTCGAAGCCTTGAGTGGCGTCACGGAAGAGGCAGCAACTGCCAGGATCCTCATCCAAGCCAAGCCACGCGGCCAGCGAAGAGGTGCGCAGACGGCGGTCTCCTTTCGGGTCGCGTTCCAGAAAGGGCACTGAATCACGGATTACCCCGCGCGTGGCGGCAAAGCGGTTGTGGTAGACGACTAGCGCCCTCTCGTCCTCATCCCCATTGGAGTAAGCGAAGACGTTCTCATCGGCCTCCCCCCCCGGTGTCCGGAAATCATAGAGAAGGAAGTGTTCCACGCCGGCGAAGAGCGAGCGGCGGCGAAGCAGAGGGAAGATCTCTCGCTCATGGGCCGCCACAAGCGCAGGGTCTGCCTCCTCCTGTCGCATGGGCCGCTCATACTCCATCCCGTACTTCTCCTCGAAACCCTCCACCTGGCCGTGGCCGAACATCGGCAGACCGGGAAGGGTAGCCAGCATGGTGCATGCGCCCAGGTACTTGTCGCCCTTGCCGAATTGGTCGACAGCGGTTCGCTCGTCCGGGTTGCTGAGAAAGTTGACGAAGCGCCTTAGCACTTCGGGGTCAAAGGCAAGGGTCTCCTTCATCACCCGGCGATAGCCGGCATTGTCCTCGTCCCGGAGCATGTGCATGAATGCGCTGTTGTACACCCGGTGCATCCCCAGGGTGCGGACGAAGTACCCCTCCATCAACCAGAAAGCCTCGGCCAAGAGCAAGGTGTCGGGCGCCTCGCGGCTTACCCGGTCGACCACTTCTCTCCAGAATTCGACCGGCATCAACCGGTCGAATTGGGCTTTGGTCAAGCCATGTTCCCAGCGAGAGGGAATCCCACCGCCGCTTCCCGGTTCTGGGAACCACAGACGCTGGAAGTGTTTGCGGGCCAACGTCATGGCCGCGTCGAAGCGGATCACAGGGAACCGTTTGGCTACCTCCAGGATGGCATTGATGACCGCCTCCCTTGTCTCGGGATTGGTGTAATCAAGTTGGGCCGTGTCGTTCCAAGGCATGTTGGTGCCATCGTTGCCATGGTAGGTGTAGCGCTGTTCACCGGTTTCCCGGTCCTTGCGGAGGAACGTCACAGCAGCATCCTGGCGGCTGTAGTAGTGGTTTTCCAAGTAGATCGCCGCACGTGGGTCGCCGGAGAGATCAGGACCATTGAAGGAATAGGCAGGATAGGGGCACTCCGGCAGAGCGAGGAAATAGTCAGGGTGTTCCATTACCCAGCGGGAATCGATGCCCATGTGGTTCGGCACCATGTCGCTGGCCAAGCGAATCCCATAGGTTGAGGCGCGTTGTCGCAGGCCGGCCAAGGCAGCCTCTCCGCCAATTCGTTGGGCGATGGTGTAATCATAGATGGAGTAGGCTGAAGCGGCTGCCCCGGGGTTGCCGCAGAGCCGCTTGATCTCCGCCGAGGCAGCGCTTCGTTCCCAGACGCCGATCAGCCAAAGACCGGTAAAGCCTCGGCGGGCGAGAAGTTCCAGCTCTTCATCCGGGATCTCATCCAAACGATGAATTGACCGTCCGTACTGGCGTGAAAGCTGCTCCAACCATACATAGGCGTTCTTGGAGAGCAGAACCAGCCGGGGCATCCATTGCCGGTCCAGGCTGAACGCTTCCGGTTCGCCTTGCAGAAGCGAGTAGTCGGGTGGGCGGCCCGGTCCGGCGCCACCTCCCACTTCTCCGGCAGGCCCTCCAAAAGAGAGAGCCAAGGCTCGTTCCTCCTCAGCCAGCAGATCCAGGCCGCTGAGCAAGCGGTAGAGGGATTTCCCCAGCAACAGACCCCAGTGGCGTCGTATGTAGTCCAACTGACCGGCCAGGGAGCGGGGAGAGGCGACAGCCGGCGAGCGCAGCATGGTCAGCAAATCCTGCTGGTCCGGGCCGAAAGGGGGAAGGCGCGGGAAGATCGTTTGAAGGGTGGCAATGGCTTCGTCGTAGGCGGTTCCCTGGAGTTCGTTTTCTGCGAAAAGGTCGTGAAAGGGCGCTAATGCAGGGTTGACGTTATCCAACCAGAGCAGGATCAGCTCTTCCAGGGGGATCCCCGGATCTCCCTCGTCAGGCAGGTCAGTCAATGTCGGGGGTTGAGGTTGCGGCTGGGTGACAGGAAGGAACTCCTCTTTGCAGCGCTGAATAAGGAGATCGATGCTCTGTTTCCCGAGGTGATCCTGTAGGCAGTTCAAAGCGGTGAAAAAGGGATCAGGAACCGCCGCTTGGCGATAGAGGCGGATAACGGCATGCATTGCTCCTGCCAAGAGGCCGAAGGCGTTGATCTCCCCGGCTCGCACCGAGCGTTCCGGGAATAGCTTGGCGTTGCGGACTTCATCGATGCGCCGAGCCAGGCTTCGGGCAGCCAAAGGAGTGTCAGCGCGGATTTTTCCAGTCGGGGTGAAGAGACCATTCTCGAAACCGTAGCGTAACCTGGCTCGTCGGGAGATGCGGAACTCATTTCGATCGTCGCTCATCTTGAACCTCGTTTTCAGTTTGTTTGAGTTAGTGATTCGATTGTACCCGCAACAGAGGGACCGTGCCGTTGACTGTTTCCAATTTCGAGAGGGCCGGTGAAGCTATTTTGGGCGGATTTCTGCAGGATCTCGAAGAGAATGGAAAACCTCCCTCAGGATTCTCCTCGTTGAGGGGGGTGAAAAGGGGTCTACGATAGGCTAGTATTGGATGGTGCCGAAGGTGGGAGTCGAACCCACATGAGGGGTTGCCTCGCGGGTTTTTGAGACCCGTGCGTCTGCCAGTTCCGCCACTTCGGCAAGAGGCTTCAGTATATCTATGAGCGAGAACATGTCAAGCGAGTTCCAGACTGAGAAAAAAGAGACCGAAGGGCTCTTGCGGAGGGCTTTGGCAGGAGAGCAGGAAGCCATTGGCCTGCTTATGGAGGGGCAAATGGAATTCCTCTACGGTGTCTGTTATCGCTTGCTGCTTCACCGAGACGATGCCGAAGAAGCGGTTGCCGAGACACTGTACCGAGCCTACCATCGGTTTGCATCCTTTCGTGGAGATTCCCAGTTCACCACGTGGCTCTACCGCATCGCCACCAATGTCTGCTTGGACTTGCTGCGGCGCCGGCGCCCCGTCCAGCCCTTGGAGACGGAGGATGGATCGCCGGCGCTGCAGCTTCCCTCTTCTTTCCCCAGCGCGCTCCAGCAGATCGAAAAGGAAGAGGAGCGGGGGGCTTTGCAGACGCTTCTGGAGCGCCTTACTCCCGTCTCTCGTCTGGTCCTCACCCTGCGCGAGCTGCAGGAACTTCCTTACGAGCGAATCGCTGAGGTGATGAGATGCAGCGAAGGCACCATTAAATCACGCCTGAACCGGGCCAAAAAGCAAGCGCAGCAGGTGTTGGCCAAAGACCCGGAACTGCGAGCCTTGTTGTCCCGTCAAAGCAAGTAACGTGACGAAGATGCCAGTTGACAAAAGCCCGACTCACATTATTGAAGGAGCAGCTCGACCGAAGCAATCCTCTCCTCTTGAGATGGAAGCGCTCTGGAGCAAACTGCGCAGTGTCTACCAGGAGGTTGGCGAAGGCGCCTGGGAAACGTTCTCCCCCTTGACCGCCGGCCGTATCCACCGGAGGACCATGGTCTTGAACGGTCAGCGCTCGCGAAGAACCCGTCATTCCTGGAATTTGGCCTTCTCCTTGGCCGCAACTTTCTTCCTTTTGCTTCTGGTCATACCCCTGGTTCCCTCTTACCCTGGAGCCGGAGAGGCTGAACGCGGTGGAATGCGAGATTTAGCTGCTCCCTATCTTGCAACCGGAACAGGAACCGAAAATTCACTTCCGCTGGAAGCATCTCTCGCGCCCAAGGTCGCCCCGATCCCCGAGCCGACTTCCGAAGCGTTCGAAACCTTGACGGGGATGGGTGGCGAGGGAGTTCGATATGATTCGGTGACACTGGCCTTTGCTGCCCCCGAGCAGATCGAAAGCCTCCTTCCTGTATTCCCCGAAGCCCAACAGTACAGCGACGGAACCCTTCTGCTAGCCCAGGGAGATCAAGAAGCGGGAAGCCCGCAAATGGAAACAGATTTGAAATCTGTCCCCATTTGCGTGCTTGTCGTTTTCAGAGAAGCGATCCAAGGGACAGAAGAGATGCCGATCGGCTCGGACTTGCTTCTGCTCGCGCCTAGTTCATCATCCACTCCTGGGCAGGAAAGTTGGCTGGTCTTGGCTTGGCAGGCGTTCCTGGCGACGGTGTGGCCTTGGGGGCTGATCTTGGCACTGGCTGCCCTGGTTTCGCTGCCCTTCTACTTCCGCCGGCGTCGCCTCTGGTGGGCAGGTGTTTTTTTCACCCTTCTCCTTCTGTCTTTAGTTTTGCCCCTTCTTTCTCCCGTCGCCGGCGACGACCGCTTGCTGTTGGAGAGCGCTGATCATCTTTCCTCATCCCTGCTGCCATGGCCTATGCCAACAGCTACGGAAGCGCCATTAACCATCCTCAGCGCAGTCGAGAACCCTCCCAGCGATTCCCCCTTCACCTTGCCGCTCGGGGCGCCGGACAAAGACCTCTCTCTGTTGTTGGAGGGTTACGGTTTGCGCA
This sequence comes from Coprothermobacterota bacterium, assembly GCA_026389455.1. Taxonomy (GTDB): domain Bacteria; phylum Caldisericota; class JANLFM01; order JANLFM01; family JANLFM01; genus JAPLHV01. Next base: position 22,157 of record JAPLHV010000020.1, read on the forward strand.
TTGAGGGCAGTGAAGCGCCGGTAAAAACGGTGCAATGGGTCTCCTTGCCGGCCAGCCAACTATTTTCGCTTCAACTCGCCTTTCTCGGATTGCGAGCTTTGCTTCTCTTCGTTCCGTTATTTCTCTTTGGCTGGTTGACTTTCTCGCGAGGGTTGCAGACACCGGCGCTGAAAAGCGAGGATCGCCTGCCAAAGCTCCTGTAAGTCGAAGTCTGGCCAAAGAGTGGAGGTGATGTAGTAGTAAGCCTCTTCGATCTGCCAAAGGAGGAAGTTGCTGACGCGCTGTTCTCCCGAGGTACGGATCAGCAGGTCAGGGAAGGAGAGGTCGGGGGCATAGAGGAAACGACGAAAGCCCTCCTGGTCGAGATGGAAGAACTCCCTGGCGGGGGCTGAAGAGTTGATGCTTTTCTCTCGGGCGCCCAAGGCAGCGTTGGCGGCATCCACCATCTCCGGCTTGGCGCCGTAGTTGATGGCCAGGTTGAGGATCATGCCGGTGCATCCAGCTGTCTTTTGGAGGGCGAAGGCGATGGCCTGGTGGATGCGGGAAGGCATCTGCGCGATGCGGCCGCTCAAACGTAACCGGACGTTGTTTTCGGCCAATTCCCAGGCAATGTCGTAAAGGTATTCCTCCAACAATACGATCAGTGCCTGCACTTCTTCCATGGGACGATTCCAGTTCTCGGTGGAGAAGCCGAAGAGGGTGAGCGCTTGAATTCCTAGGGCATGGCAATTTCGGGTACAGCGCTTGGCCGTTTCCCCCCCCGCTCGGTGCCCTTGAGGTCTGGTCAGTCCACGATTTAGCGCCCAACGTCCATTCCCGTCCAAGAGGATGGCAATGTGGCGGGGGAGGCGCAATCCCCCTTGTTCGATGCTATTTCTTACTTCTCCGACTGATAAGGTCAATTTTCCAAGCCCCCCAGAATAGGATCACGATGAGCGCTGCCCAGATCAACAAAGCCACCAAAGCATCCACTTGAACCATGAAGAAAGCGACGATGCCCAGGGCAATGCTGACCGCGTACAACAGCAAGACGACGGTACGGTGTGAAATGCCGCGATGCAGCAGTTGGTCGTGGATATGTTCTCGATCCGCTGTGAAGATGTCCTTTCCCCGGATTCGCCGGCGTAGAACAGCGAAGAGGGTATTGATAAGCGGTAGACCGAGCGAGAGGATAGGGATGCTGATCGCTACGAGAAAAGAGCGCTTTAACAGCCCTTCGACCGAAATACAGGAGAGAACGAACCCGAGGAACATGATCCCCGCTTCCCCCATGAAGATCTTTGCCGGGTGAAAGTTGTACGGCAGAAAACCAAGACAGGCGCCGGCCAAAGCCAGCATGGCGAGCACTGAAGTGGGAGATCCGTAGTTCAGCAAGTCGGTCTGCCAAGCCACCGCCGCCAGGGTCAGCGCAGAGATGGCGCAGATCCCCGCCGCCAACCCATCCAACCCATCCATTACCTTGATCGAGGAGGTGAGGCCGGCGATCCACAGGACGGTAACCGGGACCGCTGCTGCGGCTAGGAGGAGCATGTCGCTGCCGAATGGGTTGGAGAAGAACTGGATGCGCACCCCAAATGCCACGGCTACAGATGCGGCGACGAGGATGCCCAGAAGTTGAAGGCGAGAAGAGATCTTCCAGCGGTCATCGATCAAACCCAAGATGAGCGCTAGAACAGCGCCGACAAGGATGCCGATCCCTTCCTTGGAGAGGTTGTCGGTGATCAGGATCGGGAGACTGAAGCCGCCAAAGATGGCGAGCCCACCGAGAAGGGGCACTGGAGCGCGGTTCACGGAGAAAGCGGTGGGGTTGTATTGGATATTGAACCGTACCGCGACCCAGCGAAAGACAGGAGTTAAGAAGAGCGTTGCCAGAAACGAAACCGGCAATGCCCAAAGGAGACCGCTCATCAACTAGAAGAAGGAAAAGCTCCCGGCGATCTGATCGAAGGCTGGAGTAAGGGCGGGGAAAGCATCCAGGCTGATGTCGAAGGTGACCAGGTAACCGCGCGTACCCTGTACCAGATAGTACTGGATTTCCTGCAAGGGTTGCCCTTGGAAGGAGATGGTGAAAATACGCTTGAAAGCAGGTTGCCCACCCAAATTGACGCTCTCCAAAGAAAGACTCTGGTAGTTGTCGTAGAAATTCTTTAAGCGCTCTTTTTCGATCTTCTCGGCAAATTGCTCCGCAGTCATCGACACTGCCAATTCCTCCACTTTCACCGTTTGATTGGGAAGGTAGTTTTGTGTTACCGGGCCGGTGACGTAAGCCGCCACACCCGGCAAATTACCTTGCTGCCAGCCCTCAGGAATAGAGAAAGAGAAGCCGAAGTCATCGTTGCGTACGGTGTTGCCGGGGGGAGTAGGGGAGGGAGTTGAAGGAGATGAGGGAGTGAGAGTAGCTGTGGGGGTTGCACTTTTGGGAATGAACCAATTGTTCACCATTTGCCGGAAGGCGCCCTCCAACTGCGGGTAATTCTGCTCTGGGGAGTAGGAGAAAAAGTAGTATCCAGTTGTGCCGTTCACTGCACAGCCAAGGATGCCTTTATAGCCGGTGGCCACAAAGGGAATCACTTTTCCGTTGATGTCGCCGAAAAGGCGGTCTTCCTGGCTGAAAAGGCACCCGGAGAAGCGTCCTTCAGCCCATGCTTCATTCTCTTGGGCATAGCCGGCTAGGTCTTTCCCAGCGGCGATTTCCTCGTAACCGAAGATGGCTGAATAGGCGAACTTGGTATCCGTCTGGGTAGGGGCGACCAGCCGCACCAGATTATCCCCTGCCCCTATCTCCCAGTTGGAGGGGTACTTGAAAGTGAAGGGGAGGGCGGAATCTGTGTACATCTGGAAGGAGATGCCCTCCGTCGAGACGATCACTTCGGCGGTCGCGGAGAGCCCGTTGGCCAGAGCTTCCACTGTCCCGGCGCCCTCTTTTTCGGCAGTGAAGTTGCCGTTGCCGTCAATCTTGCCTACTTCTCCGACCAATTGCCACTGGGCAGAGATGGCCACTTCCACGTTGTCTTTGTCGTACCCTTTGACGATGAACTGATAGATCTCTCCCAGCTTCAACTCGATGGAAGGCGGGATCACCTCGATGCGCCGGACCGGAGTGGCCGGTCCATCTCGAACAATCGCCACGGCTGAACCGGAGACTTCTTTGTTGTTGTAGGCATAGCTGGCGATGATGGTTGCGTTTCCTGCTTTAGCAGCCTTGAAAGTGCCATTTTGTTCGATACTGCCCTGATTCGGTTCCAAGACTGCCCACTTCGCTTGAATGGTTATCTCGGCGCCGGTGGAATCAACTGCCTTGATTTGGAAGATTTGTTCCTCACCGACAGCTAAATTGGCAGTGGCAGGACTGATTGTGATGCGTTCGATGGCTACTCCGGCTTTCACGCTTACCTTGGCAGTGGCTTTTTTCTCCCCATTCTTGCTTTGATAGGTGGCCACGATTTCCCCATCTCCAACTTGGCTCGGTTTGAAAACTCCCTTTCCATCGACCGTGCCAAGATTGGTGGGAACCACCGACCAGACAATTCCTTCAGTAAAAGAGTTTTTTGCGTTGTCTTTGGTGTACCCGATCACTGTGAAGGCTTGCGTGGCGTCTAAATCCATCTGCTTGCCGACTGGGTCCAGCTCGATGCGCACGATCTCGTTGTTAGCAGGAGGGTTGGATGGACCAACCACGAGGACATAAATCACTACCACTACGGCACAGATCAAGACCAACAGCCCAGCGAAAAGAAGTGGCAGGCGTGAAGCGCTAGGCCCTCCCCGCTTGCGAGACGATTGGAGCTTGTATCGTCTCTCGCCGAGCCCCGGGCTGATCAAGGGCTCACCGCAATAATTACAAAACGTGCTTCCTTCCGGGTTCTGGCGTCCGCACTTGGTACAGAACACTGCTCAGGCCCCCTTCTTGGCGTTTTCCCGCAGAGATCTACCCTTGATGCTCAAACCAGGCAAAATGATCCCGGGTCGAGACTGACGGTTGACCCACTGCGATGCAGAGCTCGCCCCAGGCTTTCGCCATGTCCGATCAAGAAGGCTGACGTTAAGCTTGGAGTTTACCCTATGATCAATTGTAGTATATTCCCCGTTGTTTCGCTCAGCGGTCATGTCAACGGCCTCTCGTGTTAGAATGATGCGTATCATTGGAAGTGCATTGTCGAAGAAAGCAGTCAAGAAAACCTATGCCTCACTGGAGCTTGCCGTCCACACGGAGATACCCCGCTAGCCCCTTCGCTTCCCTCAGCAATGCTCGAGGGCAGGCGCTCGAAGGCAGGCCGCCTCGAGGTCTGCGAAGGCGTCTATGGCTGACCGCGCTCATCCTCAGCCTGGCCTTGCTCTTTGCCTGTGTTCCGAAGGAGACGCCTAAAGCCGGCATCATCCTAGGGGTCATCTACGACAGCCAGAGCAATGAGGTTCTCGGCGATGTCAGGGTCAGCACAGGCACAACCCTTTTCACCACTTCCTCAGAACGGGGGGTGTTTCAGTTGTCCATGCTGCCTTACGGGCAGACGACGCTTTCCTTTGCGAAGGCTCTCTACAAGAACACTACGCGCACGATCACTTTGATGGAAGAGAAAATATTCGTTGAGATTCTTCTAGAACGAGATCAAATCTTAGCGACGACTGCAGTAGAGGAAATGAAGATGCGCGCTGCTCCGATGCAGGAAGGGGAGATTCTCGAGGTGTTGCCAAAAGGAGCGCAGGTCATCCTGACCAAAGAGGAGAACAAGGGCTGGTATCGCCTCCAGTTCAACGGAAAGAGTGGGTGGGCTTGGGGCGGTTACCTGCGTTCCTCCGACCTCTCGATTCCCTCCCTGATCGTGATTGAGGATTGCAAGCTGTTACAGCAGCCAGGCGGTGGAGAGGAAGCAGGAGAAGTTTACGCAGGACTGGGCGTGATTCGTCTGGAGAGCAAGGACGAATGGATCCGGGTGATCCTTCCCAGCGGAGTTGAGGGGTGGCTGGAGGCAAAGCGCACCACCAGTTGAGATGAGCCGAGCCAATCGCCAAGCCAACAATCTAGTGAAGCGTTGCGGGGACGAAGACCGGCAACTATTGGCATGCATCGAAAGGTTAATTGGAGACGATCCGGTAATCTGCTTGGAAGATGTCCAAGTTAAGGTCCGTGAGGGACGAGTGCGTTTGACTGGGCTAGTGGAAACCGTTTCTTGGAAGGACCGGCTGGAAGGGCTGGTCAGTGGGTTGGAGGGAGTTCGTTCGCTGGAAAACGACGTGCGTGTGGAAAAAAAAGTACGCTTCAGCGATCGTCAATTGCAAGCGCTGATCCAAGAGAAACTCGCTGACGGGGCACTCACCCACAGCGATATCGGCGTCGATTTCCAAGAGGGCGCCCTGACTCTTTCTGGACGGGTGGACACGCTCCAACAGAAGATGGAATTGGATAGTATGGCGGGCAGCTTGCCAGGAGTCGAGCGAATAGTGAACCGAGTTCGAATCGGTTACGAATCCCCCCCCGACGATCAAACACTGAAGAATAAAATTCTGTTGGCGATCTCCGAGTTGGGTCATTCGGAGGTTGAAGACCTTAAGGTGCGGGTGGTTCGCGGTGTAGTTTCTTTGAAAGGGCAGGTGCAGCGCCAGACGGATAAAAAACCTTTGCTCGAAAAAGTGGCAGGCGTAAAGGGAGTTAAGGAGATCGATGACACGATCACCTTCGATCACCAGGAGAGTAGCCGGGAGGGCTTGCTGCGACAGATCGAGGTTGCCCTCCATGAGGACCGCCGCTTGGAGGGCAGCAGCATCCGCTTTCAGTTGGCGGGCGGAACCCTTTTTCTGGAAGGAATGGTTCCTGCGCGAGCTTACTTCTTGGTGATCGAAGAGATTCTGGGTCGCTTTCCGGAAGTGCATCGGGTTGTCAACGAACTCCACATCCGCCATTAAAGGACTCGCTGCCGCGGGCTGATTACTATGCTGCCGCGGGCTGATTACTATGCTGCCGCGGGCTGATTACTATGCTGCCGCGGGCTGATTACTATGCTGCCGCGGGCTGATTACTACGCTGCCGCGCATAGTGAGGGGACAGATTGAATCAGTATGGGGACAGATTTCAAATCTGTCCCCATACTGGAAGAATGTCCCCATACTGAATGAAGAGAGAGCGGAATCTGTCCAAATGCTGCGATTTGGCGAGGGAGAAGGGGGAGTGTTACCATCAATGGATGAACCTACAGTTCTCCCGCTATCCTTACCCCGCGCTAGAAACGATCTGGGGCGAGGAAAATCAGCTCCAACTGTGGTTGCGCATCGAGCTGGCTGTATGCCAGGCACGAGTGGAGAATGGAGAGATCCCCGAGGAAGCCTGCCAACGCATCCTCAAGAGGGCTTCTTTTGGATCTGTTGGGGAGGTGCGGGCTATCGAGGAAAAAACTCAACATGACCTGGTAGCATTCCTTCAGGCGGTGGAAAGCAGGCTAGGTGAGGATTTTCGTTTCTTTCACCTCGGGCTGACCTCGCAAGACATCAAGGATACGGGCTTCTCTCTGCAACTGAAAAAGTGTGGGGAAATCCTGCAAGGAGATCTTCTCGGCTTGATCCGCGTCTTCAGGCGACGAGCCCGCCAGCACAAATACACCTGGATGATCGGCCGTACCCACGGTATCCACGCCGAGCCGATTAGCTTTGGACTGGTCTTGCTGCGTTACCAAAAGACTTTCCAGCGGCATCTGCGACGCCTGCGTGAAGCCACTTCTGAAGTGAGTGTGGGAAAGTTCTCTGGTCCGGTGGGCACCTACAACCTGGTCAGCCCCCAGATCGCCACCCGTGCCTGCGCTCTCCTCGGCTTGAAACCCGCTCACCGTTGTTCCCAGATCATCCCGCGCGACCTGTACGCCCGATTCTTTCAGACCCTTGCCCTCATCGCTGCCGGAGTGGAGGAAGTAGCGCTTGAGGTTCGTCACTTGCAGCGCAGCGAGGTGGGGGAGCTCTTCGAGCCGTTCACAGAGGGACAAGTCGGTTCCTCTGCCATGCCCCACAAACGCAATCCGGTAGTAGCCGAGCGTCTTTGCGGCTTGGCCCGCATTGTCCGGGCGGATGCAGGTCCAGCCCTGGAGAACATTCCCAGTTGGCATGAGCGGGATATCAGTCACTCCTCGACCGAGCGCGTGATCGGTCCCCAAAGCACCGTTTTGCTGGGATACATGCTTCAGGCCCTTGCCTGGGTAATGGATGGGTTGGAGGTGAATCCCCGACGGATGGCGGAGAATATCGAACTCACCTGCGGTGCGATCTTCTCCCAGCCTCTCCTTTTGGCTTTGGTGGGTCATGGCATGCCGCGTTCCGAGGCCGGCCGCCTAGTTCAGAGGTTGGCCTTCCAGGCCATTCAACAAAAGATCCCTCTTCGCCAATTGCTGGAGAGAGAACCGCAAACCGCCGCATTGCCCCCTGTCGAGGTCGAGCGAATCTTCTGTTTCGATAACTTGCGGGAGCGCGTGGATTCCATCTTTGCCTTCACCGGAGAATTGTAAAGTGGACACCCTGCCGGGGGCTGTCAAGATGCCGGGGGCTGTCAAGATGCCGGGGGCTGTCAAGATGCCGGGGGCTGTCAAGATGCCGGGGGCTGTCAAGATGCCGGGGGCTGGTTACTTGCAAGCGCTGGGGGCTTCCCTGCGGGAGGCGCTTCAACAGCAATTTGGGCAAGATGCCGGGCCGGTTTCGTGGGAGGCGGCTCCCGCTTCCGTGCGAGAGGCGCGTCATGCCGACTTGACATGCCACTACGCTTTCCATGCGGCCAAGCTTTTTCACACCAACCCACGAGAGCTGGCCTACGCTCTGCAAGCGGCGATCCCAGATTCGCTGGGAGTGTCAACCGAGGTAGCCGGACCGGGTTTCCTCAATTTTAGCCTTGAAGCTGCAAGCGCCAAGGCAATTCTTCGCGATGTCTTCCAAAACCCCGCTGGTTACGGTCACTGGCAGCAGAAGCAAGCACGGCAAGTCAATGTGGAGTTTTGCTCAGCCAATCCAACTGGTCCCATCCACCTGGGAAACGCACGTGGCGCTTGCTTTGGGTTTGTCGCTGCCAACTTGTTAGAAGCTTGGGGACACAAGGTTTCTCGTGAATACTACTTCGATGACTTCGGCACTCAGGTGGACACTTTCGCCTTGTCCCTGCTTGCGCGTTACCGTGAAGCGCTGGGTCAAGAATCGGTCTTCCCAGAGGGTGGCTACCAGGGGGAGTATGTGCGTGAAATAGGCCAACGGGCTGCCCAGGGACACTTCGAGTGGGCTGGCCTTCCTTTCAAGAACCTGCTGGTCGAGCTACGGCGCTTCGGCCTACAGGAGATGGCCCGAGCTCACCGTCAAACTATGGATGGGCTGGGCATTCGTTTCGACACCTGGTTCTCTCAGAGCTCCTTGGAGCGAGATGGGTTCCTGCGACGCGCACAAGTTCAGCTGGAAGATGGAGGTTTTCTCTATCCGAGGGATGGGGCGCTCTGGTTCCGTTCCACAGCCTTTGGAGATGACAAAGATCGAGTGATGATCCGTTCCAACGGTGAGCCTACCTATTTTGCCTGGGACATCGCCTACAATTTGCACAAACGAGAGCGTGGTTTCGATTGGATTATCGACGTCTGGGGTCCGGATCACCACGGTTATGTGATGCGCAACAAGGCTGCTTTCCAAGCCCTTGGTTACAACGCCGACGATTTGACCTTGCTGATTTATCAATTGGTGCGGTGGTTCGAGCAAGGGGAAGAAGTTAAGATGTCCAAGCGCACGGGAGAATTTCTGACCCTCGATGAAGTCACTGAAGCGATCGGACGAGACGCCATACTCTTCTTTCTACTTGATCGCAGCCCTGACTCTACCTTGGACTTTAACCTTGATCTAGCCAGACAGCAATCTCTTTCCAACCCGGTTTTCTATGTTCAGTATGCTTACACGCGCGCTTTCTCTGTGGAGAGAGAAGCGATCCAAAGAGGTTTGGCGATCGGCGAAATCGATTTAGAGACCTGTCAGGCCTATGGGCCGGCCGAGCACCGTCTTCTAGCCAAAATTGCTCTTGCCCCAGAGGAGATCGCAACAGCCGCCGCCAGCTTGCTTCCGCATCGCCTAACCGGTTTCTCCAAAGAGCTGTCTGGGGATTTCCACTCTTTCTATCATGATCACCGCATCCTTGGAGTGGATGCTTCTTTGCAGCAGGCACGACTGAATCTAGTCTCAGCATTTCGCATTACACTCGGTAATATATTAACCTTATTAGGGCTGAGCGCCCCGGAGACCATGTAAATAGCCCCCGGCGGCTTGATAGCCCCCGGCAGGGTGCTATGAGGAAGGAGAAAAACGATGGCTAAGGGAAATCCGTTTGGGATACATCGTGTGGTGGAGCCGCTGGGAGTGATGCCGCAAGCAGCCAAGAGACTGGACAACGATATGGGATCGATCCGCGACAATGAGATTTTGGTGGACGTGGAGCGATTGAACATTGATGCCGCCAGTTTTACCCAATTGGAGGAGGAGGGAGAGCGCGATACCACCAAAATCGCCGGTTTGATCAAAAAGATCGTCAAAGAGCGTGGCAAGATGCATAACCCGATCACAGGCTCAGGGGGCATGTTCATCGGCGCCGTGAGGCAGGTGGGCAAGGATCTGGCCAGTCGAGACCTGAAACCCGGCGACAAAATCGCTTCACTGGTCTCTCTCACCCTGACTCCTCTTGCCTTGAAACGGATCAAGAAAATCGACCTTGAGAAGGACCAAGTAGAGGTTGAAGGACAGGCCGTGCTCTTCGAATCAGGAGTCTACGCCAAGCTGCCCGCCGACCTTCCGGATCGCCTCTCCCTTGCCCTCCTCGATGTGGCGGGCGCTCCAGCCCAAACTGCGCGGCTGGTCAAGCCGGGCGACGCAGCGCTGGTGATCGGCGGTGGAGGCAAGTCGGGGCTTCTCTGTCTTTACGAAGCCAAAAAGCGGGCAGGGGTGACCGGCCGAGTGATCGGGTTGGGGCACAGCGCCTCCTCCACCGAACGCATACGCGAGAGCGGATTCGCTGACCTGGCTATCCAGGGGGATGCTTCAAAGCCACTGGAAGTGTACGAAAAAATACTCGAGGTAACGGATGGGAAACTGATGGACGTCACCATTAACTGTGTCAACGTTCCCGGCACTGAAATGGCCTCCATTATGAGCACCCGCGAGGGGGGTATTGTTTACTTTTTCACCATGGCTACCAGCTTCACTGCGGCTGCCCTGGGAGCTGAAGGCATCGGCAAGGACGTGAACATGATCATCGGCAATGGTTTTGCCAAGGGACATGATCGGATCGCCTTTGAGTTAATGCGGGAGAGCCCGAAATTGAGAGCTCTCTTCGAAAGAATGTTCCTCTAAGGAAGATCGTCACTCATGCGAACCTGGAACGAGATCAATCCTTGGCGTGATGTATCTCCGGAAGATTGGGGAGATTGGCGCTGGCAACTGAAACATCGCCTGACCACGGTAGACGAATTGAAGGAAGTGATCCATCTCTCCTTGACTGAAGAGGAGGGGATACGACTTGCTTTGAAAAGATTCCGCATGGCCATCACCCCTTACTATGTGTCACTGATGGATCCAGACGATCCCAACTGCCCGGTTCGCTTGCAGGGCGTGCCTCAAGCACAAGAGACGGTTCACGGTCAATTCGACCAGCTCGATCCATTGCACGAGGACGCTGACTCGCCGGTCCCTGGGTTGACCCACCGTTACCCCGACCGCGTTCTTTTCTTGGTTACCGACCAGTGCGCCATGTACTGCAGATATTGCACGCGCCGCCGTTTTGCCGGCGCCTACGATCGCTCGCTTTCCAAGGCGGAGTTAGATCGCTCGTTGGAGTACATCCGCCGGACCCCAGTGGTGCGTGACGTCCTCCTCTCAGGCGGGGACGCCCTCCTACTGGAGCAGGAGCTTCTGGAATTCGTCTTGGTTGAACTGAGGAAGATCCCACACGTAGAGATCATCCGCATCGGTTCCAGGGTTCCCGTGACTCTCCCTCAACGCATCACCGATGATCTGGTGACGATGCTGCGGCGCTACCACCCCCTTTGGTTGAACACGCATTTCAATCACAGTCGAGAGATTACACCGGAATCGACCGAAGCCTGCGCTAAATTGGCAGATGCCGGCATTCCCCTCGGCAACCAGAGCGTATTGCTGCGCGGGATCAACGATTGCCCGACGGTCATGAAGAAATTGGTCCATGATCTGCTGAAGATCCGTGTGCGCCCCTACTATGTATATCAGTGCGACCTCTCGGAAGGGATCAGCCACTTCCGCACCTCAGCGCTGCGGGGAATCGAGATGGTGGAAGCCCTGCGGGGTCATACCACCGGCTTGGCTGTTCCGACTTTCGTGGTGGACGCTCCGGGCGGTGGAGGGAAAATCCCAGTCGCACCGAACTACGTGCTCTCGATCTCTCCAGAGAACGTCGTCTTGAGGAACTACCAGGGCTTGGTATATTCCTATCCGGAACCCGAAGCGATGTCCCGTCATGATCCGGCCCATTGCCCCACCTGTAGCCGCGATGGATCCCCGCAGAACAGTGTGCTCGACGGCAAGATCGGGCGGAGAGGCAATCATTGAAGCGTGGCAGTCAGCCCGCGGCAGCGTGGTATTTAATGGCGGAGCGCCTTTCCTGGCCGGCCGTGGTGAGCGTGGTGGGGACCGGACGAGGTTCCGGGAAGACGACTGTGGCCAACGTCTTGCTGGAGGCGGGGCTACAGAACAAGAAGAGACTCGGCGTGATCCCGGCAGGAAAAGGGGGGCATGCTACCCCACTGCGTCTGCCCAAGGATACCTTGGTGGCGCTGGCTAAGAACTGTGAGCTGACACACCACCTGGAGTTGCGCGAGGAGTTGGAGGCCAACACTCCCTGGGGCGAAGTGTTGATCGGGAGGGTTCGGCAAGCGAGCGAGGCTGTCATCGCCGGCCCGGTTACATTGAACGATACGATTGTCGCTGCGCAGCGCTTGATTGCCGAAGGGGCCGAACTGGTGGTGGTAGATGGCTCCTTGGGTCGCTTATCGGCGAGCGATTCACACCTTGCCCAGCGCTACATTCTGGCGATGGGCGCCGACCCTGTCGACCGCTGGGCTCGAAAGGAGCAGTTGGAGCGTTTTCACACCATCACTCTAATGCCCAAGGGCCATTGGGAAATTCCCTCTCCGTCAGACCCTCGAAAACGAGGGCAGCCTGCCTTTTGGAATAAAGACCGCTGGATTCCGATCCCTGAACTTAACCCGGGACTCCCTGCCGGGGGCTACCAAGCTGCCGCGTCCTATCAAGCTGGACAAGCCCCCGGCAGGGAGTCCTATCTAGCTGGACAAGCCCCCGGCAGGGAGTCCTATCAAGCTGGACAAGCCCCCGGCAGGGAGTCCTATCAAGCTGGACAAGCCCCCGGCAGGGAGTCCTATCAAGCTGCCGATCTTGCAACTGCGGAGGCGCTCTACTGGCCCGGCGCTTTCACCGATCGAGCGACTCGTCTGTTAGACCGCTTTCCGTCTCCCCTGGCTCTGTTGCTGGATCAACCTTGGCATCTTCTCGCCAGCCAGGAGCGCTGGCAAGCGCTCTGGCGGGGAGGATGGTCATTCTTCGCACGGGAGAAAGCAACCTTAGCCTGGGTAGCTGTTAACCCACGTGCGTTGGATGGGCATTTAGAGAGCCCTGAGAGGTTGCTGGAGGAAGCGCGGATCGCTTTCCAGACAGTGGAGTGCCGGCAACTGCAGTGAGCCAGAAGAACACCCTGCCGGGGGCTAGTTACTTTCTTGACCTGGAGACACGAGCTGGCCTGGAATGGGATGAGTTCCTCGGGTTGGTAGAGACCTATTCCCCCCTCGGCAGGGAGGTCAAAGGGCGGATTCAGCCATACCGGATGGGGCAGGAAAGAGAACTAAGGGCCGAGCTCCGGCGAACCAAGGCCATGGCTTCCTTTTTACTGAATCACCCCTCCTGGGGGGCTGAACAAGCTGTCTTGCTGCACGGTATTAAAGATATCCGCCGATCATTGCGCCAAGCCCGTGAGGGATTTGTACTGACAACAGTGGAGCTGTTCGAATGCAAACGACTGCTCCTGCTCTTTAAAAGATTGCGAAAAGGAATGGAACAACCTGGACTTGCATTCCTGGCCTCTCTTCGGCCAAAGGGCTGTCCGGCTCTTCTCCGCCTTCTTTCTTGCGGGGGCCAAAGCCAAGAGACCTTTTCATTGGTGGAGGCTTATTCCCCCAACCTTGGACAGATCCGCCATCGCAAGGAGGTGCTGGAGAAGTTGTTGTTGGCAGAACGGGCAGGGGTCAATGAACTGCTTCGCCAGGACGGACTTCGCCTCGGGCGGGATGAAGAGATCACCGTCCAGCGTGGGAGCCCAGGCGCTGACCGTTGTCAAGAGGTTGACCGTCTCGTTCTCTATAGCGAGAGTTCGCAAACGATAGTATTTCGCCTTCGGCCCTCCCCCAAGTCGCTAAAATGGAGGGAAGAGTTGGAAACCCTCGCAATCGCCGCAGAGAGGGAGGAAAAGACGATCCGGGCTAGGCTGGGAAAGGCTATCGGTGAACAGTCTGAGGGCTTGATCGAGGATTTGGAGCGAGTCGGCCGCTTCGACCTGTTATTGGCCAAGAGTCAACTTGCCAACAGCTACGGTGGCGCGTTACCCCACCTTCTCAGCGCCTCCTCACCGGTCGTCTTTCGACTGGAAGAAGGACGCCACTGGCCGATGAGCATGCGCATGTTGGAGCGGGGCATTCTCTTCCAACCCCTCAGCATCGAGCTTTTAAAAGGAGCTGCTTTGGTCAGTGGATCCAATATGAGCGGGAAAACAGTCCTTCTTAAGACCATTGGGTTGTCCTGTGCCATGGTCCAGCACGGTTTCCTGGCGCCGGCCCAGGCAATGGAATGGGCGCTGCGTGATTTCCTCTTTTTTTCCACTCGGCGGCGCGAGCAGGACGGGCTCTCCGCCTTCGGAGCGGAGGTGACCGGGATCAAGCGGGTGTTGGACCACCACCGAAGGGCTGGCTTGCTCCTGATCGATGAGCTGGCTCGAGGAACCAATCCCACCGAGGGTTTTGCTATCAATGCCGCTCTCCTTCTGTATATCAATCAGATGCCGGGAAGTGCACTTTTTACTTCTCACTTCGAGGGCTTGGCTCAAGCGACCGGTGTGATGCACTGGCAGATGGCAGGACTTGGCGAGATTAGCCTTGAGCAGGTGCAAGCGCTCATGCGAGAGGGCGGGGAGGCTATCCTTTCCAGCCTGATGCAGTATCGCCTGGAGAGAGTCGAGCCCGAACGCCGGGTGCCCCATGATGCCCTCAAGATCGCCCTCCTATTGGGGCTGGAAGAAGAGGTGATAGAGTTGGCTAGAGGATTCACGGAAAATCTCCAACGCGGAGTTTCCCCTTGAGCGAAGTGAAGGGTTCCTGAGGTGGAACATTGGGGAAAGACCGCGATCTCGCGACTGTGAGGGAAAAACAAGATTGCCAATGAGACTGCCGATTCCCACTGAACAAGTACGCCATTGCCGGCAACTGGCCGCCTCCATCGCGGGGGGAGTGCAAGATGAGATCAGCCCACTCTCCACCGTCTCGGTTGAGCGTTCTCTCCTGCGTTTGGTCGGCATCGAGGGCAGCAATCAAGAGAGTGTGCCGTTGGTGAATTGTTTCATCGATCAGCTCACCGGGCAGCGAGTCTTGGAGGACGGTGCGCTCTATTGGTTAAGCAACGCCATCTTGGCCACGGGGGAAACGCCCCAAGGCATCGCCGAACGCGTGGGCGCAAGGTCGCTTGACCTTGTGCGGCTGCCTCGCCAACCTCGGCGAGCGATTGAAAACCACTGCCGAGGGATCGTTCAGGATGCCTTGGTCACTCTCTTAGGCAAACGGCGCCGGCGGCGCGAGATGGAGGAAAGCTTAGCCCGAACCACGTCCCCATGGCTGTATGTGATCGTCGCCACCGGAAACATTTACGACGACATCGAACAGGCCAAGGCAGCCGCAGAACAGGGCGCCGATGCTGTGGCGGTAATCCGCTCTACAGCTCAGAGCTTGCTGGACTATGTCCCCGAAGGGATTACCACCGAGGGGTTCGGCGGCACTTACGCCACTGGAGCAAACTTCCGCTTGATGCGAGGCGCCTTGGACGAGGCTTCCCGTCAATCCAATCGCTATGTCCGCCAGGTCAACTATTGCTCTGGCCTTTGCATGGCCGAAATCGCCGCTTTGGGAGTTCTGGAAGGTTTAGACATCCTCGTCAATGACGCTCTCTACGGGATTCTCTTTCGTGACTTGAACATGATTCGCACCATGGTTGATCAGCATTTTTCGCGCTACTTGTTGGGCCTTTTCGATACAACCATCGTCACTGGCGAGGACAACCTGATCAAGACCATCGATGCGTTCGAGGAATATCCAATCGTGCTTGTCTCCCAGTTTATCAACGAGCAATTGGCCAAGAATGCCGGGATGCGTGAGGAACGGATCGGCCTGGGTCATGCTGCCGAGTTGGACCCTGCGCTAGAGGACAGTTTTCTCAAGGAGCTGGTTCAAGCGCAATTGGTGCGACAGCTTTTTCCCCGCTCACCGGTCAAATTCATGCCTCCTACCCGTTACAAGAGCGGGAACATTTTCTTCGCTCACGTCTTGGATACACTTTTCAACTTGGTAGCTGTTTGGACCGATCAGGCGATCGTCCTTTTAGGGATGCCGACCGAAGCGATTCATACTCCCTATGTGCAAGACCGCTACCTGAGCTTGGAGTCTGCCTTGCACGTTCGTCGCGCGGCCGGCTCGTTGGGGCAGGAAGTGCGACTTAAACCAAATGGCCAAGGCGCCGCCCGCGCCTGCTGGCTTCTGGCTAGAACCGAGGAATCTCTTACCCGAATTGCCGAGGAGGGGTTGTGGAACTCCCTGGCCAGCGGCGCCTTCTCTGCCATCAAACGCGCCAGGAGGGGCGGGAGAGGCTATGATGGCGTCTTCCGCAAAGGGCACTTCTATTTGAACCCCTTCCTCGACCGCGAGGTGGTGCGGAGAGCCAGAAGAAAGGTGGCGCAGAACACCCTGCCGGGGGCTATCGAGCTGCCGGGGGCTATCGAGCTGCCGGGGGCTGTAGTGTGAGCGAAGAGCGGCCATTCATCCGTCCCTACGGTGACCGCCTCAATGATGGCGCCGTGCAATTGTCCTTTAGTCTTCCCATCTCTCTCTCCGCCAGGAGCCGGGAAGCTGCCAAGTCCATCGCTGGTCGCCTGGGGTTGGAACAGATCCGCTTGGTCTCTGCTCTCGACCTGGGGAACGGCTTCTCTTTTTACATCCTTTACGGCGCGACCACGGTGGAAATCGATGACCAGGCTATCCATCTCACCGAGGTGGAACGGCCTTTATTGGATTTCTGGCGTATCAACCAGTTGTTGGAGTTTGAGTTGAAGAAACGGGTGACGGTGGTTGGCGCCACCATTGGAACTGATGCCCACACCGTTGGCCTGGACGCTATCCTCAACGCCAAAGGCTTCGGCGGGGAATCCGGTCTGGAGAGGTATCCTCAGTTCCGGGTGGTGAACCTAGGAGCTCAGGCGCCTCCGGATGAGGTTCTGGAAGCGGCTCGGGAACAGCGTGCCGATGTTGTCCTCGTTTCGCAAGTGGTTACCCAAAGAAATGCCCATCTGGAGAATCTCTCTCTTCTCGCCGAGATGCTCGAGGCGGAGGGACTACGGCAGGATCTTCTCTTGATCTGCGGAGGACCCTACATCGATAGCCAGGTCGCACTGGAGGTCGGCTTTGACGCCGCCTTCGGGCCAGGCACGACGCCGCTGGCGGTGGCCAGTCTAATCGTCGAAGAGCTCCTGCGGAAAGCCCAATGAGCAAACTGATCTTTATCACCGGGGGGGTTGTCTCTGGGATCGGCAAGGGGATCCTGGCCGCTTCCATCGGCGCCCTGATTAAGGGGCGAGGGTATCGGGCGAGCATGATCAAGTGCGACCCGTACCTGAACGTGGACACAGAACACGCTGCCGCGGGCTTTCTAGCTGCCGCGGGCTTTCTAGCTGCCGCGGGCTTTCTAGCTGCCGCGGGCTTTCTAGCTGCCGCGGGCTTTCTAGCTGCCGCGGGCTTTCTAGCTAGCTGCCGCGGGCTTTCTAGCTGCCGCCCCTACCAGCATGGAGAAGTTTTCGTGTTGAAAGATGGCGCCGAAACAGACCTCGACTTGAGCCACGATGAGCGTTTCATCGATGAGGATCTGGACCAGTTGGCCAATGTCGCCTCAGGCCGGATCTACTCGGCTGTGATCGCCAAAGAACGGCGAGGCGAGTATTTGGGAGCCACGGTGCAGTTGATTCCGCACGTGACCAACGAGATCATGGATGCCATCAAGGGCGCCCTCGAACATTCCAAAGCGGAAATATTGGTGGTGGAGATCGGCGGCACGGTGGGCGACATCGAAGGGCTCCCCTTCCTGGAGGCCATCCGCCAACTGCGTCGCAGCTTTCCGCCGGAAGATCTTCTCTACGTCCACACCACCCTCGTGCCATTCCTGGAAACCACACAAGAGGCAAAGACGAAACCGACCCGGCGCTCTGTCGCCGAGTTGCGCAGTATCGGCATCCAACCGAATGTTGTCGTTTGTCGATCGCGACGAGCGATTTCCCGTAAGCTGTGGGAGAAAGTGGCTCTCTTCTGCGACGTCGATCAAGAGCAGGTGATCTCTCTACCCGACTTGAACTCTATTTACCGGGTTCCTCTTTTTTTGCAGCGGGAGGGTTTCTCCGCCATCTTGGACCGTTTCCTCGGCGAAAGGCGTACTGCAGATCTGGCAATGTGGGAACGGCTGGAACGTATCCTAGAGAGCCCGCATCCGCAGCTCCGCGTCGGCGTGGTGGGCAATTGCGTAGGGATGCGCGACACTTACATCTCGGTCAACGAAGCCCTGAAGCATGCTTCAATGGAAGAAAAGTTGGATCTCCAGTTGGTATGGGCGCCCTCAGAGAAGTTGACCTCCGGTCGGGTACGGGAGGGGAAGGACCTCTCTGGAATACTCGGCGAGCTGGATGGGATTGTAGTGCCGGGCGGTTTCGACCCCAGGGGGGTGGAAGGGAAAATCGCAGCAGTAGAATACGCTCGTTGCCAAGGTGTCCCGTATTTTGGCCTTTGCCTGGGATTACAGTGCGCGGTTATCGAATTCGCTCGCCACGTCTGCGGCTTAGAGGCGGCTAACAGCACGGAATTCGATCCTCTCACCCCCTACCCAGTCATCGACCTTATGGCAAATCAACGCGGCTTGGAGGCCAAGGGCGGCGCCATGCGTCTAGGAGCATACCCGTGCGCTGTGCAAGAGGGTAGCGAGGCGTGGCGAGCCTTTGGCCAAGATATCGTCTGGGAGCGTCATCGCCACCGTTACGAATTGAACAATGAGTATCTTCACCTCTTGGAACAAGGAGGGTTGGTTGTCTCCGGACGATACGAAGAACTGGGCTTGGCCGAAATCATTGAACTTCCTGGACATCCATGGTTTCTTGGCACACAGTTTCACCCAGAGTTGACTTCACGACCAGGAAAACCGAATCCACTGTTTCACCAATTTATCAGAGCTTGCGCGAGGAGAGCTAGTTTTCGATGGAAAAACTGATCATCACCGTCGCCATCTGTGGCGCGGAAGTAAGAAAAACGGATCACCCGGCACTGCCGGTGTCGGCGCAGGAATTGGGCGATGAGAGCTTTCGGGCTTACCAGGCCGGCGCTTCAGTAGTCCACTTGCATGTGCGCAAGGATGACGGCTCGCCCACCCAGGACGCCATTGTATTCGCGCGGGCGATGGAAGCCATCCGCAGCCGTTGCGACATCATTATCCAGACTTCCACCGGAGGAGCGGTGGGGATGAGCGCGGAAGAACGATCGTCTCCCCTCACCCTCAACCCGGAGATGGCTACTTTGACCTGCGGCACCGTCAATTTTGGGGAGGGCGTCTTCTGGAACCCGCCCGAATTAATTGAGAGATTCGCCCGCATGATGATGGAGCGAGGCATCAAGCCGGAGATTGAGGTTTTCGAGGCGGGAATGATTGCCAATGCCTTGCGGCTGGTAAAGAAGGGGATTCTCCACCTGCCCCTGCACTTCGATTTCGTCATGGGGGTTCCGGGTGGGATCACGGCCTCAGCCCGCGATCTGGTCTATCTGGTGGAAAGCCTTCCCGATGGCTGCACCTGGACGGTAGCTGGGATAGGCCGGGCAGAACTGCAACTGGCTGCCGTGGCCATCGTGATGGGCGGAAATGTTCGCTGCGGTTTCGAGGACAACCTCTTCTACCGCAAAGGCGAGCCTGCCACCCACAACAGCCAACTCGTAGATCGGATTGCCAGGCTATCGAAGGAGCTAGGGCGCGAGGTGGCTGAACCGGACGAAGCTCGGCTCATCCTGGGGATCTCGAAAAAGTAGCCAGGGCCTCGGCGGGATCCGATCGATCAGATGACTTTCAGCAACTATCAAGAAATGGTTTTGGGTACATTTTTAAACGAGCTCTCCTCCCGTGCGGCGACACCCGGCGGAGGAGCGGCTGCCGGCTTGGTTGCTGCCATGGGCGCCAGCCTTGGGGCGATGGCGGCGGCGCTCAGTCAGGGAATCCGTCATTCAAGACGCGCTGTCGCAGGCTGTTCTGTGGCAGGTAAGAACACGCTGCCGCGGGCTATAATGAAGGAATTGGAGGAACGTTTTTTAGAGAGCCGCGACCGTTGTTTGTTCTTTGCCGACCAGGATTCAGCCGCCTTCCAGCATTGGATGGCAGCCACTCGGATGTCTTATGAAGATCCGGCTGCTCGGGAGGAAGCCCTCCGAGCGGCGATGGAGGGGGCTTGCCGCCCGCCGATGGCTTTGGGAGAGGAGGTTTCCGGCCTGCAAGACGCGCTGGCGACCCTGCAAGAACACGGCAACGTTCGCGTCCTCAGCGATGTCGGAGCCGCCCTTGCCCTCTTGACTGCCGCCTTAGAGATTTCAATTCTCAACCTCCGAATCAATCAACAAGGGATTACTGATCCTTATTTTCTAGGACGACTTATTCAATCAGTCGCATCGTTCGATCGTGCCTGTGCGGTGATGCGAGAATGGGAATCACAAATAAGGGCACGATTAGAAGGAGAAGCGTGGAATGAATGAAGTCTGGATTTGTTCTGCCAAGCGGACTGCGATTGGCGCCTTCATGGGGAGTTTGAAAGATATTCCCGCGGTTGACCTCGGCGCCATCGTCGTCAAGGCCATCCTGGCGGAGACCGGAGTTCCGCCCGCCCAGATCAGCGAGCTGATCGCCGGCTGTGCGCTGCCTGCTGGACAGGGTATGAACCCAGCTCGGCAAATTGCCCTGAAGGCAGGTCTGCCTGTAGAATCAACCGCCTTCACGGTCAATCGCGTCTGCGGCTCGGGTTTGCAAGCAGTTGTCAGCGGCGCCCAGGAGATTCTTCTCGGGGAGGCTGACCTGATCCTTGCAGGGGGCATCGAGAATATGAGCCGAGCTCCCTATCTCCTCCCCAAGGCCCGAGCCGGTTTCCGCCTGGGCAATGAGACAATTGTCGACGGGATGATTGGAGATGGCCTATGGGATGTTTTTACCGATGAGCACATGGGCTCGACTGCAGAGAATTTGGCTGCCAAATACGGGATCAGTCGTCAGGAGCAGGACGAGTTTGCTCTAGCCAGTCAGCGGAAAGCAGGCCAAGCCATCCGGGAGGGACGATTCAAAGACGAGATTGTGCCTGTCTTGGCGCCCCAAGGGAAAGGTGAATCACTTTCGTTTCAAATGGACGAGTGCGTGCGTCTGGACGCGAGCCCGGAAAAGCTAGTCCGGCTGCGCCCCGCTTTTAAGAAAGATGGCACAGTGACGGCTGGGAACTCCTCTGGGATTAACGATGGCGCCGCGTTCGTCTTGTTGGTTTCTGGAAACCGCGTAAAAGAGCTGGGGCTAAAGCCCCTGGCGATCATCCGCAGTTGGGCAGTCGCCGGCGTGGAACCTGGAGAGATGGGATTGGGACCCGTGCCGGCAACACGGAAAGCATTGACCAAAGCCAGCGTGTTGCTGGATCAGGTCGAGTTCCTGGAATTGAACGAAGCCTTTGCCGCCCAGTCTCTGGCAGTCTTGCGAGAGCTCCAAATTTCTCCCGAGCGCGTCAACCTAAACGGAGGAGCGATCGCCCTCGGCCATCCGATTGGCGCTTCAGGCGCGCGTATTCTAGTCACCCTTTTGCATGAGATGGCGCATCGCCCGTACCCGACCGGAGCTCAAGTCTGTACTGGTTTGGCCGCTCTTTGCATCGGCGGTGGCCAGGGGATTGCCCTCCTAGCGGAACGGGTGTAGGATTAAGCCAAATGAGATAGGGGATAAACCGATCCCCTTGAGAAGTGATTCTTATCCGATACAAGCCCGCAACCTTTGGAGGTTCATAATGCAACTATTTCTAGACACCGCCAACCTCGATGAGATCCGTGAAGCCGTCAACTGGGGTGTCATCTCTGGAGTTACGACCAACCCAACCCTGATGGCAAAAGAGCAAATCTCCTATCAGGAAAGGGTGAGCGAGATTTGCCAGATTGTGCCGGGGCCCGTCTCGGTGGAGGTCTTGGCGCAAGATGCCGCCTCAATGGTTCGAGAAGCCCGCGAATTCTCCACTTGGGCGCCGAACGTGGTCGTTAAGATCCCGATGACCAAGGAGGGTTTGAAAGCCGTCAAGGACTTGACTGCCGCCGGAATTCAAACCAATGTGACCTTGGTCTTTGCTCTCAATCAAGCCTTGCTTGCCGCCCTGGCCGGGGCTTCCTACGTGAGCCCCTTCGTCGGTCGTCTCGATGATATTGGGCATGACGGAATGGCTTTGGTAGGACAGATCTCCGCTCTCTTCCAGGGTTGCAATTTCCCCACCCGGGTGATTGCTGCCTCCATTCGACACCCGCTCCATGTGACGCAAGCAGCCCAAGCCGGCGCCCACATCGCCACCATCCCCTTCAGCGTCTTGGAAGGAATGCTGCAGCACCCTCTAACCGATGCTGGGGTGAAGCGATTCCTGGAGGATTGGCAGAAGGTTGCACCTAGTTTGGAGAAGAAGTGAATGCCTAAGTACACACTGGAAGAACTGAACGAAAAGAAAGCGATCGAGCTGCAACGAATGGCGAGCGAGAAGGGCATCCCGTACTACAATCGATACAAGAAAGTTGAGTTGGCTCAACTCCTTTTCGAGCGGATGGTCCAAGAGGAACCCCCACCGCCGGCGCCCCCCCCGGTGGCGCCGAAACCAATCGCCAAGCCTGTCGACAATCGAGAACCTCGTGACCGCTCGGAGTCTCGTGAAAACACAAACCGGGGAGAGACTAGAGACTATCGGGATCGCCCCGAGACTCATGAATACCGGGAAAGATCGGAACAGCGAGAGGGGCGGGACCGGCAAGAGCCGCGGGAGACGAGGGAAGCGCCGCGAGAGGAAAAGACCACTGTAAAGGAGGAGCCTGTTCGTGGCGACCTGGTGGCAGGAGTCCTCGAGATCCACGAGGAAGGTTATGGTTTCCTGCGCTCTCACTATGTCCCTTCTCCCACCGATATCTACGTCTCTCCCTCGCAGATCAAACGGTTCGGCCTGCGCGATGGCGACATGATCGCCGGATGGGTGCGCCAGCCGATGGAAAAGGAGAAATACCTGGCCTTACTGCGCGTGAAGGAGGTCAATGGGTTGGATCCAGAGGTGTCCCGCAACCGCCCACTCTTTGAAAGCTTGACCCCAATCTTCCCGAACAAGCGGCTTCGTCTGGAGACCACCCCTTTCGAATACTCCACGCGTCTCATTGATCTTATCTCACCATTAGGGCGCGGCCAGCGAGGGATGATCGTTTCCCCGCCGAAGGCCGGCAAGACCACCATCCTAAAGAAGACAGCCCAGGCTATCACCCGTAATTACCCCGATATGGCAGTGATGGTCCTGCTTGTCGACGAGCGGCCCGAGGAGGTGACTGACTTCAAACGCTCCACCAGCGCAGAAGTAGTCGCCTCGACCTTCGATATGTTGCCGGAGAATCACATTCGCGTGGCTCGCTTGGTGTTGGAGAAAGCCAAGCGTTCTGTGGAGCAAGGCAAAGACGTAGTCATTCTGCTGGACGGAATCACTCGACTGACGCGAGCTTATAACGCTGTGATGCCTTCATCCGGGCGTACCCTCTCCGGGGGTTTGGATCCAGTGGCTATCCACGGCCCGAAGAGTTTCTTCGGCGCAGCCCGCAACATCGAAGAAGGGGGCAGCCTGACCATCCTTGCCACCGCCCTGGTGGAGACCGGATCCAAGATGGACGAGGTGATCTTCGAGGAGTTCAAGGGAACGGGCAATTTCGAGTTGGTCTTGGACCGCAAGATCTTTGAGCGTCGCGTCTTCCCCGCCTTGGACATCAAGCGTTCCGGCACGCGCCGCGAAGAACTTCTTTACAACGAGGACGAATTGCGCAAGATCTGGAACATCCGCAGGGCTTTATCTGCATTGGAGTCAGGGGAAGCGCTCGAAAAGTTGCTTGATCTGTTGACCAAGACCAAGTCAAACACCGAATTCCTACGTTATATCGGGAGCGACGAGATATAGATGGAGGTGGAATTGCTTGCCTGGACACCGCAGCCGGAGAGAACATGCGCTGCCGCGGCCAGGCTCTGCACAAGTGATAGCTCCCCCCTCCAAGCGATTTGGCAGGGATTGAGCGATGAGCGGGTAAAGAGCGCCATTGCACAGGTGTTAAAAAACGGCCACCTTTCCATCTTAGAACATGCTAGTTTTACTTTTGCGGCCGTCGGTCTTTCACGAGCATGCACTCATCAACTGGTACGGCATCGCGTCGCTTCTTTCGCCCAGCAGAGTCAACGCCATCTCCCAGTGCGTGACAGAACAGCCTGCGGCAGCATGTCTACTTGCGGCAGCATGTCTACTTGCGGCAGCATGTCTCGTTTCGTGACTCCACCAAGCTTGCGTGGTCACGATCAAGCCCAACGGTTGTTTCGGGAAACCTACTCTCGATCTCAAGACGTCTATCAGCAGTTACTCATTCTTGGCATTCCGTCGGAGGATGCACGTTACATACTGCCGCAAGCTTGCTCCACCCGAATTCTTTTCACCATGAATGCCCGCGAATTGCGCCATTTCCTCCGGATGCGTTGCTGCGAGAAAGCTCAATGGGAAATCCGCGGCCTGGCCTGGCTGGTTCGTCAGCGCCTACTGCGGGTCGCCCCTGGTTTATTCGGCGATTCCGGCCCAACCTGCTTCGAGACAGATTGTCCCGAGCAGGATTACGTTTGCCGGCGCGAGAAGTCAGCTTTCTTCCAAAGTTCTTATCACTTGTTTCGTGAACGCTTGCAGAGGCTCGGCTTGATTCTAGCGGAACGTCGCTTGCCTGCAGCCGGTTTGCACCCCTTAGCGACTTCCAAGATGCTTGGATGCCGGCAGGAGGAGCTGCTTCGCCCAATCTTGATCGAGTGCGGAGAGCGATTCGCTCTGTTGCTCTCTGCGAAGCCCGAGACCGCCTTGGCGAAAGTTAACGTGCGAACAAACGAAGAGTGGCGTCTCGCCGCTGCGGCTCGATACCGCAAGCTTGGCATCTCTCCTCTAGCCTGCCCCTGGCTCTTTACAAACGGTGAGGAACAGGTTACTGCTTTCTGGGATAGCAGCTTGGACTGCCAAGGCACACTTGTTTTTAACTTGGCTTCGGCTTGGCGTTTCGCCACCCTGCCACCTCGATGCATCGAAGAAATAGCGTCTTGCAGTGGATACACAATCGAGAAGGTGTAACTAAGATGGAACGAAGGAATCAGGGTTCTTTGGAAGTGATCTGTGGCAGCATGTTCTCCGGCAAGAGCGAGGAGTTGATCCGACGTGTCAAGCGGGCTCACATCGCACGGCAAAATGTGATCGTCTTCAAGCCGGCCATGGACAGTCGTTACAGCCAGGGCAAAGTCGTCTCTCACGACGGTGAAACGACCCAAGCTCTCAACCTGCAACACCCCGAGGAGATCTACGCCCATCTCCACGGCGATACACAAGTGTTGGCCATCGACGAGGCGCAATTCTTTCCCGACTCGTTGGTTAAGGTTTGCCAGTCACTGGCCGACCGCGGCTTTCGGGTAATCGTAGCCGGCCTGGATACGGATTTCCGCGGCTTGCCTTTCGGACCGATCCCTTCTTTGTTGGCCGTTGCCGAGAAAATAGATAAGCTTCAGGCCATCTGTGTGGTCTGCGGGGAAGTGGCCTCGCGCACCCAACGAGTGATCGACGGCCACCCAGCGTTTTTCGAGGATCCCGTGATTATGATCGGCGCAGCGGAGAAATACGAAGCGCGTTGCCGGCATTGCCACCAGGTTCCTCGACGAGACGAAGCGAAGGGCCTGCACGCAGCCAAACTCGGGAAGGAGGACTGATTGAGCCTGTCCTCGAGTAAAGAGAATAGCCCGCGGCAGCATGATAGCCCCCGGCAAGCAGGCAGCCCCCGGCAAGTAGACAGCCCCCGGCAGGGAGTTCTGGGGAAAGCGCCGCAGATCCTGGTGGGTGGGCAAGCCGTGTGGGAAGGGGTAATGATGCGCAGCCCTCAAGGAACAGCCATGGCTGTACGGCAACCAAGCGGAGCGATCATTGTACAGAGCTTCTCTTTCCCGTCCTTGGCCGATGCTGCGCCGCTTTTTCGCTGGCCGATTTTGCGCGGTATCGCAGCCCTTTGGGATTCCCTCATTCTCGGCATCAAAGCGCTTAACCTCTCCCTTGCACTTGGCTCAAAGCCGGAGGAAAAATTGAGCAAAGGACAAGCCGCTTTCTCCTTGGCTTTGGCCTTGGGGTTGGTTATACTGCTCTTCTTCGTTGCTCCTTTCTTTCTTTCTCGCCTGCTATCTTTCTGGCTTCCCCCCCGCTTGTTAGCCGTAGTGGAAGGATTCCTACGGTTAGGCATCTTCTTTGCCTACCTGTGGCTCATCTCTTTAATTCCCGAAGTGAAGCGAGTCCTTTACCAATATCACGGCGCTGAACATAAGGTTGTTCACACTTATGAGCATGGAGAGCTTTTGACTGTGGAAAATGCTCGCAAGTTCTCACCTTTGCACCCCCGCTGCAGCACGAGTTTTCTGATGGTGGTGCTGATCGTCAGTTTTGTCCTTTTCGTTTTTCTTGATTTCCCCAGCACCTGGTGGCGGTTTGCTTCCCGAATTCTCTTTCTCCCCTTGATCGCTGGTTTTTCTTACGAGTTGATCCGCCTCTTCACACTTTACCCACGTTCTTTTTTCACGCGGGTCGTCGTCTATCCGGGCTTAGCCACTCAAAAGTTGACAACGGCGGAGCCTTCTTCCGCCCAACTGGAAGTGGCCATCGCTGCCCTTCAGGCATCCCTGGGCCTGACCTCGATCGAAACGAAGAGCATGACCTCGAGCGAAACGAAGGAAAAATGAATCTACTAGAGAAAAGAGTCTTCTATCAAGGGCGCAAGGAAGAATTAGAGAGACAGCTTCTCGAGCCATCCGTTCAGATTGACCAAGCTCTGTTGCAGAGTGTCTCCATTGCCTACCACGAAGTGTCTCGTCTGTTGCGAATCTTCCGAGAACTCGAAGAAAACACATCACAGCTCAAACAGGTCGAACAATTGCACAACGAGTCGGAGGAGATCGAGCTGC
The DNA here is from genome assembly GCA_026389455.1 of Coprothermobacterota bacterium. Classification (GTDB taxonomy): domain Bacteria; phylum Caldisericota; class JANLFM01; order JANLFM01; family JANLFM01; genus JAPLHV01. The sequence goes on from JAPLHV010000020.1 coordinate 48,773, forward strand.
GCGAGCTAGCGGAACAGGAGCTGACACAACTCCAGGCCAAGGAAGTCCAATTGCAGAAGGATCTGCGGGCTCTCCTCCTGCCCAGCGACCCTGACGATTCGCGCAATGTCATCATGGAGATCCGGGGAGCGGCAGGGGGCGAAGAAGCAGCCCTCTTTGCCGCTCAGCTCTTTCGAATGTACGCCAACTATGCAGAGAAGCGGAAGTGGAAAATCGAAGTACTCTCCTCCAATCCGACGGATCTAGGTGGTTTCAAAGAGATCATTTTGGAGATCAAAGGGAAGGACGCTTTCTCCCGTTTGAAGTTCGAGGGCGGAGCCCACCGGGTTCAACGTGTTCCGGCTACTGAGTCATCAGGCCGGCTGCACACTTCAACGGCCACTGTGGCGGTGCTGCCGGAAGCGGAAGAAGTGGATGTGAAAATCAACCTGGACGATCTGCGCATCGACGTCTATCGCTCCTCCGGACACGGCGGTCAATGCGTCCAGAAGACCGATTCGGCGGTACGCATCACCCATTTTCCCTCCGGCTTGGTGGTCACCTGCCAAGATGAGCGCTCTCAGTTGCAAAATAAGGAGAGGGCTATGACGATCCTCCGCTCTCGTCTCCTGGAGATCGCGCAACGAGAACAATCCAACCAGATCACTTCCTCTCGCCGTCTCCAAGTGAAGTCCGGTGATCGCTCGGAAAAAATACGCACCTACAATTTTCCCCAGAATCGGCTCACAGACCACCGAATCGGCTTGGATTTCTATAATCTGCCGGTGATCATGGAGGGAAACCTCGATGAATTACTGAACGCGTTAGAGTCTAAGTATATAGAACAGAGAATGGAGGAAGAGACATCGGCCTGACGGAAATCTTGCTCGCCTACCTGGTAGGCTCGATCCCTTTTGGCTTGATCGTCGGCTGGTTGCGGAACATCGATCTGCGCCACCGGGGCAGCGGAAATATCGGCGCCGTCAACGCCTACCGGGTTCTGGGCATCTTGCCGGCAATCGGCATTTTTCTCCTCGATTTCGGAAAAGGCTTCCTGCCTACTTTCCTGGCGGCGCCCCTGGTGACGCCTGAGATCCTCGCCCTGGTCGGATTGAGCACAGTGGTCGGGCACGACTATTCGATCTTCCTCGGCTTCCGCGGTGGAAAAGGCATCGCCACGACTGCCGGGGTGGTAGCCGCGCTGGACTGGCGCATTATTGCCGCGGCCCTTGTGATCTGGCTGGTTTGCATCCTCCTCTCGCGCATCCCCTCAATCTCCTCCTTGGCCGCCTCTTTTTCCCTGATCCCCTTTTTCTTGCTCTGGCAACCAAGCAATACCATGTTGGCCATTATTCTCTTCGGTTTGGCTCTGATCGCCCACCAGTCCAATCTAGAACGTCTTGCGCGTGGAGAGGAACGGGGGTTCAATACCGAACTGCCTGCCCCTCGAAGAAAGCTGCATGAACCGCCTCGTTGATCCGGAAGAGGCCGCCCGTTTGGTCAAATGCGGCCGTCTTGGCGCTTTTCCCACTGAGACCGTCTTCGGCCTTGGCGCTCATCCCTTTCACCCGGATGCCTTGCAGCGCATCTATGCGGTGAAAGGTCGCGAGATTCAGCAACCGTTGAGCCTTCACATCGGACAGTTGCCGGACCTGTTTAAATTCTCACAAGATTTGCCAGGCGCGGTCGGCTGCTTGGTGGATCGCTTTTGGCCAGGTCCTCTGGCCTTGATCGTTCCGGCTTCTCCCCTGGTTCCGGCAGAGGCTCGCTCTACTAGCGGGACAGTCTCGTTCCGTTATCCCTCTTCCCAGACTTGCCGGCTCTTCCTCCGCTATGTGGGCGCCCCGCTAGCGGCCTCCTCGGCCAACCGAAGCGGCAGTCTGAGCCCCCTGGATGCACTAGATGTGGAGGAAGAGATCGGTGATGAGATCGATTTCCTGCTGGAGGAGGAACCGAGCATCGGTGAGCCAAGGGTTCGATTGGAGTCAACTATTGTGGACCTGACTGAGATTCCCTACCGGATCCTTCGAATCGGTGCGATAAGCCTGGAGAGACTGACCGTAGAGACCCGCCTCTCTTTCCAAGAAGCCGGTCCCACTCTCTCCCCGTTGCACTTGGTGCTGTGGAAGGGGAGCCCGCTGTCCATTGCGAAATATCTAAGGGAAAGCAGTATCGGGGAGGGTAGTGCAGTCTTAACGAGCACGACGCTCTCCTTGCAAGAAGGGGTTATTCAGGTGAGGCTTCCGGAGGTGGGGATCGATCTTTTCCGCCTGCTTGCCTGCTTGCAGCGGGAACAGACCCCTCGTATTTATTGTCAAGACATCTGGCCACCCACAGCGGCCATTCATAGGCGGTTGGCAATAAGAGCTGAGCAGTTCGTCGATTTGGAGAAAGGAGAGAAGACATGCATTTAGTTCCTGAGAAGGAAAGCGTATTGAAAGGTTTAGATTCTTTCAAGGCGATCGCCAAACAAGATCTCCTCGTTGCCGGAACGCTCAACAATCCAGAGTTCTGGCAGCAGCATGCGGAGTCTCGGCGACTGGTCTACAAAGACCTCATCGCCCAAGTCGAACAGGAAGGCGTAGACAGCGCTTGCGCTCACGCCTTGAACGAGTACCGGAGGGCCATTCAACAGCGTGAGGAGACAGCGGAGTCCAAAGGTAAGCAAGAAGCTCTAGAGAACTTTCTCGCCCTCTGCGGGTTTGACGAACGGACCATAAAGGCCAGTCAAAGCGAATAGCGTGTCGACTGGTTGGGATCGAATCGATTCCCTCCGGGAACTGGAAGGCTCCTGGAACTCTTTCTTGTTGGCTTCTTCCACCCCGGATTTCTTCCGTAGTTGGGAATGGCTTGATGCCTGGCTTGCAGTCTTCGGAGCCGGCAAACGGCCTTGCATCCTGGCCTATTATGATCGGGACGGTTTAGCTGGACTGGCGCCCCTCTGCGGAACTTCATTTCTTGGCCTTAAGCGGATCACTTTTCTCGGCGCCGGCGTATCGGATCGTCATGGTTTCATCGTTCGTCCTGGGAAGGAGGATGCTTTTGCTCGAGGATTGCCTCAAGCTCTCGACGAACATACGGGCTGGCAACTCTGCGATTTTCAGGAATTGCCGGTGGACGATCCCATCTCTCAACGCTTACACGCCCATCTTCCCCCAGGCATGACGCAAGTTTCTTTGCAGAGTAAGCTGCCCTACCTGACCTTGCCCGCCACTTGGGAGGAGTTCTTGGGCGGTTATGGAAAGAAGCGTCGTGACAAGATCAAGTATTACCCCCGGATGCTCAGCCGCGACCATCAATGGTCGATCGAGGAAGCTGACCGGGAGAACTTGCAGGATCGTTTGGATACGTTGGCTTCTCTCAATGTACACCGCTGGCTGCGCAAAGGGATCCCCTCTTCGTTCCTCCAGCCGGGTTTTCGCCTTTTCCACGCACGAGTGGCGAAGTCCTTGTTGGGTCGAGCTTTGCGTCTCTACACCCTCATCGTCGACGGGCGACCGGCGGCATTTCTTTACGGTTATTCTTTTGGTGGACGCTTTTCATTCTACCTCTGTGCGCAAGATGACCATTTTTCCCGCTATGGCCCTGGATTCATCCTCCAGGTTGAGGCCATCCGTCGGGCCATTGAGGAAGGTTGTCTGACTTTTGATTTCCTGAAGGGCTTGGAGGATTACAAGATGCACTGGAAACCTCAGGTCGCCGTTAACCAGCGACTATTGGTTCGATGTGGGGGATGGGGGAGTCGAATAGGAGCCAGTTTGATCTGGGCTGAACATGGTCTTATACAAGGGATCAAACGAAAGGCAAAGCGCATTTAAGGTGCTGACGATCCCCAATTTGCTCACTATCTTCCGTCTGGCAGCGGTGGCGCCGTTAGTGATCTTCATCCTTGCGCGAAATTCGCCGGCGGCTTTCCTGGTCATCCTCTTGGCCACCTTTTCCGATTATTTGGACGGTTATCTAGCTCGCCGGTTCAACCAAGAGAGCAGGCTTGGAAAGATCCTTGACCCCACTGCCGACAAGCTCTTGGGCGCCGCCGCTTTCATTTCCTTATGCATTGCCCAGTATCTGCCTTGGAGTATCTTCGCCCTTTTCGCTGCGCGAGACTTGATCCTCCTCATCACCATGTTCATCCTCACCGCCCAACGCAAGCGGATCCTCACAGAAACCAAAGTCGGCAAGTTCTCCACCGGTCTTTTTATGTTGAGCCTTGCATTGGTGGTCATTGAAATCCCTTATGCCGTTCTCCTCTTTTATATCTGTTTTGTTATCTACCTTTACACTGGTGTGATCTACGTGATCCGCATTTTCCAGACTCCGGAAGGCAAGGAGTTGAAAGAGGAAGCCAAGCGTCGCTTCCGCAAGCGCCCAGAAGGAGAGGAATTGTTTCCTGTCGAAGACGATCAGACCTGCCTGCGTGCCATCCTTGCCGTCGGCAATCATGCGTACTTGAGGATCCCTGTCCGCACCCACGAGATCAGACCTCCTGATCGCTTACAGGAACAAGTAGCGAGGTATGCCGGGAGTTTCCTCCAATCGAGCGACACATTGGTCCTCTCTGAAAAGATGGTTGCCGCTACCCAGAACCGCTTGATCCCCTCCGAGTCAATCCAGCCCACTCACTTGGCTGTTTGGCTAGCCGGGAAGGTGACCAAGACTCCTCATGGGATCGGCCTGGGCAGCCCGCTGACCATGCAATTGGCCTTACGCGAGTGCGGGACTTGGCGCATTCTCCTGGCTGCAGCCTTCGGAGCAGTGGGAAAATTGCTGGGGATCAAGGGTCTTTTCTACCGGGTAGCCGGGCGGCAAGCAGCCTGGATCGACGGGGACGCTCCTTATGGAATGTTGCGCGGTCACGCGGTGTTGGGGCCAAAAGAACCCGCTCGAGTCTGTCAAGAGATGGACCAACTCTTCGGATGCCGGGTAGCCATATTGGACGTAAATGACATCGGTGGTTGCGAAATATGCGGCGCTTCACACGGAGTGGACAAGCGGATCGTATTGGCTTTGATGAAAGACAACCCTCTCGGTCAGGATGTCGAGCAAACCCCAATGGGGATTCTCCGCCCACTCGATAGGGGTTCTGAGACTCTCTTTCATTCTCGTTGACGGTCCCTTCAAATCTCCCTATACTTGATTTGGATAAGAGTGGGGTTGGCCCACTCTTTTCGTTCCCAGGATGGAGAAAAAGACCCTGAATTCGATAGAGATCCGCGCCCAGCCTATGCTTTTGAAGGCAGGTTATAGGCTGTTGGAGGCGATCATCGTGGGCAAGCGAGAGCCGGTCGTACATTTGGTCATCTTTTCCCCGGAAGGGATCTCTCTGGATGACTGTAAACGGGTCTCGCGTCTGCTCGGCAATGAGCTAGACGATCTATTTCCCGCCCGCTATCGTTTGGAGGTCTCCTCTCCAGGGCTTGAGCGGGAGATCAAAGACCCGGAGGAGTTGACCCTTTTTCGCGGGCGCGAGGCTCAGATCCGTCTTAACCAGAAGATCGAGGGAGAAGATCTTTACACTGGAATCCTGGAGGGCGTAGAAGGCGAATCGCTGCTCCTGGAGGTCGATGGACGGCAACGGGCTTTGCCCATCCCTCTGATCGTGAAAGCTCGATTGGTCTACCGTTGAGGGGGGAGGCTATTGTGTCAAAAGAGTTGATCATCGCCCTCGAACAGATCGAGAGAGAGAAGGGGATCAGCAAGGAGTCCTTGGTTGAGGCTATCGAAGTAGCGCTCACCACTGCCTATAGAAAAGATTACGGAGCTAGTCAGAACGTCCTCGTTGATCTCAATGTGAAGACTGGTGAGATTCACGTCTTCGCTCAAAAAGATGTCGTTGAACTGGTAGAGAACAAGTTCGCCTCTATTTCTTTGGAGGAAGCCCATCAAATCGTGCCGGAAGCTCAATTGGGCGATATCATCAAGCAAGAGATTACACCCAAGGACTTTGGCCGATTGGCCGCGCAGACAGCAAAACAGGTCGTATTTCAGAAGATCAAAGAAGCCGAGCGGGAAGCGGCTTTCCAAGAATTCCTAGATAAAGAGGGAGAGATGCTGATGGGAGTGATCCGGCGTCGCGAGGGAACTACCATATTCATTGACTTGGGGAGAGCTGAGGCAGTCCTCATGCAAAAGGAACAGGTTCCAGGCGAGCGCTACGAGATCAATGGACATTACCGCATCTATCTCTCCTCCGTGCAGCAATCCAAGCGGGGACCGGAATTATTCGTCTCGCGGGCTCACCCTAACCTGGTACTCCGGCTCTTTGAGTTGGAAGTCCCGGAAATCTATGAGGGACGCGTTGAGATCAAGAGTATCGCCCGCGAACCAGGGATGCGTTCAAAGGTAGCTGTCAGCTCTCGAGAGGAGAAGATCGACCCGGTTGGCGCCTGCGTCGGCCCGAAAGGGGTGCGTATTCAAGCAATCGTCCGAGAGCTGCGAGGGGAACGTATCGACATCATCCGCTATTCCAAGGATTCCCAGGAGTTTATCGCCAATGCTCTCAGCCCGGCCAAGATTACCCGCGTTCAATTGGATGAGAAGGCCAGGACGGCGAAAGTCTGGGTCGCGCCTGACCAGCTTTCCCTGGCCATCGGTAAAGAAGGGCAGAACGCCCGCTTGGCCGCCAAGCTAACCAACTGGAAGATCGACATCCAATCCGAGGGGGTTAAATGAGTACGCATCTACCTCTGCGAACATGTTCGGGTTGTGGCGGGGTTTTCGTCAAAAGAGATCTCCTGCGCATCGCTCGTTCCCCGCAAGGCGACCTATCTCTCGACTTGGCAGGAAAGAAGCCCGGCCGTGGTTTTTATCTCTGCCGCCGGCAACTATGCTTGGAGCGTGCGCTGAAGAACAGGAACTTTGAAAAGAAGATCGGAACTCGTCTCCCTGAAGAGCTCCTGATGCAGTTGCGAGAGTCCATTAAGAACGGACAGGAGGTTGAACCGTGCCGAAGAAACGAATCTATGAATTAGCCAAGGAGTTGAACATCTCCAGCACTCAGTTGCTGTCCATTCTTAAGGAGCTTGGGGTGGAGGTGAAGACCCACGCCTCGACGATTGAAGATGAGATGGCCAAGTTGGTGCAGGATATCTTGGCCGAACGCCCCGTACAGCTTGAATCGCAGCCGATCAGCGAGGTGAACGCAACCCAGGTGATGGCTGCCCCGATCATCCCTGCCTCTGTAGGGGATTTCGCCAAGCTCTACCACCTCGAACCAGCCCAGGTAGCCGAATACCTCCGGAAGAAGGGCGAGATGGTGACCGTCACGCAGCCACTCAGCCAAAAGGGCAAAGAGCTGTTAAAAGCATTGGTTCCCAGCGCTGGGCCGCTGCCGGCCACAGCAAGCTCCGGCATGGAATCCAGTGGCCCGGGGTTGCCGGAGTCGCGCAGCAAGCTTTCGCCTCTGCCCTCGAGCGAAACGAAGGATTGGGTCGGCAGAGCGCCCGTCGTCACTGTATTGGGTCATGTAGACCATGGAAAGACCACCCTTCTGGACGCGATCCGTCATTCCTCGGTGGCGGAGAAGGAAAAAGGCGGGATCACCCAAAAGATCGGCGCTTCGGAAGTCCTGTTCAAAGGTCAGCGCATCGTTTTTATCGATACTCCCGGGCACGAAGCCTTCACCGCCATGCGCGCCCAGGGTGCCAAGGTGACTGATATCGCCGTTCTGGTCGTAGCGGCCGACGAAGGGGTCATGCCCCAGACGGTGGAAGCTCTCAATCACGCCAAGGCCGCCAAGGTTTCCATCATCGTTGCTTTGAACAAGATGGACAAGGAAGGGGCGAATCCCGACCGGGTCAAACAACAGCTCTCGGACCTTGGCCTGGCGCCTGAAGAATGGGGAGGTGAAACGATATTCGTACAGCTCTCAGCCAAGAAAGGAGAGGGAGTCGAGAAGCTCCTGGAGATGATCTCGCTTTTGGCCGAGGTGCAAGAATTGAAGACTTTCCCCAATGTCGCTGCTTTTGGAACAGTGATCGAAGCCAGGTTGGACAGAGGTCTGGGGCCGGTAGCGGCTGTCATCGTACAAGGAGGCTTTCTTCGTGTCGGGGATATCCTGCAAGTAGGGGAGACCGGTGGAAAAGTACGTTCCATCATCAACGCCATGGGAGAGCGTCTCAAGGAGGCCGGCCCCTCCACAGCGGTGGAAATCGTCGGCCTGGAAGCGGTTCCCCATCCTGGAGTGCGTTTCCAGACGACCAAGGATCTGAAGTTGCAGCGCAATTTTGAGAGCATGCCGCAAGGAAAGGATTTCCGCTCCACTGATAGGCTTTTCAAGGCTTTTCAGAAGGAGAGCAATAAGTTTCCACTGGTCCTTAAAGCTGATTCCCAAGGCACGCTGGATGCCCTGCTGGTAGCCATCAGCAAGGTAAAATCGACCGAGATGGTAATCGAGACAATGCATTCCGGCGTGGGGGCGATTACGGAATCGGATATCGATCTAGCCTCGGTCACGGCTTCGATGGTGCTTGGCTTCAACGTACGGCCAGATCCCATGGCAAAAAAGGCCAGTGAGCGCGAGGGCATCGAAATCCGCACCTATGATCTCATCTACGAGTTGGTAACTGACTTGGAGGGATGCATTCGCGGCCGTTGCGAGCCCCGCATCGAGGAGAAACCGATGGGGCGAGCGGTGATCCGTAAGCTCTTCAAGGTTCCCAAGCTGGGTTTCATTGCCGGCTCCTACATTCAGGACGGCAAGGTGGAACGCAACTCCAAGGCTCGCATCGTGCGAGACAACATCGTAGTCGGTGAAACCAAGGTTACTTCCCTGCGACGCTTCAAAGAAGATGTCCGCGACGTGGCCGGCGGGTACGAATGCGGAATCGGTTTGGACAAAGCGACCGATCTCCGCGAAGGCGATCTGTTGGAATTCTACACCTTGCAGCAGGTATGAAGTGGTCGCTTGGGGCAGAGTCGAGCTGCTCATTCCCGGCAGCCGTTCCCCTAAAGACAAAGGACAGGTTCTTAGCCCCCGGCAGCTTGATAGCCCCCGGCAGCTTGATAGCCCCCGGCAGCTTGATAGCCCCCGGCAGCTTGATAGCCCCCGGCAGCTTGATAGCCCCCGGCAGGGTGTTACTGGCATGATGGCGGAAAGAAGACATGCCGCCGCAGGCTGTTTAGATATGCTGCCGCAGGGTGTTCTGTCAGCGCTTCAACGTTTCCCTCCACAAGGTTGGGGGGCAAGACAGCAGACCTCCGGTCAGTTCGGGCAGCATTCCCGCATGGAAGCGGCCTGGGTGGGGACCAGCCAGACTGCGGTGGAGGAGACCTGCGCCGCATTGCTGTTACTGACCATGCTGCCGCAGGCTGGTAGTTGAAGGAAACCCCTTGATTCAGGTTCTATCTTCTACCTGCGAGGTTCTCTGAAATGCGCCCCCTCCGCCGTCAGAAGATGCAAGAGGCGATCCGCGAGTTGGTCTCCACAGTGATCCACCGAGAGTTGAAAGACCCGCGCGTGGGATTTACCACGATTACAAAAGTTGAGATGACTCCGGACGGACGGTCGGTGAAGGTCTTCTTCTCGGTGATGGGCGCCGCGGAGCAGGTACAGCAAACTATTGAAGGCCTGACAAAGGCGCAGGGCTTTCTCCAGAAGCGCGTTGCGGAGTACTTGCAGATGCGCTTCGCCCCTCGTTTGCAGATCGTATATGATGATTCCCTGGAAAAGGCGATGCAGGTTCAACAGCTCCTAAGACGATTAGAAGAGGAGAATGAGAGCCATCCTCCCGACCCCGCTAGCCCAGATCATTGACCAATCTTCTTCTTTCCTCCTCGCCACTCATGAAGGGCCGGACGGGGATGCCATCGGGAGCATGCTTGGCCTAGGCCACATTTTTCGCTCATGGGGCAAGGAAGTTTTCATTTACTCCCCCCACCCCCTCGAAGCAAAGTATGACGCACTGGCAGCCGGCCTTCCCTCTCTCCACGCGCCGCCGGCCAACCCTGCTTCCTTCACTTTAGTCATTTTAGACGCCGGAGGCAGGGAGCGCGTCCCGCTTTCCCTGGAAGGATACAACAGGATGATATCGATTGATCATCATCCCTCGAACGATCTCCCTGGCGATTTCTCTTGGTGCGAGCCGAAAGCCTCCTCCACTGGGGAGATCCTGGCTTCTCTTTTCCTTGACGAACCGATCATTCCGCAACAAGCCTGCGCCTGTTTGTACTACGCCATCCTGGCTGACACCAATGGCTTCCAATTCCCCAATACCGGAGCTCGCACTCTGGAGCTGGCTGCCCGCCTGGTGAGCGAAGGCGCGCATCCCGACCAATTGGCCAACCTCTTCTTCAATCGCTGGAGCGAACGCGACATTCATTATTTCGCTCTGGCCATGTCCTCTTTGGAGTTTCTGGAGGGAGTGGCTTGCGCTCGTTTGCCGGTCGAGAGCGGGGTAGGGGATGAGTACGACTCGGACATCCTGATGAACGAGTGGCGACGATGGCCCGATCCCATCGTCTATGCCCTTTTCAAGGAAACTGAACCGGAGCATTTCAAAGTTAGCTTGAGATCCCATGGGACGGTCGACGTCAGCCAGGTGGCGCGGCTTTTTCAAGGGGGAGGGCACGCCGCCGCCAGTGGCTGCCGACTGGAAGGCGACTACCGCCAGGTGCAGCAGCGTCTGTTGGAGGCGTTTCGGGAGTTGCTGAAAGATGCCTAGCGGATTTCTGAACCTCCTCAAGCCTCCCGGAATGACTTCATTTGACATGATTCGCGCCTTGCGCGGAGGACAGCCCAAGCTCAAACTGGGGCACAGCGGAACGCTCGACCTGCCCGCCTGTGGGGTTCTTGTTGTAGCGGTGGAAAGAGCGACCAAATTTCTTCCGTACCTGCTCGCCGAGAAAGAGTATCTCTTCGAGGTGATCTTTGGTTTACAGACGGACACCGGCGACTTGTGGGGGGAAATCGTCAAGGATACAGGAGCAATAGTGGAACGAACCGTCGTGGAGGAAGCGCTGATTCGCTTCATCGGTGATCTGACGCAGGAGGTGCCGATCTTCTCGGCCAAGCACCAAGATGGCAAGCGGCTGTACCAATTGGCCATGGCGGGACGGGGACCATCAGCGCAGAAGACGACCAAGATCCATGTCTACTCGCTGCGCTTCTTAGATTTATTACCAGGCGTCTATCCCCGGGTGCGCTTATTGCTGCGGTGCTCAGGCGGCACTTACGTACGAACTCTGGCCAAAGACATCGGCGCAGCGCTCGGCTTGCCGGCCTGCGCCCGTTTCATTATCCGTTTACGATCCTCATGTTATCGCCTTGAAGAGAGCAGTACCCTTCGCGATCTGGAGAGTAGTCCATGGCCGCTTCTTCCGATCGAGTCGGCTCTCCAGCACTTGCCGTTGGAAGTGATTCCCGAGCGGGATCTGTCCTCCTTCATGAACGGAAGGGCCGTTTCCGCCTTGCTCCCCGGCACGGGCCAATTCTTCCGCGTCCAAGACCGCCGCGGGCACTTTATCGGATTGGGCAAGAGACAGGAGGAACGCTTCTTGACAGTGGAGTGCCTACCCTGATGGAAGTGCGGCGGTTGCCCGGTCCACCTTGGAGGACGGATTCAGCGCTGGGGATCGGGGTCTTTGACGGCTTGCACCGCGGCCACTTGGCCTTGATTGAAGAAGTCCATCGAGTTGCCTTGACTCGGAGACTGGCGCCTGCAGCCCTGACCTTTGACCCGCCTCCTCCCGAGTTATGGCGGGAAGATCAGTTCCGTCCGCTGCTCTCCTTGGAAGAGAAAGTGGAGCGCTTCCTGGAATTGGGAATTGAAGTTCTTTTCCTGCTTTCATTCACCCAGGAGGTCGCTGCCTACCCAGCCGCCTATTTCGCCGAAAGATTGGTGGACTGGTCTCGACCAGCAACCATCGTCGTGGGAGAAAATTTTACTTATGGTCGGAGACGAGAAGGAAACCCAATTTACCTCCAAGCCATTGGTCAAAGGCTCGGGTTCACCGTGACGGTTCTGCCGTTGCTGAAAGATGAGGCCGGCGCCACCATCTCCGCCTCCCGGATTCGTCAATTGCTTCTCGATGGTGCGGTGGAACAGGCCAACGCACTCCTTGGCAGCCCATACCAGGCCATATTTCGTAGAGTAGGGGATGATCACCGGTACGAGCCGGCAGACCGCAGGAAGATCCTTCCTCCCAATGGTCGTTACACCCTTCGCCTGCGCGATGGGGAGGAGACCGAAGGCAGTTTGCATGAGGGGAATCTAACCCTCCCGGAAGTCGTCTGCGAGCGCATTGGCATTTCATTTCTCTCTCGCCTGTAGGTGGGATCGGTTGCTTGTTCAAACTCACCAAAACGTGGTAAGATAAAATTGTCATGGTCTGGGCAATTGCCTCCTCCAGGGATTGCCCGGTAAGACGAAATTCCACAAGCGACAAGGAGGACGAGTAGTGACTCTAGCCAAAGAAGAGAAGCAGAGCATCATTCAAAAGTATCAAATCCATGAGATGGACACTGGCTCCCCTGAAGTGCAGGTTGCGATTTTGACGGAGCGCATTAGCTACCTAACGGAACACCTGAAAGTACACTCGAAAGACCACCATTCACGTCGGGGGCTCTTGAAGATGGTTGGGGAGCGACGTAGGTTGCTCAACTATCTGAAGAAGGAATCGAGCGACCGTTACAACTTCCTGATCAAGTCCCTAGGCTTGAGAAAGTAGACAAGCATTGAGCGATATTACACGCATTGAATCCAGCCTGGCTGGACAGAAACTTATTTTAGAGACGGGGAAATTAGCTAAACAAGCTGGGGGAGCTGTTCTCGTCACACATGGGGAGACTGTCGTTCTGGCAACAGCCACGCTGGCTGGACAAGCCAGGGAGGGGATCGACTACCTGCCTTTAATGGTGGATTACGAGGAGAGGATGTACTCCATCGGCAAGATCCCGGGCGGTTTCTTTAAGAGAGAAGGTCGCCCCAGCGAGAAGGAGATTTTGCGATCTCGCTTGATCGACCGCTCTATCCGACCGCTCTTTGCCGGCCACTTGCGAAGAGACATACAAGTAGTCGCGAAGGTTCTCTCCGCTGACCCCGCCTATCCTCCGGATATCGCTGCCATGATCGCCGCAGGAACCGCACTTTCCATCAGCGAGATACCCTTCGAAGGGCCGGTTGCCGCGATCCGGTTGGGAGCCCTGGATGGGAAGCTTATCTTGAACCCCACTTATCAGCAAATCGAGGAAGGCCAGCTCGATCTGGTAGTGGCTGCCACCGAAGATGCCATCCTCATGGTTGAAGCTGGAGCGAAACAGGTCAGTGAGGAATTATTGCTGGAAGGCTTAGCCATGGCGCAACAGGAAATCCGGCGGATCATCGCCCTAGAACGGGAGATGATGTCTAAAGCCGGAAAGGAGAAAACTGTCATTGCACCATCGGAATATGCACCCGAGATGGTGGATGCGGTCAAACGAGAAGTCCGGCAGCGCCTGTGCGAGGCAATACGCATTGCTGAGAAACATTCCCGCGAGGAGGCCTTGGCTGCAATCGACAGCCAAATGCGAGCAACCCTAGCGGATCAGTTTCCCAATATGGAAGTCGCACTCCAGGAGATCGAACGAAAGATTCTCAAAGAAGAGACGCGCGCCATGATTCTGCGGGAGGGCATCCGCCCGGATGGGAGGACTACCTCCGAAATTCGTCCGATCACATGCGAAGTTGGAGTCTTGCCCAGGGTTCATGGTTCCGGCCTCTTCACCCGTGGACAAACACAAGTTCTGACGATACTTACCCTTGGCGCCATCGGTGAGGTGCAGATCATTGAAGGACTCGGCATCGAAGAGTTCAAGCGTTACATGCACCATTATAACTTCCCTCCTTTCTCGGTTGGGGAGGTGCGCCCAATGCGCGGGCCAGGCCGCCGGGAGATAGGCCATGGTTCTCTTGCCGAACGAGCGCTTCTTTCGGTGATCCCGCGCCAAGAGGACTTCCCCTACACGATCCGGCTGGTCTCTGAGGTGTTGGAGTCCAACGGTTCTACCTCGATGGCCTCGGTCTGCGGCAGCACCCTTGCACTCCTTGACGCAGGTGTTCCCATAACCACCCCGATCGCAGGGATTGCCATGGGTTTGATCAAAGAGAAAGACCAGGTCGCAGTTTTAACCGATATTCAGGGGATGGAAGATGCTTTGGGGGACATGGATTTCAAGGTGGCTGGATCCGCTTCCGGAGTAACCGCCTTGCAGATGGACATGAAGATCAAAGGGATCGAACTGGAGATCCTGCGTACAGCTTTAGCTCAGGCTAAGGAGGCGCGTCTTGTCATTCTCGAAAAGATCCGGATCGCCTTGCCCCAACCGCGAGCCGAGCTTTCCCGCTATGCCCCTCGCGTTTTTGTCTTGCAGATCAACCCAGACAAGATCCGCGATGTGATTGGACCAGGCGGCAAGATGATCAAGAAGATCACCGAAGAAACCGGCGCTATGATCGACATCGAACAGAGTGGCCGAGTCTTCATCACTGCGCCCTCAGTCGAGGCCGGCGAGCTGGCCAAGCAGCAGATCGAAGCGCTGACCGGAGAGGTGGAGATCGGCGTCACTTTCACCGGAAAGGTCTCGCGCGTAGAGACATACGGCGTCTTCATGGAGATCAGTCCCGGCAAGGAAGGGTTGTTGCACAAGTCACGCATGTACGACCGTGCTGTCAAGCGTGTCGAGGAGAGTTTCAAGATGGGCGATGAGCTCCCTGTCATCGTGGACGGGGTTGATGATCGAGGCCGCATCAGCCTGACCCGGAAAGGATTGACCGGCCAAGATTTCAATGAAGATGAGGAAAAACACGAGCATCGAGACCGTCCGGATCGATCGGATCGACCGTGGAAGTCGAGATCCCGATAAGGATCGAGGCGAGCGCCCGCGATCTGCCGATCCCGCATTACATGACACCCGGTTCTGCCGGCCTGGATCTCCTGGCCGGCGAATCGGCGATGGTCGGCGCAGGAGACTGGGCGAAAGTGAGTTGTGGTTTTTCCATCGCCATTCCGATCGGCTTTGAGGGTCAAGTGCGCCCCCGCAGCGGGTTAGCCTTGGAATACGGTGTGACTGTCCTGAATGCTCCGGGAACCATCGATGCGGATTATCGTGGGTTGGTTCAGGTGATCCTGATTAACCATGGAACCCGGAATTACCAAGTGGAGCGTGGGGCACGGATCGCCCAATTGGTAATCAGCCCTGTGCTCCATGTTCAACTGAAAACGGCGGAGAGTCTGGAGGAAACGGAACGGGCCCAGGGAGGCTTTGGTCATACGGGACGGTAGGGAAGAGCTATACCCAAGTTTGAGGAAGGAGATCCAAGCCTGCCGAAAGTGCCGCCTTTGCGAGAGGCGCTTGCAGGCTGTCCCAGGTGAAGGCGATCTGTATTCCCCCCTTCTGTTTGTAGGGGAAGGCCCCGGACAACGGGAAGACCAGCAGGGACGTCCTTTTGTCGGCCCAGCAGGAGTTCTTCTGGAGAGCCTCATCCAGAGCGCCTTGGGCTTGAAACGGGAACTAGTCTACATAACTAATATCGTCAAGTGCCGCCCTCCCGAGAACCGCGACCCTCTGCCGGATGAGGTTGAGGCCTGCCGCCCATATTTGATTGCCCAGATCAGCCTGATCGCCCCTGCCTTGGTTTGCATCTTGGGGCGACACTCTCTGCATACATTGCTTGACCCGGATTGGAGCATTTCTGCTGTCCACGGGAAGCTCTTCCGCAAGGACGGAATTCTCTTCTTCCCCACTTTTCACCCCGCTGCTGCCCTGCGCAGCCCGCAAGTGAAAGGCGAGTTGTCGCTTGACTTTCATACCTTGCGCCTGCTAGTAGAAAAGGAGGCGCGTCTTGGAGCTTAAGTTCGTTGCGCTTGGTGGGCTAGGGGAGATCGGGAAAAATATGATGGCCTTGGAGATGGGCGGAACGATGCTCGTGATCGATGCCGGGGTGAAGTTTCCTGACGAAAAAACACCCGGCGTGGATCTGATCCTCCCGGACTTTTCCTATTTGTTGGCTAACCAGAAGCGAATTGTCGGGATCATCCTGACCCATGGTCACGAGGACCATGTCGGTTCAGTGCCCTACCTCCTGCAACAACTCTCCGTTCCCGTTTATGGCACCGACATCACGCTTGGGTTAGCCGCCGGACGGGCCAAGGAGCTGGGGGTGAAAATAGATCCTCATATCGTCAAGCCTGGCGACCGGCTTCCCTTCGGGCCTTTTCAGGTGGAATTGCTGCCGGTAACCCACAGTGTACCCGGCGGGCTGGGCTTGGCGATTCGTACCCCGCTGGGGATGATTGTCCATTCCGGCGATTTCAAGTTTGATAAAACACCAGTAGGGGGAAAGCCTTTCGACTTCGAGCGATTTGCCAAGATTACGGCTGATGGAGTCCTTTGCCTACTTTGTGACTCCACCAACGCTGAGAAGCCCGGTTTCGCGTCCTCGGAGCGGACAGTCAAGCCAGGTCTTGAACGGATTTTCGAGAAAGCTCGCAATCGCATCATCGTCACTACCTTCGCTTCCAACGTGCATAGAATTCAGCAGATCATTGAAACCGCAGCGCTGTTCAAACGGAAAGTGGCCATCGACGGGATGTCTATGACGCGTGTGGTCAATACGGCTCAGGAGCTGGGGTATCTGAATGTGCCGGAGGGGCAACTGATCAAAGTGGAGGACCTCTCTCTCTTCCCTCGAGATCAGTTGGTGATCATCACCACCGGCAGCCAAGGGGAGCCGCTTTCCGCCCTCTCTCGCATTGCAACTGGGGAGCACCGCAAGATCAAGATCGAGGCAGGCGACACAGTGATCTTCTCGGCTGACCCCATTCCGGGAAACGAACGGTTGGTGTCAGAGACGATCAACAATCTCTTTCGCCTCAAAGCTGAGGTCATCTATGGCACTCAGGCCGGTGTCCATGTTTCCGGCCACGCCTTCCGCGAGGATATCAAGACAATGCTGCAGATCAGCCGTCCACGCTACTTCATCCCAATCCACGGAGAGTATCGACACCTTGTCTGGAGCAGCCGTCTCGCCCAAGAGATGGGCATCCGCCAAGAGAATGTTCTCTTGCTGGAGAACGGAGATATGGTCAGTTTTACCCCAGGGCGAGCTTATGTGCAGGGAAAAGTGGCCAGCGCTCCCAATTTCGTCGACGGTATTTGTATTGACGAGGTGAAAAGTGAAGTGATCGGGGACCGTCGGGCTCTCGCTCAAGAAGGAGTGCTGGTAGTAACTGCGGTGGTCTCCCTCGATGCGAGGAAGATCTTCAGCGGCCCCCTTTTTACCACCCGCGGTCTTCTCCAGGAGAAGGACTGGGTTGTCTGGGAGATCCTCCTGAACAATCAGATCACTGCCCTTCTACGGAAGATGATCGAGGAAGAGGGTGGGGCGACGCATGCGTCGTCCCTATTGCGAATTGAGGAGAAGATTCAGGAACAAACCGAACGCTTCCTAGCCAAGAGACTGAGGCGACGCCCCCTGGTTCTGGTCAGTGTACTGGAGGGCGGCGGTCCGATCCTTCTATCGCCACAGCGGAACCATGCGCAAAAGTTGGAGGAGGAGCTAGCAGTCGCACCGAAAGCTGACTCCCCTCCCCTCCTTCTCAGGAAAGCAGCGCCCGGAACTCCAACGACCGGAAAGGGAAAGATGGGGGCGGGAAGGACTTTGACGAAGGCAGTCAAGGGGAAGGGTGAGAAGCGCCAGATGCAGAAGCGAGTCTCCCAAAGAAAAGCCGGTGGGAAGGCGGAAGAGAGGCTGCATGGCCACACCGTCGCCAGCGAGAAGAAAAGTAAATAAAAGCGGGGGAAGCAAACGGCGCGACCCCCACCAGCAGGAACGAGCCCTGGTATGGGTGATGCTGGCCATCCTTGGCATTGTTGCCATCGCAGTCTTGGCTTACTATCTCCCTCGCGTTACCGCCTTCTTCTGGGGCGCCTTGGCTTGGGATCTACCGCTCTTTTTTTTCTTTCTATTGGCTGGTTTTCTCCTTTGGAGAAACCTGCAAAAAGGTCGCTTGCGCTTCCTGTTCGCCTTTGGTTTGGGTTCTCTGCTTGTCCTGATGATCGTCGGTATTATCAGCCGGGGTTGGTGGGTGGTGGGGATTTTCAATACCCTTGGGTGGATTGCCTACCTCCTGATGTGTTTCCTTTTATTGGCCTGTTTCTCCACACTCTTCTGGCCGGGCCTTTTGGGTTGGTGGAAGACGCGACAGAAACGGGTTAAAGCCTGTAAAGAGGGGGAGATCGTCGTCTCCTCGATAGAGGCGCCTTCCCTGAAAGACACCCCAGAAGTGAAGGCCAAACCGCATCGTCCAAAGATCTCTTCCACTCTGGAGCGGAAAGCACCCCTTGAAAGGGCATCAAAGACGTCGTCAACTTCTCTCGTTCCCCCTACCTACCGCTTGCCTCCTTTCGAATTGTTGCGAAAGCCGGTTCAAGAGAATCCCAAGATCTCCCGGCGGGAGACACGCAATGTGGCGCAGATCCTGGAGGATAAGTTAAATAGTTTTGGCATCGGCACACACGTGGTGAATATCGAAGTGGGGCCGGCTATCACACGTTACGAGCTGCAACTGGACCCCGGGGTGAAGGTCTCTAGAATCCTAAGCCTTTCCGACGACATCGCCTTGACTCTCGCTGCGACGGGTGTCCGAATTGAGGCGCCCGTCCCAGGAAAATCGGTGCTAGGGATCGAAGTGCCTTCAGAGAAGATCTCCACTGTTTATTTGCGTGAGATCGTGGAGAGCGAGGTGTTTCAAAAGCGGACATTCCGCATTCCCCTGACCCTGGGAAAGGACATCAGCGGTCACCCAATAGTCGGAGAGCTGCGAGAGATGCCTCACCTCCTCGTAGCGGGAGCAACCGGCAGCGGGAAGAGCGTCTGCATCAACTCTATCCTCTCCGGCATTCTCTATCACTCCACTCCGGATGAAGTTCGCTTAGTCCTCATTGATCCAAAACGAGTGGAATTGTACAACTATCGTGAGTTGCCGCACCTTCTTTACCCGGTGGTTATGGACGTCAAGCAAGCAGGAGCCGTCTTGAAAGAGATCGTCAGCGACATGGAGAGCCGCTTGGTGAAGTTCTCCGAAATAGGGGCGCGAGACATTGAAGCATATAATCTGAAGTTGAAAGAGCAGGATTTGGGAGAATCCTTGCCGTACTATGTTGTTGTGATCGACGAATTGAATGACCTCATGATGATCGCCCCCGCCGACGTGGAGAAATACATCATCCGCTTGGCCCAATTAGCCCGCGCCACCGGCATCCACCTAATCGTGGCCACCCAGCGCCCGTCTACGGACGTCATCACCGGCATCATCAAGGCGAACATCCCCTCTCGCATCGCTTTTGCCGTAGCTTCTCAGATGGACTCGCGTGTGATCTTGGACATGAATGGCGCAGAAAAGTTGTTGGGGCGTGGAGATATGCTATTCTACCCGGTCAACTACCCAAAGCCGGTCCGACTTCAAGGCGCTTTCATCTGTGAGGAAGAGATCGACCAGGTTGTTGCCTTCTGGAAAGAACAGAACCAGGACAATCCGCTTCGCCCTCTGCCCATTCTTCAAGCTGAGGGTAAGGATTGGGAGGAAGAAGAGGACGATCCTCTCTTCGAGGAGGCGGTGCAGTGGGTGATGCAAGCCGGGGAAGGTTCGGCCTCGATGTTGCAGCGCAAGATGAAGGTCGGCTATGCACGGGCTGGACGACTGATTGATCTCATGGAACGGCGCGGTATCGTGGGGCCGGCGAACGGTTCTAAACCACGTCAGATCTTACGCCACACCGATCAGTCTTCCCTGAAATTCTAATGCGCCCAGTATTGCTTTTGACCATGGGTGATCTGCTGCTCCTGCGAAAGAAGCACCCCTGCGGCTCAGATCGCTGGGAAGTGGTTCGGCTGGGGGCAGATATTCGCATCCGCTGTTTGGGCTGCGGACATCTTGTTTTACTGCCCCGTTCCCAGTTGGAGAAGCGAGTTCGTAAAAAGCTGAGTTCTTGTCCCTCGGAAGAGAGCAAGAATGGTGGCGCTGGGAAGCCAGGGTGCTATGATGTAGAAAAATCCACGCATGAAGGTGAGAAGCAATGATTATTCGAAATCTCATCATTTTACTGATCGATCTTGGATTGGGCGTCTTTTGGGCTCTTGAAAGCAAGTATGCTTACTTTGGCAATCTCTTCATCGAACCATACCGCAGTTGGATGCCGGTTTTCTGCTTTGTCCTGATCCTGCTCTGGACGCTTCTTTCGATTCTGATCCTGCGTCGTTGGGGTTGGGCTTCGCTTGGGCTGCTGATAACCTTTCTAGCCTATGGAGCAGTTGTCTTTCTCTTCCCGCCCGCGCTAGAACTCCTCAACCTGGTGAATTACTCAACAGTCCTCGCCGCCGTCTTATTAAGCGTCTTCCTTGTCTCGTTTTACGCTGAGCATGCTGCCGGACTGTTGGGCTATATGGTTCAAGCCCGGAAGCACCAAGTGACAGTACAAACAGCCGCAGGCCCTTTTTGGTTCCTCTTTGCCTTGATCCTCGGTTTCCTCAATGCCTTGGCCCTCTACTACAATTGGCTCCCCACTGCTTCGATCACTTTTCTTGGCTCCCCGCAGATCTTCCGCCTCTCCCTCTATCTCTTATTCGCCACCCTCGGCGGTCTACTCACCCTCTCCACGGGTTGGAGCGCCTTGGCCTCTTTCTCCTTTGTCTTCCTCAGTGAGTTTCTCACACTGTTTCTTTACACGACCTATGCTTCCTTCAGTCAGTTGGGGGCAGAACTAGCAGGGGTCTTCGTGGACCCGGCACGGGTCACACTGCCCGCCTTGATGGTTTTCATCAGCACATTATGGGGGTTGGCCGCCGGCTACTACGCACAGCGCTACTTCTTTCTGAAGGAGGGAAAGCGGGCAGGTGAATTGGAGAAATTGGAACTGACGGCAAAAGATGGGGAATTGCTTGCCGTCTCGACTACAGAGAGAATACCTGCCCTTGCTGTTCTGCCGGAGACACCTCCAACTTCTTAACTTTTGGCACGAAGAGCCATTCATGATAGTATACAAGGCTGTCACCAACCCTGCTCCGAACAACGGAGCAAATCCCGAAGGGAGTGAACAGAGTGCGTCCATACGAAGTATGTCTGATCGCCTCCCCCGCCCTGGCCCCGGAAGAGGCTGACAAGCTGGCAGAGAAGGTGCAAGAGATCATCACCAGCACAGGTGGCGAGGTAAGCAAAGTGGACCGCTGGGGGAAGCGTAGATTGGCTTTTCCCATCCAGCGGCAGAACGAGGGGTATTATTTCATCTTTACCCTCCTAGGCACCCCGTCCAGTATCGTTGAGGCCAAACGCCAAATGACGCTGGCGCCGGAAGTCATTCGATTCATGTTCGTGCGACAGTGATGGGTCGGACCTCATGATCAACCATGTCATTTTGATGGGAAACTTGGTCGCTGACCCCGAGTTGCGGTATACCGCGGCCGGCGTCTCGGTGGCGACCTTTCGCTTGGCAGTGAACGACAACTACACCACGCAGAGTGGAGAGCGTCGGGAGAATGCCTATTTTTTCAATGTGGTGGTGTGGAAGAAACAAGCAGTGAACGTGGCCAACTTCCTGAAGAAAGGGAGAAGAGCCTTGGTGGAGGGACGCTTGACCAGCCGCACCTACGAGAAAGATGGCCAGAAAGTCTATCGGGTGGAGATCACTGCCACCTCAGTGACTTTCCTTGACCGACCGGCCACCACCTCTGACAGCGGTTCCGAGCCATTTTCTCCCTCAATCGAGGAGAGCGAGACCTTTCCACCCGACGATTTTTCGACCGATCGTTCTAACGACGAGTTTGTAGGCTAGGAAGAGAGAAAAACGATGGATTCTAGAAAGCCCATGGACCCGCGGCGACGCCGTGCCCGCGGCGCCAAAGATAGAAGGCCCCGCAAGAAATTCTGCGCATTCTGCGCTGAAAAGAACCTTTTCATCGATTACAAAGATGCCAACCGTTTGCGCAAGTTCCTTAGCGAAAAAGGCAAAATTATCCCTCGCCGCGTCACCGGGAATTGCGCCAAACACCAGCGGACCTTAACCCGCGCCATCAAGAGGGCTCGCGTGATGGCTCTCTTGCCGTACGTGGTCAACTAGAATGAAGGTTATTCTTTTAAAAGACCACCCAGAACTGGGGAAACAAGGCGCCCTGATAGATACGAAAGATGGGTATGCCCGCAACTACCTCATCCCCCGTCAGTTGGCCGAGGAGGCTACTGATGGCGCCTTGCGCACCCTTGAGCAACGCAAGTCCGGCTGGAAGAAGCGCGAAGACCGAGAGCTGGCGGAAGCAAAAAAGATTGCCGCTGTGATAGAAGGGAAACCATTGGTGTTTCTCACCGAGGCAGGGGAGAGCGGTAAGCTATTCGGGTCTGTGACTGCACAAGATATCGTCGAGGCGATTCTCTCCACTTGTCAGATTTCCGTCGAACGAAAGCGGGTGCTGCTAGAGGATTCGATTCGCACTCTTGGTAAGCACAGAATCCCCATCAAACTGCACCGAGAGCTGACCATCGAGGTCGAGCTGGAAGTAAAAGCGAAGGAATAGAGCCTTGTCTACTGAGCTCTCCCGTTTACCTCCCCACAATCTAGACGCGGAGCAGGCGGTCTTAGGTTCCTTGCTGTTGGATCGGGATGTGATCGCCCAGGTTCTGGAGATACTTAGCCCAATCGATTTTTATCGTGAACCGCATGCCATCATCTTCTCGGCTATCGCCGACCTATTGGAACGTGGGGAGCCGGTCGATATCGTGACGGTAGTGGATAGCCTGCGCAATCAAGGAAAGCTGGAGACGGTGGGGGGGAGTTCCTACATTGCCTCCCTTGCCTCGGTGGTTCCAACTGCCTCAAATGCACTCTACTATTCGCGCATTGTCGAACAAAAATCCGTTCTGCGTCGCCTCATTGAGGCTGGAACGAGAATCGCTGCCCTTGGTTACGACACGGACACCCCCCTTGAGGAATTGATCGACCAATCCGAAAAACTGGTTTTCGCCATTGCCCAACGGCGCCTTTCCACGGATTTCGTGGAGATCAAGGGATTGGTTACCGAGGTATATGCGCGGATCGATAATCTATTCCACAATAAGCGCTTGACCACCGGCGTACGGACCGGGTTCGACGCCCTGGATCGCATGACCGCCGGCTTCCAGTCTTCCGACATGGTCATCGTGGCCGCTCGACCCTCGGTGGGCAAGACATCCTTCTGCCTCAATGTGGCCGAACATGTCGCATTGAGGGAGAAGCTTCCTGTCGCCATATTTTCACTGGAGATGAGCAAAGAACAGTTGGTCCAGCGGATGATCTGTTCCCAGGCGCGCGTCGATGCCCAAAAGGTGCGCACGGGCTTCCTCAGCAACGAAGACATGGAGCGCCTCAGCAACTCGGTGCCAGAGCTTTACCAAGCCCCCATCTACATCGACGATACACCCGGAATCACCCTCATGGAGATTCGTGTCAAGACGAGGCGCTTGAAGATGGAACGAGGTTTGGGAATCGTCGTGGTTGATTACCTGCAGTTGATGTCCAACCGGACCCGGGCCGAGAATCGCGTGCAAGAGATCTCTGAGATGACGCGTGGTCTGAAAAACCTCGCCCGAGAACTGCAAGTCCCTATCATCGTCGTCTCACAGCTCTCCCGTGAGGTGGAGAAACGCGAGGGGAAGAAGCCTCAACTATCAGATTTGAGAGAGTCCGGTTCCATTGAACAAGATGCAGACACGGTCTTAATGCTCTTCCGAGAGGATCTCTACAAAACACGTGAGAGCGGCGATCAAACCGGCGCCACGGACATCATCATCGCCAAGCAGCGCAATGGGCCAATCGGAACCATCAAGTTGAAGTTCATCAAAGAATACACCCGCTTCGAGAACTTGGGCGCCCACGGTGAGTCCTTCTAAGCAGGGTTTGAGAGCTAGAGTGTGAAGCCTGAAAACGACCCTGCTGCACCGTGTAGGTAAAAAGTGGCTGGTTTGCCGGTTCGCCCCTTTTTTCCTATAATTAGGGCTTGTTCCAGCGCTGGCAGTACGCGTGGGCCGTTAGCTCAGTTGGTAGAGCATCTGCCTTTTAAGCAGGGGGTCGCAGGTTCGAGTCCTGCACGGCTCACCAAAACCTTCACGCATCTCAGGCGACCCAAGGAAGGAAGATCGATCAAGTCATCGTGCTGAGGCCGGAGAAGGAATCGTGTGCCAACTGATTGTCCACGGAGGAGCCGGGAAAGTCCGTAATTCCCGGTCATACCGAGAGGGAGTGGAAGAAGCCCTTCGCCGTGGTTTCGCTGTACTGGAGAAGGAAGGCGCTTTGGAAGCCGTCATGGCAGCCGTCCTCTCTCTTGAGGAAAACCCGTTGTTCAACTGCGGGACCGGGTCTGCTTTGAATTTGGACGGAGAGGCGGAGATGGATGCCTCCGTCATGACCAGCGAGGATCGTTTTGGAGCAGTGGGCTCTGTAAAACGGGTCGAGCACCCCATCTTGCTTGCCAAGCGTGTGATGGAGGAGACGGACCACCTCTTGATCGTCGGAGATGGAGCAGAACGCCTGGCTCGTTTCTGGGGATACCCACTTTACGATCCTGTTATTGAGAGCCGTAGGGATGAGCTGGAGGATGTCAAACGCAAGGGCAGCGCTTTCCTTCCCAAACTGCACAGCTTTCTAGGGGAAGAGGCGAAGGGAACCGTCGGTGCAGTGGCTCGCGATCGGATGGGTCGCATCGCTGTCGCCACTTCCACAGGAGGGTACGCCGCCAAGGCTCCCGGACGCATCGGAGATTCGGCTATCTTGGGCGCCGGAACCTATGCCTCGCGCTGGGGAGGCGCGTCAGCCACAGGGCATGGCGAGCAAATCTGGCGGCAACTTCTCTGCTTCGAAGCAGTAGAGGAGATGCGGCTTCACCCTGCCGGGGAAGTGATCTCGCGTCTGGTGAGAGAAGCCAAGGAGCAGGGTTGTAGCTGCGGTTTAATCGGAATCGATTGGCGAGGGCGCATGGCTCAGGCCTTCAACGCGGAAGCGATGCTCTGGGGAACTATAGAAAATGGGCAGTTGACGCTCGATGCGTAGAAGAATCAGACCACCTTGTTTGCTATAAAGGCAATGGGGTAAGCGGCATCATGCAACTTATCGTCCACGGTGGGGCTTGGAACGATCATGGGGGATCTTGGCGCGAGGTCTCCGGTGAAAGTTATCAAGAGGGTATGCGACGGGCGCTTGACCGCGGGATTGCCGCACTAGAGAGGGAAAACGCGCTGGAAGCAGTCATTGCCTCCATTGAGGTTCTTGAGGATGACCCTCTTTTCAATTGTGGGTCCGGTTCTTCCTTGAATCTTGACGGGAAAGCCCAGATGGACGCCGCCGTGATGACCAGCGAAGGGATGTTCGGGGCGGTGGCGGCTCTAGAGAATGTGCAGCACCCGATCGATGTGGCGCGTGAAGTGATGACGCGCACCGATCATCTCCTCCTGGTGGGGGAAGCCGCTACGAGGTTTGCTCGCTCCTGCGGTTT
This sequence comes from Coprothermobacterota bacterium, assembly GCA_026389455.1. GTDB lineage: Bacteria > Caldisericota > JANLFM01 > JANLFM01 > JANLFM01 > JAPLHV01. The sequence goes on from JAPLHV010000020.1 coordinate 74,242, forward strand.
TCCTCCCTACGATCCGACCACAGACTCGCAACGGTCTCTATGGCGTGAGATCGTTGGCCAGGGGCAGGCCAATCTTCTTCCCCACCTGGAGAATTTCCGAGGGTTGCAGCGTTGCAGTGATACGGTTGGAGCAGTAGCCAGAGACCGAAGTGGGCGGTTGGCAGTGGCTTGCTCCACCGGAGGTTTGGCTGGGAAGCTCCCGGGCCGGGTTGGCGACACGCCGATCTTAGGAGCTGGGCTTTTTGCCTCTCGTTGGGGAGGCGCCGCCGCTACCGGCCACGGGGAACAGATCATGCGCCGTTTACTGGCTTTCCGCGCAGTTCAGATGATGCGCCGGGAGCCTGTCTTGAAAGCTGTCGCCACTCTTCTGCCTGAGGATCCGCGGACCTTCGCAGGAGGCCTTATCGGGATCGACTGGCGCGGTCAGATCGGTTATTACGCCAATACCGAAAGGATGCCTCTGGGCATCTATGATAGAGGAAAGATTCTGATTCGTTCCTTGGACTAATCAGCCTTCGGCAGAAGAAGACATGCTGCCGCAGGCTGGCTGCTAATGCACCGCAAGGAGCGACTCCACACAGCCCCTGGGATCGCGACCTTGCGAGGGAGGATGCGATCGGGTAGACTATCTCCGGCTTTTTGCGCCCCCATAGTCTAGTGGCCGAGGACATCGCCCTTTCAAGGCGAAGACGGCGGTTCAATTCCGCCTGGGGGTACCATAGTTTTCGAAAAGAACGTCTGAACCGAGTCGAAGCGGATGCTGGAACTCGTCAGGTATTTTTCGCTGGGGAGTCGTCCAGTGGTAGGACAGCGGACTTTGGATCCGCCGACGGTGGTTCGAGCCCATCCTCCCCAGCCAAAACGAACAAGTGAGGATCATGCAAGAGCGCTTGTACGCAGTCGTGTTGGCAGCTGGCATGGGTAAGCGAATGAAATCCGCACTCCCCAAGGTCTTGCACTCCTTACTGGGGCGGCCGATGATTTCCTACGCCTTGGATTCCTTAAGACCGCTGAACTTGGCGCAGACAGTGATCGTCGTCGGCTATGGTGGGGAACAGGTGCAAGAGCAAATCGGGTCCGGCTACCGTTATGTGTGGCAGGATCACCAGCTTGGGACTGGACACGCCTTGCAGCAAGCCAGGGAAGTCTTGAGTGAGGAGACCGGGACATTGCTGGTCTTGCCGGGAGACATCCCTTTATTGCGAGCCGATCATCTCTCTCGTTTGTTGGAAGTTCACCAGGAATCGAAGTGTTTGGGTTCAGTTCTGACTGCTGATGTGGAGGATCCTTCTCTCCTGGGGCGTGTTCGTCGCAATGCCGATGGCGCCTTCGACTCGATCATTGAGGAAGCGGATGCCGGCCCCGCCGAGAAGACTATCCATGAGGCGTCCACTTCAGTCTACGCATTTTCTCTACCGGCGGTCTTCGACTACCTGGAGCGTCTCTGCCCCGAAAACGCCCAAGGCGAGTATTACCTGAACGATGTGCTGCCGATGATGCGGCAAGCGGGAAATGTGCAAGTTGTCAGAGTAGATGATATTCCCATCATCGGAGTCAATGATCGAGTGCAGTTAAGTCAATGCCGGCGTATCTTGCATGACCGCATATTGCGCCAGTGGATGAGAGCAGGAGTCACCATGGAAGACCCGAGCAGCGTCTCTTTGGACTGGGAAGTGCGCTTGAAGCCGGATACCGTGATCAAGCCTTTTACTGTTCTGGAAGGCGCCTGCCGTATCGGTCAAGGTTGTGTGCTGGGACCCTTCCTGCATTTAGTTGACGCCGTCATCCCGGACGGGACACGCTGCCGCGGGCTGTCGTGCTGCCGGGGGCTGTCATCCATGCAAGGCCTGTCCAATCGAGGAGAGGAACGATGAGCTTGGAAGAGCAGACAGCCCCCGGCAGGGAGTTTCATCTATTCAGCGGGAATGCCAATCTAGCCCTGGCCCAAGAGGTCGCCGATTTTCTCCATATTCCTCTCGGCGCCATGGAAGCATCGCGCTTCCCGGACGGCGAGATCCATGTCCGTTGCCAAGAGAGCGTGCGCGGACAGGATGTCTTCCTCCTCCAGCCGACTTGCCCACCCGTCAACGAGAACTTGGTGGAATTGCTGGTCATGATCGACTCGCTGAAACGAGCGTCGGCCAGGAGCATCACCGCCATCGTGCCATACTACGGCTACGGTCGCCAGGATCGCAAGACCAAGCCGCGAGAGCCGATCACTGCTAAATTGGTGGCCGACTTGTTGACGGTGGCCGGAGCCAATCGAGTGGTGGCTGTTGACCTTCATGCCGGCCAGATCCAGGGCTTCTTCAACATCCCCTTCGACAATCTGACAGCCAGCCTGCTCTTTCAAGACTACTTCCTTAAGAAAAAAGGTCTGCAAGAGGCAGTAGTGGTCTCACCCGACATCGGCCGGGTTCCCCGAACCCGCATTCTCTCGGATAAACTGAACTACTCCCTGGCCATCGTTGAGAAGCGTCGCATGGGCCCTGACCGAGTGGAAACGATGGGAGTGATCGGGGACGTCAGCGGGAAGGTGGCAGTCCTGGTGGACGACATGATTACCACCGGGAAGACGCTGCTCTCTGCTGCCGACACGATCTATAAGGCCGGAGCGCGGCAGATCATCGCTGCTTGCACCCACGCGGTCCTTTGTGGCGACTCGGTGAAAATGCTTGCCGATTCTCCAATTGCCGAATTAGTGGTGACCAATACTGTTCCCATCCCCCCTGAAAAGATGATCGACAAGATTAAGGTCCTCTCCGTGGCGCCGCTCTTGGGGGAAGGGATCACCCGCATCCGCGAGAACCGTTCCATCTCAGACCTCTTCAGCTACGGTTCATCCGAACAAATCGCCCTGTATTAGGAAAGGAGAATATTCATGGCAGAAGTCCGATTAGAGGCATCCCGAAGGGCTGCCACAACCAAGGGGGAAACACACGGCTTACGGCGGCAGGGATGGATTCCCGCTGTCGTGTATGGCAAAAACATTGAGCCGATAGCCATCGCCGTTGATCACAAAGGCTTCGTCAAGGCACTGGAGCGGAGTGGCTCCAACGCCATCTTCAGCTTACTGGTAGAGGGTGAAACCAAACCAGTCGTGACGATTGTGAAGGAACTGCAGCGCGAGCCCGTCTACCGAACCATCCAGCACATTGATTTTCATGCCATCTCCCTGGAATTAGTGATCAGCGCCCATGTACCGCTCCATTTGCGCGGAACTCCTATCGGCGTCAAGGAGGGCGGCATTATGCAAGAGAATCTTCACCAAGTTGAAGTAGAGTGCCTGCCGATGGACATCCCTAGTTACCTGGCAGTAGATGTCAGCGGGTTGGGCATCGGTGATAGCCTATTCGCCGCAGACTTGGTTCTTCCAGAGAAAGTAAGACTCGTCACCGATGCCGGCACGGCTGTAGTTACTTTGATTCCACCCGAGAAGGAAGAGGTTGTTGAGACACCCGCTGTCGTGGCGGAAGCTCCTAGCAAATCTGCCGAGAGGACTGCCAAAGAAGCGTAATCTTGAAGGACTCCCTGCCGGGGGCTGTAGTCTCCCTGCCGGGGGCTGTCAAGATGCCGGGGGCTGTCAAGATGCCGGGGGCTGTCAAGATGCCGGGGGCTGTCAAGATGCCGGGGGCTAGACTGATCGTCGGTCTGGGCAATCCGGGGACGGAATACCGGTGCAGCCGGCACAACATCGGTTTCCGCATCGCCCAAGCCTTTGCTGAGGAACGACGGGTTCTTCCTTGGAGGAAGCGTTTTCATGGAAAGATCGCGGTAGGAGAAGGGTGGTTGCTTCTCCTACCGCAGACTTTTATGAACCTGTCCGGACTAGCTGTTGCCGGGGCCAGTAGTTTCTATCACATCCAGGCGGAGGAGATCCTGGTGATCCACGATGATGCAGACCTGCCGCTGGGCGAGATCCGCTTCAAGCATGGAGGCTCCTCCGGAGGTCACCAAGGGGTGGCGTCGATCCTGCAATACGTACGAAAAGCTGAATTTGATCGGCTTCGCTTCGGCGTAGGTCGAGAAGCTGGGAAAAAAGCTCTAGATTTTATCCTCGAACCTTTCTTGCCGGAGGATGAAGGTTGTCTTCCGGCGCTAATCGAGCAAGCTCAACGCGGTATCGACTGCTGGCTAGAGGAGGGTATCGCGATGTGCATGAACCGCTTCAACAAGAAGAACCTCCTCGCCCCATGAATCTCGCCTCGTTGCTTCTCTCTGAACAAGGTATGCGGAAGCTGATCAGCAGCTTGGAAGCAGGTCATCCTCAGCGTCTAGGTCAGGTGGGGGAAGGTCTTCGGCCACTTCTCATTTACGCTATTTATCAGTCGTTGCAGCGCCCTCTGCTGTTGCTCTTTGCAGAAGGAGAACCGATGGAGAGGACAGCATCCTTGCTGGCCGAGTGGGGCCTTCCAGTGTACCCTTTTCCAGCGCTGAAACCGCACTTTGGCGAGAAAGCTCCTGCTGATTCGACTACTCTTGCAACTCGCCTGAGCACGCTGTGGGAGCTCCGGGGAGATCGTCTGCCGGTAGTCTGCGCAACCTTGAGATCCTTGCTTCAGCCTTGCCCTTCACCCAGCTATTTCAACCAACAGCGCATGGCATTTCGTCTCGGCCAAGAGGTGTGGCGTGAGGACTTCCTGAGTTTCCTCAACGGGGCGGGCTATAGCCGAAGCGCCCGAGTGGAAGCGCTCGGTGAATACAGCCAGCGAGGCGCCATCGTTGATGTGTTCACGCCAAGCTCACCCCTTCCATTGCGCTTCGAATTCGAAGGAGACGTCTTGGCTTCGATACGACTCTTTGATCCCAGTGCGCAAGTTTCCGAAGGGCAGGTTGAGGAAGCGCTGCTGCTCCCCTGGCGGGCTTTCTCGATTCATGAGGAAGGGTTGGCGGCAATCCAAGCCGGCTTGTCTCGCCAGCGCAAGAGGCTGCGCGAGCGCCTTCGGACCAGCGAGGCTCGGTTTCTAGAGGAGACGGTCGGGTCTGACTTGAGATTGTTGGAAAAGGGAATGCACTTTCTTGGGGAAGAATATTATCACCCTTTCTTCTCTCCCGTAGCTAGTCTTTTATCTCATTTGCTCCCTTCTACCTTGATTCTATCGGAAGAGGAAGGGAAACTGCAGCAAGCCTTCGAGGAGACGCGGCGCGCCAGTGAAATGTCCTACCGCAGCGCTCTTGATCAAGGCGAGGCAGTCCCGTATGGCACGACAGCCCCCGGCAGCGCGACAGCCCGCGGCAGCACGACAGCCCCCGGCAGCACGACAGCCCCCGGCAGCACGACAGCCCCCGGCAGGGTGTCCTGGGAGATTGGCGCCGGCCAGACCGCTGAGTTTCCCTTGCTTCCCGATTGGTGGTCGCTTCAGGCTGTTTTTCACTCTTTCCCGTCCCTCTCCTTTTCTTCCTTCGGGGGAGATGTCGATTTCCCTTACCAAGCCTTGCCCTCATACCAGGGGCAACTCTCCGATTTTCTTCCAGTGATGAAGGGATGGTTAAAGGAAGGGCGGCGGGTGATCCTTGCCGGCAGAGGGATAGCCCGCTACCAGGATCTCTTTCGCAGCCAGGATCTTCCGCTTGAAGAGATGGATTGGGCTCAAGATCTGCAACCAGGAGCGGCTTATCTGTGGAAAACGGCGCCTGCGCCTGGTTTCACACTTCCCTCCTTGGAATTAACCCTCGTCTCCGAGATGGAGTTGTTCGGTTGGCGGCGAAAACCAAAAAGCGAGCGCCGTTACCGCGAAGCGAAGATTCTTAGCTCTTGGGAAGAGCTGAAACCAGGGGATCTGGTCGTTCATGAGACATACGGGATCGGGCGTTACCAGGGACTGGCCACTCTGGAGATCGATGGTCTTTCTCGAGACTACATCCAGATCTCCTACGCTGACCAGGACAAACTTTATGTTCCCAGTGAACAGATTTATCTGGTGGCCAAGTACCTAGGAGACAACGTCAAGCTGCCTTCTTTGTCCCGCCTGCATTCCACCGATTGGGCGCGCACCAAACGCAAAGCACGACGGGCAGTGGCTGAAATTGCACATCAACTGCTGGAGCTATATGCCGCCCGAGAGGTCGCCGCTCCCGAGCCCTATCCCGAGGTTCAGCCTTGGGAAGAAGATCTCTCCATGACTTTCGCCTTTCCCGAGACAGCAGACCAAGAGAGAGCCATTCAGGATGTCATGAGGGATCTGCAACGGCAAAAACCGATGGACCGCTTGATCTGCGGCGACGTCGGCTACGGTAAGACGGAAGTAGCTTTGCGTGCCGCCTTCCGCGCCGTTTTAGCCAATAAGCAAGTGGCTTTTCTGGCCCCTACGACAATACTCTGCCAGCAGCACTTCAATACCTTTCAAGAGCGATTGCGTCACTTCCCGGTGCAAACGGAAATGCTTTCCCGCTTCCGCTCAAAAGGAGAACAGAAAGAGATTCTTCAAAAGGTGGTCGAAGGTCGCGTCGACATCCTCATCGGAACCCATAGCTTGCTCGGGAAGCGCGTCCAGTTCAAAGATCTGGGGTTGTTGATCATCGATGAAGAGCAACGTTTCGGGGTTCTTCAAAAGGAGCGCATACGTGAGTGGAAGGGGGACTTGCATGTTCTCACCTTGTCCGCTACGCCCATTCCCCGCACACTTCAGATGAGCCTCTTGGGGATCCGCGAAGTGAGCATGATCGAAACCGCGCCGGCCAACCGTTTTCCAGTGAAGACATATGTTGTGGAGGCAGATGAGGGAATCGTCCGCAGCGCCCTCTTGCGAGAGATCGAACGGGGCGGGCAGGCCTTCGTGGTACACAACCGAATACATGGACTGCCAAGGTTGCACGCTCGCCTTCAATCTCTTCTCCCGGACGCCCGCATTGCCACCGCGCATGGTCAGATGGCTGAGGACAGGTTAGAGAAGACGATGTGGGAGTTTGCCCAAGGTCAATTCGATATCCTTCTTTGCACTGCCATTATCGAAAGTGGGATCGACCTCCCCAATGTCAACACATTGATCGTCTCAGACGCCCAGAACCTTGGTTTGGCTCAGCTCTATCAATTGCGCGGGCGGGTCGGGCGCAGCGACATTCATGCATACGCCTATTTCCTTTACCCCAAGCGCCGCGCATTGTCCGAAGAATCCGAGAAACGCCTGGAAGCGATTCGCGATTTCACGACCCTCGGGGCCGGCCTCTTGATCGCCACCCGCGATCTGGAGATACGTGGAGCAGGGAATCTGCTTGGGGAAGAACAGCACGGCTTTATGATCAACGTCGGCTATCAAATGTACCGGCAGATGTTGGAGGAGGCCATGGACCGGCTGCGAAAGGGAGAGGCGATACCGGTTGAGACGGACGAGGAAGAGATCCCACTTATTTCGCACAGCGTCTTGGAGATGGAGATCAGCGCTTACATCCCATCCGACTACATCCCTGACGAGGGGAGCAAGATGGAATTGTACGAGCGGCTCGCTTCTCTGGGGCGACCGGAGATCCACGGAGAGAACGAGTTGGGTCAGGTCGCCCAGCAATTGCGTGACCGCTTCGGGCCGATCCCTCTTCCCTTGGAGAATCTTCTGCGGGTAAGCCGTGTGCGTTTAATGGCTGAGAAAGCCGGAATCGAACGGGTACGTCTGGACGACCACCTTCTCGTTTTCGAGGTCGGGCCGGAGCCGTTCTTCGACCCGGAGCGTCTCGTCTTGCTGGCGCGCCGCTTCCCCAAGCGCTTCAAAATACGAGAAGCCGACTTCTACCTTCGTCTTGAGGAAGATGAGCTGGGAAATGCCCTTGACCGCGCCGAAGAGCTGCTGCGGATCCTTGCCGACCACAAGCCCGCCCCTATCAAAGCTGGGGTGGCTGTTTCCACCCAGGAAGCGGGCTAATGATCCAGGACACCCTGCCGGGGGCTGTCATGCTGCCGGGGGCTGTCATGCTGCCGGGGGCTGTCATGCTGCCGGGGGCTGTCGTGCTGCCGGGGGCTGTCATGCTGCCGGGGGCTGTCATGCTGCCGGGGGCTATTCACTGGTTGTTGCCTGAACGTGTGGCTTTATTGGAGGGGACAGCCTTGCCTAGTCGGGAGGATCTTGAGGAGCAAGGGATCTTCGCTTTGGCTTTGCTTCTAGATGGTCCCAGCCCATCATGGGGACCAAGCTTCGAGCAGTTGACCCAGCATCCGCCGGAAGGCCCTTGGCCTTCCCGCTCTGACCTGATTCAGTTCCTCGACTTCCTCCTGCTGATGCGGGAGATGGAACGCCCCGTGCTGATCGGTTCAGACCGTAGCGGCGCCTTGGCTGCAACCTACCTCTCCTTCTTCTTGCTTGCGCAAGGAATTTCCCTCGGTGAAGCGGCAGGACGCGTAGGCGCCTTGATCAAAGGTTGCCGGGACGATGACTTGCGCCGCGCCATGGAGAGAATTGCCCCTCATCTTCTACGAGCTCAGTCCGAAGAGGGGGAGCGATTTATGGAGTTCAACCGCATCATGCGCGCCTTGCGCAGTCGCTGTCCTTGGGATCGGCAACAGACACACCGTTCGCTGACCAAGTATTTATTGGAGGAATCCTGGGAATTGATCGAAGCGGTGCGCCAGGGATGCAGCGAAGCGCTGGCCGGAGAATTGGGCGATGTCTTATTGCAGGTCGTCTTCCATGCTGTGATTGCCGAGGAAGAGGAAGAATTTACCCTTTCCCAAGTCTTGCACCGCATCACCCGAAAACTGGTCCGGCGTCATCCACACGTCTTTAATCAGAGGTGCGAACTGTCACCGGATGGAGTGGAGCAGCAGTGGGAGGATATCAAAGACAGTCAGGAGCAGCGGAACGGGGAGGAAAAAGCCCGGCGTTACATGCCCGCTCTAAGCCGAGCGGAACGCATCCAAGAGACAGCCTCCCTCCAGGGGCTCGATTGGCGGGACAGCGCAGGTGTCCTGGAGAAGGTAGGGGAGGAGTGGCGGGAGCTGCAGGAAGCGGTTCATGGGGAAAAACCAGACCAGATCGAAGAGGAGATTGGCGATCTGTTCTTCAGTCTTGTCAATCTTTCCCGCTTCCTCCGCTTGAACCCGGAGGAAGCGCTGCACCGCTCTACCGATAAGTTCCTTGCCCGCTCCAAGCGTGTGGTTGAGATCGCCGGCCGTATCGGCAAGGAAACAACGAGGATGAGCCTCGAGGAATTGGATCATGTTTGGGAGAAAGCGAAAGAAAAACCGCAACCCAGCTAGCATAGAGGAGCGAAACATCCGGGCCAACAACTGGAACGGGCTGTTCGCTTCTATTAACAGTAACATGGTCAACAACTTCCTCGGCATCTATGCCCGAGACCTCGGCGCCAGCTCATTCCAGTTCGGCCTGCTTACCTCCCTTCCGGCCTTGGTAACCACCTTCACCATTCTCCCGGGGTTGCCCCTGGTGGAAAGACTGAGGGACAAGACGCGCTTCACCGCCGTATTGGCGCTAGCCGGCCGGCTGTTCTACCTCTTGTTTGCCCTGGCCTCTTTCTTCCAGCCTTCCGTCTGGTTGCTATTGATTTTCGTCGCCCTGGCTGCTTTGCCCAACGCTTGGTCCGGCTTGTCTTGGACTGCTTTGATCGGAGAATCGATCTCGCAAGAGAAACGCGCCACTGCCTTCTCGGCTCGGAACCGACTGATCTCTATCTTTGGCATCCTGGCCACCCTGGCAGCCGGGCAGATGATGGAAGCGCTGGCTTTTCCCTGGAGTTACCGAGTAGTCTTCGCCTCTGCCTTTCTCTTCGCACTATTCGAGGTCTATACATTGCTTTTGTTAAAGCCGCTTCACCTAGAGAAGATTCCCACAAGCCGAGTGGGGGTTGGTCAACTCATTCGCGGCAATCCGCTCTACCGGCAGTTTCTGATCGGTTCTCTGTTGTTCCAGGTCGGCTTCCAGTTCACTCTCCCTCTCTTCACCATCTACACTTTGCGCGACCTGGGAGCATCGCCGATCTGGGTTTCTTTAATAGTAATCGTCTCTGGGGTGGCTCAAGTGGCGGCTTATCCCCTATGGGCTCGCTGGAGCCATCGTTTCGGTGGGATCGTTCCCTTGGTTTGGTCGTTAATCCTGATGTCCCTGACTCCCTTGCTATATGCTTCGGTGAACTCACTATGGCCTCTCTTATTGTTTAACCTGGTGGCAGGGTTCGGCTGGTCCGGATTCAATTTAATCTCGTTCAATACCCTTTTGGAGACATGTCCTTCAGGCGCACGGGAACGCGGGATCGCCATTTTTAACTTTTTTATGAATCTAACAGCCATCCTTTTGCCCTTACTAGGCGTTGCTCTGGCTGACTGGATTGGCATCCGCTGGGCCTTGGCGGTCGGTGCAACGCTTAGGCTTGGCGGAGTTGCTTACTTTTTTTCCACGGGTAGAGACCATTTTGGTGCATTTTTATTGCCCAAAGGATTTTCAATCAAGAAACGGACTCTGGTATAATAAGGGCCGATTAAAGAAAGGAAGGCTCGCCTAGATTATCTATGAGCAAAAAGCAAAAAGCACGCAAGCAAGCAGAGCTCGCCCAGAAAAAAAAGATTCATCAGCGCGGCCATGCCCGGATCTCCGCTTACGAGACGCGGGTGAAGATGATCGGAGTAGTCCTGGCCGTGGCCGTTGTGCTGATCGCTGTTGTCGTCACAGTCTGGGGAAGCTACCGCGGGAGTGTCCTGGCCTACGTGGGAACGGAAACCATTACCCGGGACCAGGTTAACCAACTCTTCACCCAGCAGGCCAGCAGCCTGCAACAACAGGGGATGGAGATCACCGAAGGCTCACAGGAGTATAAGATGCTCTGGGACAGTTCCCTGGAGGCTGCCATCCAAGAACGATTGGCTCTTAAAGAAGCGGATCGCTTGGGGATTGTCCCCACCGCTGCCCAGATTCAGGAGGAGGTCACCAAGACAGCCTCCCAGTACCAGATGACAGAGGATCAGTTCAAGCAAGCCCTGGCCCAGCAGAATCTCACCTGGGAGAGTGTCGTGCAGGACTTCGCCACCCAACTGCAACGCCAGCAAATCTATGAAAAAATGACCGGAACGGTCACGGTCAACGAGGATGAGATCAAGACTGCCTTCGAGGAGCAGAGGAAGAGCTATGACGCTCCAGCGCAAGCCGGCGTCCGTTTCCTCTTCTTGAACAATGTCTCTACCTTAAACGGCGGACGGACTGAAGAGCAGACCCTTTCCCGCGGCGAAGAAGCCCTGGCTAAAATCAAGGCGGGGACCAGCTTCGCCGATGCGGTCACGCAATACTCGGACGACAAAGAGAGCCGCGATAAGCTGGGGGATCTCGGGACGATCACTCCTAGCGCACAGGTCGGCAAGTTTGGAGAAGCCTTCGATCAGGCTGTTTTCACTTCCACCATCCCCTTGGGCGAGGTCAGCGGTTTAATCCCCATCAAGAATGGCTTCGGAATATTCCAGGTCTACTCCCGCACTCCCAGCTACACCGCTCAATTGGGCGACCGATGGAACTTCACTTTCCAGCAGATTGCCACTGATACTCCCAGCCAAGCCCAGGTTGCTCTGGATCTAGTGAAGACAGGCACCACCTTTGCCGAGGCGGCCATGACCACCTCCACCGACACAGTAACCGGAGCGAATGGCGGGGACATGGGAACCGTCAACCGCAAGAGCTTGAAGGATTGGCAACTAGAGGCCCTGGATAGTTTAGCCCTCGGGGAAGTCTCGTCCATTGAGAGTGATGGAAGTCAGTTCTACCTACTCAAGTTGAACGAGGTGCAGACATTGCAAGCGTTCATCCAAAGCACGATCTTGGATAAGAAGAAGAATGACGCCTGGAGCGCTTTTATCGAAGAATTGAAAGCCAAGATTAAGGTGACCACCGTCTAGGTAGGCACGGATGTACAAATCCGATCAATCTAGCGAATTTAACCATCACTTACCCAAAGGAAAGGGGGGAAGGGTTTAGGATTATCCTGGCAAGCCAGGTAGAAGATCAAAAAGGAGGTTGTGAATGAAGAAGTTTCTAGTAGGTATGCTCGTTACTTTGCTTGTAGTGACTCAGTTTATGCTTCCGGTCTTGCCGTCTGCCCTCGCCGCCGCTCCCACCGACATCGCCGGCAACTGGGCCGAAGCCGACATCATGAAGTTAGTGGACTTAGGCTACATCGCCGGCTACCCGGACGGGACCTTCAAGCCGGACAACACGGTCACCCGCGCCGAGTTCCTGAAGATCATCACCGGCGTCTTGAACTACCCGGAACCGGCGCCTGCCGGCGCCTCTCCCTACAGCGATGTGGCCATGACGGATTGGTTCTTCAAATATGTCATGTCGGCCGCGCAGCACAATCTGGTGGGTGGGTACCCGGATGGCACCTTCCTTCCCAACAACCCCATCACCCGCCAGGAAGTGGCCAAGATCCTGGTGAAAGCCAAAAACATCAACGAGACCACCTACGTCACTGCCGATGAGATGGCCAATATGGCCGTCACTGTTCCCGACTGGGCTTCCATCTCCGACTGGGCGAAGCCTTTTGTGGCTTCCGCCATGAAGGCCGGCCTGATGAAAGGCGACCCCACCGGCAACTTCCGTCCGCTGGCCAACCTGACCCGCGCCGAGACGGCAGTGGTCGGCGCCCGCTTGCTTCCTACCGAAGGCGCCATCAAAGTCGGCCTCGTCACAGACGTGGGGGGCCGCGGTGACAAGTCCTTCAACGACTCCGCCCTGCGCGGCCTGGAACTGTGGGCCGGCGGGCAGGATCTCTCCACCATCCCTGACGACCTGAAGAACATGGGCATCGTCAGCTTGGGTGTGACCCCGGTCATCCTGGAG
>JAPLHV010000167.1 GCA_026389455.1 Coprothermobacterota bacterium
AGGCTTCCCCCCGAGACGGGGATTGCCCTAGAATAAGGGAAATAACCCAAGAGGAACCGACATCGATGAAGACGCGTGGCAGGGGCCGGGGAGCCCAGCAGAATGAGGGGATGGGTTTAGCCCTGAAGAGGGTGGCACGGGTGATAGGCCATTTTGTCTCGGACGGCCTGCTCGATCTGAAGTACTGCGGCGCTTTTCTCGGTGGCTCGGTGCGCCCTTCACCCAAGGCCCCCGGCGCCTTCGCTACCGAGAGCACCTATTATTCTGTGCTGGCGCACATCTTTCGCACTGTCCCCCTGGGAAAGAGCGATATCCTCGTTGATGTCGGCTGCGGCAAGGGGCGAGTCCTCTTGTGGGCAGTAAGGCACGGCTACCAGAACAAGATGATTGGGATTGAAGTGAACGAGCGCATCGCCGCAGGGACGCGCAGGCGCATGTCCTCCCATCCCAATGTGGAGATCCGGACCCTGGACATCCGCCAGTACCTTCCCAAGGAGGGCAGCTATTTCTACCTCTACAACCCCTTCGAGCGAGAAGTGGTGGCTGCCTTCAAAAAGCGCCTGATACAGGTGCGAGGGGAGCGGATGACCACCATCGTGTACTACAACCCGCAGTATATCGACCTCTTCTTGGGAGACCCCCACTGGGAGGTCACCGTCCAACGACTGCCCCTGCCTCTCTTGGAGGACATGCGCCTGGCGGTGATCCGCTCTCGTAGCTGAGTGGAATTGCTTGCGTGCTGCTAGAGCAAGCGCACAAAGATCTGGTTGGAGACGAAAAAAAGGGCTGGGGGGAGGCGCCAGCGCCCGCCATCGTGCCAGATCAGTCCCTCTTGATAAAGTCTTTCCAACCGCTCGCGGAATCGGGGGAAAGCTTTCGGGTAACGGGCGGCTAGGTCAGCCTCGGCGAAGCCGTCGCTGGTCCGCAAGTGGAGAATGGCCTCCTCCCGCAGGGCCGCCATCCCCCTTTTTCCTGTATGGGAGGCGGTGAGCGCAGCAGCTATGGGGACAGATTTCAAATCTGTCCCCATAGCTGCTGCGTACTCCTCCAGCGAGTTGGTGTTGCGCCGGCGAGTGCCCTCCAGGAAAGAGACTGCTCCCAGCCCCAGGCCCAGGTACTCGCCGTAATGCCAGTAGACTTGATTGTGGCGCGAGCGGAAGGGTGAGGGAGGCTCGCCCTTGGCAAAGTTGGAGATCTCGTAGCGCTCGAAGCCGTCTCCTTCAAGGAGTTCCGCGGCAGCCTGATAGGTGTCGGCCATCTCATCGTCGCTGGGGAGGGAGAGACGACCCTCGGCTACCGCACGGGCCAGGGGAGTTCCTTTCTCCAGGGTGAGGGCATAGAGGGAGAGGTGCGAAGGCTCCAAGGAAAGCGCTTCCATCAAGGTCAGAACCAGGTCGCCGCGGCTTTGCCCAGGCAGGCCGAAGAGGAAGTCCAGGGAGAGGTTGGAGAAACCGGCCTGTCGCGCTTGACGAACCGCTTCTTTGGCTTGCGCGGCGTTGTGGATGCGGCCAAGCAGTTTCAGTTCGCCGGATCGCAAGGACTGCACGCCGAAGGAGAGCCGATTAAAGCCACTCCTTCGCAATGAGGAGAGCGAGTTCAAGGAGACAGTTCCGGGGTTGGCCTCCAGGGTCACCTCCACCTCGTCGCTGGGATCGGGGAGAATGCGGTGGAGAAGCTCGGCCAAAGTTTCAAGGGGAAGCAGGCTGGGGGTGCCTCCGCCGAAATAGACGGTGGCGATGTCCCGCGATTCCAGCAAGGGCCGAACCAGCTCAACCTCCCGTACAAGGGCGCAAAGGTATTGTCGCACCACTTCGGGCGACCCCGAAAAGGAGAGGAAATCGCAATAAGTACACTTCTCGGCGCAGAAGGGCACATGTAGATAGACGGCCAACGGCTTTCCGCTCATAAGCTCTACTTTCTTTTCACGGTATCAAGCAGTTATGGGGACAGATTTGAAATCTGTCCCCATAACTGCTCTCTTACTCTTCTTCCCGGTTGATCCGCACCATGCTGAGGAAAGCTTCCTGTGGAATCTCCACGTTCCCCACCTGTTTCATCCTCTTCTTGCCCTCCTTCTGTTTCTCTAGCAGCTTCATCTTGCGCGTCACGTCGCCCCCGTAGCATTTAGCCAAGACATCCTTGCGTTTGGCTTTGATTGTCTCCCGGGCAATAACCCGCGAGCCGATGGCGCCCTGGATGACGACTTCGAACATCTGCCGCGGGATAGAGCGTCGCAGCCGTACCACCGCCTTTCGGGCATGTTCGTAGGCTTTCTCGGCAGGAAGGATGTAGCAGAGCGCGTCGACCGGCCGGCCGTTGACCAGGATGTCCAGCTTGATCAAATCATAGGGTTTGTACTCCTCGAAATCGTAGTCCAAGGAGGCGTAACCACGCGAACCGCTTTTAAGCTGGTCGTAGAAATCCAATAGGATCTCGGCCAACGGCAGGTGGTAGGTGAGGATAACGCGGTTGCCCTCGACGTATTCCATGTTTTCGAAGGCGCCGCGATGGTTTTGGCAAAGCTCCATCATCGGTCCGACGTACTCCTGGGGGACGATGATCATCGCCTTGACGAAGGGCTCGGCGATGTGTTCGATCAGCTCGGGCTGGGGGAATTTGGCCGGGTTATCGATATCCAAGACCTTACCGTTGCGCAGGAAGACGCGGTAGTTGACCGAGGGGGCGGTGGCCACCAGATCCTGGTCGTACTCCCGCTCCAAACGCTGCTGCACGATGTCCATGTGCAACAGGCCGAGGAATCCGCAGCGGAAGCCGAAGCCAAGCGCTGGAGAGGACTCCGGCTCGTAGATCAGGGAAGCGTCGTTCAAAGAGAGCTTCTGCAGGGCTTCGCGCAATTCCGGGTACTTCTCGTTAATGGCCGGGTAGAGGCCGCAGAAGACCATCGGCTTGACGTGACGGAAGCCGGGCAGGGGGCCT
Source organism: Coprothermobacterota bacterium (assembly GCA_026389455.1). Taxonomy (GTDB): domain Bacteria; phylum Caldisericota; class JANLFM01; order JANLFM01; family JANLFM01; genus JAPLHV01. The sequence goes on from JAPLHV010000167.1 coordinate 2,938, forward strand.
TCGGCAGGCCGCTCGGCGAGGGTGATGGTGTCTCCCACCTTGGTCTCGGAGAGGCTCTTGATGTTAGCTGCCAGGTAGCCGACTTCACCCGTTCCCAACTCAGGTTTCAAGACCAGGCTCAAGCGGAAGTGCCCTACCTCCATCACCTCAAAGGATTGACCGGTGGCCATCATCTGGATCATCTGACCCACCCGCACTGAGCCGTCAACCACCCGCACGTAGACGATCACGCCTTTGTAGGAATCGTAGTGGGAGTCGAAGATGAGGGCGCGCAGGGGCGCTGCCGGGTCTCCCTGAGGCGGGCGGATGCGTCGGACAATGGCCTCCAGAACCTCACTGATGCCGGTTCCGTCCTTGGCTGAAGTCAGGATAGCCTCCGCTGCGTCGATCAGCAGGGTCTCCTCGATCTCCCTCTTGGTAAGCTCGGGGTCAGCGCTCATGAGGTCGATCTTGTTGATTACTGGAACGACGTCTAGCCCTAGATCCATGGCCAGGAAAGCATTGGCCAGGGTTTGCGCTTCCACTCCCTGGCTGGCGTCGACTACCAAAAGAGCGCCATCGCAGGCGGCCAAGGCGCGGGAGACCTCGTAGGTGAAGTCGACGTGACCGGGGGTGTCGATCAGATTGAAAATGTAGTCCCGGTCGTCTTGGCCGTGGTATTCCAGTCGTACCGGGTGCGACTTGATAGTGATTCCCTTCTCCCGTTCCAGGTCCATCGAGTCCAGCACCTGTTCTTGCATATTGCGCTCGTTCATCAGGCCGGTCGCTTCCAGAAGGCGGTCAGCCAGCGTCGATTTGCCGTGGTCGATATGC
>JAPLHV010000112.1 GCA_026389455.1 Coprothermobacterota bacterium
CCAGGGTCAGGCCGCCGGGCAAGGGAAGCGACTGGTTGTGCAGGACGCGGATGCCGAGGGCGGAGAGCGCCTCCTCCAGCGGACCGGAGAGATCCTGCTTGCCAGGGTTGCCGTAGTCGTGGTTGCCTAGCACAGCATAGATTCCCAGGGGGGCGTGAAGGCCGGCCAATGGCTGCAACAAGGTCTCCAACTGATCGCGGTTGGCGCGATAGACGAAATCACCGCCCAGCAGGACCAGGTCGGGTTGTTGCTGATTGGACAGAAGCACCGCCCGCTCCAAGCGCTCCGCCCCGGCGAAGACGCCCAAGTGGGGGTCACTGAGGAAGGCAATCCGGATGCTGCCTTGCGTCCCTTCGCCAAGGGTGATGGAATAGCTGGACAAGCGCAGGAAGGACGGCTCTACCATACTGTAAAGGAACAGCGCCAAAGGGAGGCAACCGAGGAGGGCTGCTTTGACCCGGCTGGATTGCCCTCGCCTCCTCGCCCGCGCACCAAGCCAAGCCAGCAACAGCAACCCGCCCGCCAGCGCTAGTTGGATCACGAGTCTCCCTATCCCTTGTCCGAAGAAGGTCAACATTCCGCCCATCTTCCCACAATTCCACTCTCTTGCGCAGGCCAGCTGCTCGCTTCAGCGAGGAAGCAGGCAAGGCCTTGACCTCCGGCCTTGAGGCGCCCTCGATCGCTCCCTGAACCTCTACCCCGGCAGAGTGTGAACCCGCAGGAAGTTGGTGGCGGCGGCGCTTCCTACCGGCAGGCCGCCGGTCAGGACGATGCGTTGGCCAGGTTGGGCGTAGCCACCCCCCAACACTCGCTTTTCTACCTCCACTAGCATCTCCTCCAGCCCCTGCACCTCAACGCAGCAGAGCGGAACCACCCCCCAGTAGAGGGCCAGGCGCCGGTAGGTTTCCGGACGCGGTGTGAACGCCAGGATGGGCACGGCCGGCCGCAGTTGAGCCAGGTAGCGTGCTGTCGCCCCGCCCCGGGTGAAGGCGACGATCAGGGCAACAGCCAAGTCTTCGGCCAAATCCACCGCAGCGTGGGCCACTGCTTGGGAGGTCAGGTTGGTGTGGCTGTTTCGCGCCCAGCGGTGTCCCCAATGGCTCAGCTCCCCCTCGGCTTGGCAGGCGATGGCGTTCATCGTGCGGATCGTCTCCAAGGGGAAGCGGCCCACCGCCGTCTCCTCGGAGAGCATCAACGCGCCGGTTCCATCGAAGATGGCGTTGGCCACATCGGACGCCTCGGCGCGGGTGGGCCGGGGATGTTCGATCATTGACTCCAGCATCTGGGTGGCGGTGATCACCGGCTTGGCGGCGCGGTTGGCGGCCTCGATGATGCGCTTCTGGGCGATCGGCACGGCTTCCGGCGAAAGCTCCACTCCTAGATCGCCACGAGCCACCATCACCCCCTCGCAAGCTTCCAGGATCTCCTCCAGTTGATCCAGCGCTTCCGGCTTCTCCAGCTTGGCGATGATCGGCGTGTCACAGCCGGCTGCCTCGATCACCCGCCTCAACTTGCGCAGATCCTCGGCCTCTCGCACGAAACTCAAGGCGACATAGTCCACCCCCATCTGCAGTCCCAGGGCCAGGTCTCGCAGGTCTTTCTCCCCAAGAGCGGGGGCGCTCACCGCCACCCCCGGCAGGTTGATCCCCTTGTGCTCGCCCAAGGGGCCGCCGTGCATCACCTCGGTCCGCACCTCTCCCCCTGCCACGGCTGCCACGCGCAGCTCCAGCAGACCATCGTCGAGGAGGATGCGGTCGCCCGGCTTCACATCCTCAGCTAAGGCAGGGTAGCTGGTGGAGACTCGCTCAGCCGTGCCCCTCCCGGATTGACCGGAGGTCAACTTTTGGGAGACGAGAGTCAGGGAAGCTCCCTCGACCAGTTGCACCGGCCCCCCGCCGACCAGTCGGCCTGTGCGGATCTTCGGCCCTTGCAAGTCCTGCAAAATAGCCACGGCCCGCCCCTCCTGCGCGGCCAGGCGGCGAACACGCTCTACCCGCGCTTGATGCTCTTCAGCGCTGCCGTGCGAGAAGTTTAGCCGCACCACGTCCACCCCTACCCGGATCAGTCCCCGCAGGGTCTCCTCGCTGTCCGAGGCCGGCCCCAGGGTGGCGACGATCTTGGTTCTACGCATGGTCCTCTCCCTTCTTGCGTTTTCGTCGGGAACGAGCAATTGGCGCCGGTTCGGTGGTTTCTCCCTCTCCCTCTCCCTCTTCCTCTTCCTCTTCCTCTTCGGCTTCGGCTGCTGCGGCCAGCGCGTGGCGAATGGCCGGATGCGAATCATCGGCCAGGTTAACGCGCACAGCTTGGAAAAAGCGCAGTGCCCATTCCCGGGCCAATTTGCGCGAACCGGCGAAGATCACCGGCAGCCCGGGGTGAAAAGCTTGCAGCTCGGCCACTGCCTTGGCAGCGAAGGCGGGGGTGTAGGGGAGGATCTTGGTTGGGCTAAACAGATCGGCATAAGCGGCCTCGATCACCAAGGCACGGGCGGGATAGCTTCCCAGCTCGGCCAGTTGCTGGTGGAAGACGGTCATCCGCCCGAACTCGGCCAAGAGGTTAGGGAGAGTCTTTCGTTCCACCACCGCCACCAGCTCTCCCTCCACTTCCAAGGCATAGTCCCCCACCGCCAAGGCCTTCCGCCGGCTGCTCTCCTCGGGAAAGCTCCAGCCATAGCGCTCGCGGCTGTCGGCCAAGATCGCCAACTTGGGGGAGACGTAGGTGGAGAGCTTGCTGCGAGGCCGGCGTTGGCGCAGCGCTTCCTGGGTGCGCCAGAAGATCTGCTCGTAGCTGCCGTCTTGCTCTTTGTAGGGCTTCACCAGGAAGAGGAAGTCGCATCGCTTCTTGCGCGGACGGTCCAGGATCAACGAGAGGCGCTTGCCGAAGCGTTCCATTGCCACCACCGCCACCCGCTCCAGCTCCCCTGTGGGGGGCAACCAGGTCCGCCCCTCCTCGCGCAGGCAGAAGATGTGCCCGGCGCTGCCCGGCCAGCGGTCCTGGGTGCGCAGGGCTAACACCAGCCGCGTCCCCCGCCGCACGGTCAATCGGTAGGGGAAACGGGCATCCTCCGAAACCTCCTCCAGGATCCACTCCAGTTCAGCCATCGATCCCATTATGTCGCCCGGCCGGCCTTATTTCAATCCATAGAGGCGGATTTTGCGGTCCAAGGTAGGGCGGGAGATCCCCAATCGGGCAGCCGCTTCTTTCTTGTTCCAACGGGTGGCTTCCAGCATTCGCCGCACCAGCCAGGCTTCCATCTCATCCAAGGCGGGGAGGCGATCTCCAGCTAGGCGGTCCCAACCTTCCGCCGCCGCGTGGGGGACGGAGATCTCTCCCCGATGCGCCAGGGGGGTCAAGGCAAGATCCTCCGCTCCCAGCAATTCCTCTCGCGTCAGCGCCATGGAGCGCGCCAGGACGTTCTCCAACTCGCGCACGTTGCCCGGCCAATCGTATGCTTGCAGCGCTGCCAAGGCCTCCGGGGAGATCCCTTGCACTGCGCGGTGCAGCTCACCGTTCAGCTTGCCGATGATTGCTGAAACAAGTGGATGGATGTCCTCGCGCCGCTCTCGTAAAGGGGGCAGGGCAATGCGAACTACGCTCAGCAGGTAGAAGAGGTCTTCGCGAAATAATCCTTTGCCCACCAGCGCTTCCAAATCGCGGCAAGAACTGGCCATCACCCGCGCAACGAATCGGGCGCTGCGCTGGGATCCCTGGCGACGGATGGCCCCTTCCTCCAGGGTGCGGGTTAGGCGGGCCTGCACTTCCAACGGCATCTCACTGACCTCGTCCAGCAGCACGACGCCGCAACCAGCTTGCTCCAGCAATCCTGGGCCGATGGGCTCCTCCCCCGGCGACAGCGCGCGGCCGAAGAGAACGCCCTCCAACTGACGAGCCGAGGCGGCTGCGCAGGAAGTCGCCAGGAAGGGCTCCTCCCGCTCCGGGGAGTGGTCGTGGATGGCTTTGGCTACCAGTTCTTTTCCCGTCCCTGCTTCCCCCGTGATCAGCACCGGGGCGCGGCTGGTAGAGGCGAGGCCGATGCGCTTGAAGATCTCGATCATGGCCTGGCTGTGCCCGACCAAGCGGGCCAGTTGCACCTGACGCTGCTCCTGTTCGCGTCGAGCCCCCCACTGGGCGCGCTGGCGAGTGGCCTGGGCCTCCAGAGCCCGTCGCAAGGTAATTTCCAGCTTGGTGATATCCAGCGGTTTGGTGAGAAACTCGTAGGCGCCCGACTGCAAGGAGCGGATCGTACACTCCATGTCGTCCAGGGCGGTGATCATGATCACCGGACAAGCGCAGCGGACTTCCTCCTTCAAGGCGCGAAGGGCAGCCAAGCCGTCCAGGCGGGGCATGCGGATGTCCAGCAAGACCAAGTCCGGCTCTTCGGCGCGGGCCAGGGCAACCGCTCCTTCTCCATCCTCCGCAAGCAGGACGCGGTAGCCCTTCCCCTCCAGAAAGAGAGCCAGGGTTTGGCGAATAGAGGCGTCGTCGTCTGCGACCAAGATTGTCGTCACATCATATCTCCCTTGTCGATCGCGGATAGACCGGAGGTCACTTCGCTGGGGTGAAGGGGAAGAAAGACATAGAATGTCGTCCCTTTTCCAACCAAGCTGGTGAAGCGAATCTGCCCGCCATGAAGGCGAACGATGTGCTGGGCGATGGGCAAGCCCAAACCGGTGCCGGTGCGCTTGGAGGTGTAGAAGGGGTCAAAGAGGGTTGGCCAAACCTCCTCGGCGATGCCACAGCCTGTGTCGCGGATCTCCACCGCCAAGGAGGGGAAGTCCTCGCTCCAAGAGCGCGTGACGTTCAGGGTGAGCGTGCCGCCCGGCTCCATGGCATCGATGGCGTTCTCCGCCAAGTTGGTGAAGACGGAAAGGATCAGGTCGGGGTCCACCCAAGCCGCAGGGAGGTCGGGTTGGGTGGAGCGGTACACCACGATCGACTTGGCGGCCAACTTCTCGGACACGGAGCGAAGCGCCGTATCCAACAAGGCTGCCGGCGAACTTGGACGACGCACGAGAGCGAGCGGCCGTCCGAAGGAGAGGGTGTCGCGGATCAACTTCTCCAGCCGCTCTACTTCCCGTCGGGTAATGGTGAAGTGCGGCGCCAGGTCGGACCCTTGAGCCTTCTCCTCCAGCATCTGCAAGTTCATCTTGATCGAAGTGAGGGGGGTTCGCACCTCGTGGGCCATTGCGGAGGCGAAGGAGCCAAGCAGAGCCAGGCTTTCCTGGCGCCGCAACTGCTCCTCCTGGTGTTTGATGGTGCGCTCTTGGGCCTCCAGGAAAAGTTCGCCGGTCTCCAGGTTCAGTTGGTGGAAGAGGGCTCGCAAGTGCGTCTGGGTTTCCTGCCAGGCTGGATCCGGCGCCCTCGACTGGAGCGCGTCCATCGCTTCGTCCTCCAAGAGAGAGAGCGCTTCATGCACGCTGCGAAAGGGAAGGCCGCGCAGCTCGCCGGCCTCC
>JAPLHV010000215.1 GCA_026389455.1 Coprothermobacterota bacterium
TGTGGACATTAGTGCAATGATGCTCAAAAGGGCATTTTCCAAAAAACAAGACGATGGAGTCGCTAAGAAAGGAGAAGAAATCATGAGAAGGAAGATCGTCGAAGAGAGCCGCACCCTCTCCAGCCTGTCTTTGGAGATGGATGCCAGTGGACGTTTGAAACCAATGGTAAAGCTGTACTTCGAGCAACCTCAGGAGGATCAAATCATTCAGGACACCCTGTTGAATCTCTGGAGAATGATTCGAATAATCTGGGACATAAAACGATTTTGTATCAAAATCGCATCATGTCCCGCTTGTTCTAAGAAGGAAGAGAAGTCGGTATTGAAGCGTGACGCCTGGGGACGGTTCGTCTCTCCCGGGAACAGCAAAGCAAAAGGAGGATGAAAATGTCATGAGAGCACGCAACCTGAAGCCTGGCTTCTTCCAGAACGAGTATCTGGCCGAGTTGCATCCTCTGGCGCGTATTCTTTTCTGTGGGTTGTGGTGCTCCGCCGATCGCAACGGTCGCCTGGAATACCGGCCCAAGAAGATCAAGGCGGAGATCCTGCCTTATGACGAGGTGGATGTGGCGCTCCTCCTGGAAGGCTTGGAAGCAAGCCCGGATCGGTTCATTTACCGCTACATCGTGGCCGGACGTGAATACATCCAAATCAGCAACTTCTCCTCCCACCAGGAGCCGCACCCGCGCGAGAAGGCAATATGGCCGGCGCCGGAGGAAGCAGACGCAGCAAGTATGCAGCAAGCGTCCGGCAACTTGCCGGAAAGTTTCCAGCAACCTTCCAGCCACTTGCCGGTAACTTGCCAGATCCGCTTTCTTTCCTCTTCTTTGAATCCCTCTCCTTTGAATCCCTCTCTCTTGAATCCCTCTCCACCGGAGAAACCTTCCGGAAAGTTTTCGGCCAAGAAGCCGCCGAAGGGGTGCGGGTATTCTTCAGACTTCCTGGAGTTCTGGAAAACCTACCCTCGAAAACAAGAGAAGGGTTCAGCTTGGCGTGCCTGGCTGGCACGCTTGAAAGAAGGAGCCAGACCCGATCAGTTGATCCTCGCCGCACGCCATTACGCTCTCTTTGTCGCAGGTAAGGATCAGGCGGTGATGAAGTTGCCCGCCACCCTCCTGGGCCCTGGTCACGGTCCTGGAGGTGCTGACCCGATCTGGCAGGAATGGCAGGAGCCAAGAACAAACGGAGATGGACGAAAGGAGGAAAGCCATGAAGTCCGTTATGGACCTCGTTATGGAACAAATATCGACGTGTCCGACTATGAGCGGTAGAGAGGAGCCACCTCCTGCCATTTGCCAGTGTGGCTGCGGAGAACTTCTCCATCCGGTGCACTTCTGGACGCCAGAGGGCGGCGTGTGGCGTTATCCGACGATTTGCAGCCGGCAGGACCAGGAATACAAGCGCCAGAAGCGAGCGGAAAGCCTACGGGAGAGCATCGAATGGATTGATGAGATCTTTCCTCGCCGCAGCATGGGGCCTCGTCAGTTGGAGGCCACCTTGGACAACTACGAGCCCTTCGAGGGGATTCTCGTGGGCTTGAAGGCAGCCCGTATCTACCTGGAGAATTGGGAGGAGAATGTGAAAAAAGGACGCGGCTTGATCTTCCAGGGTGAAGTCGGCCTGGGAAAAACGCACCTCATCGCGGCCCTCGTCAATGAACTGCAGCGCCGCTTGATCTTCTCCTACTTTCTCTCCGTCCCCCTCTTCCTGGAGCGGGTTCGTGATTCTTTCGACGAGGAGAACACCAGCGAGGGCAAGGTGATGAGAGCGTTGGCTGCCCCCAGGCTGCTGGCGCTGAATGATATGGGGGCTGAAAAGTCCTCGGAGTGGGCGATTGAACGTCTTTATCAACTGATTGATGACCGCTACAACTACCGCAGCCCGGTCCTTGTGGCAACCAACCTGGACGCCCGCGGATTGGCCAGTGTCTATGGTTCGCGGATCGTAGACCGTCTTTATGAAATGTGTGGCGCTCCGATCCGATTGGAAGGCGACAGCTACAGAAAGAGGAGAA
>JAPLHV010000044.1 GCA_026389455.1 Coprothermobacterota bacterium
GATGATCTTTGCCACCTTGTTGACCGGCATCTCCCTCGCCAGGACCATGGCCAAGGACTCAAAGAGAAAGGTGAAGTCCGCGCCTGCCCGCGCCCAGGGAACATCAATCTGACGGATCCCATCAACGGGACAGGTGATTCTCGGCACTCTCACCGCCAGGTAACAGGCATACTGGAAGAAGCTGAGATGCCGCCATTCCTTCTCTGTGGTGTCATAAGCCTTCACGGACTTGCCGCAAAGGGGACAACAGAAAAGGCTCCCTCGTGGGAAGTCGATGAATACCTTGATGATGCCTTTGTCACCCTGGAACTCTATCCTTGTGATCTTCCAAGGGGGGTCAAGCCGCAACGCTCTCTCGAATAAAGCTTCTAGTCCTTCCACGCAGCACACCTCTTTTTGCCATCAAACTACCTTACCCACTCGATATGAGAAAGAGCCAGTCTTTTGGAATCTGGCCATCTTTGATCACTAGAATTGAAAAATGGGCTTCGTTCATTGCCAGTAGCCGAGAATTAGCGAGAAAAGGGGACAGATTTATTTATTGATCCGTAGATCGCCCCGACAGGGGCAGTTGACTAGCAGCATGGACTAAGCCCTTCGCTTCGCTCAAGGGTAAACTCCGCGGCGAAGGTTTGGATCTTGCGGATGCAATCGAGAAGATGGAGGAAAGACGGGTAGAATCTCGAGGACCGTGGCGGCTGAGAAAAGTGGGAAAATAAATCTGTCCCCTTTATCCAAGCAAGTCGGTCACATCGGAGAGTTCCTGCGTTTCATCGATGACTCCATCCGAAGAACGATCGATCTCCAGCGTCATGGAACCGCCCTCTCCCGTCCAACGGCCAAAATAGAGATAGGCGGTGTCGCCGGGAGCGAGGGAAACCCCTTCGTTGCCGAAGATCTGCTCACCTTCCTTTTCAGTGATCCGAGCTATCAGGAAAATGTAGCTGCCGGGTCCCCCGGCGCCGGTGGTCTTCAGGCTGAGTACACCCTTCTCCATGTCCCGGGCCACTTCCAGCGTTCCCCCGCCCTGTAGCTCCGTTCCCTTGATGATGAAGGCATAATCGGCCTCTTGTCCTTCAATGCCCAGCAGGATGTCCGGAGATTCGTCGCTTGGGGTCTGGTAGGAGAGCCGGGTTCCATCCGGGGAGAAGGAGAGCGTGTCTTTTTGCCCCGGATCCATGCGAATGTCACTGATCTCCAGGTCGTAACCGGGACCGATCATGGTGACATCGCCGCTGCTTGTGGTGGTTAGGTTCTTCCCATCGAGAGACATGGTGAATTCGAGGCCGCTGGGCATGAAGTAGAGGGGATCCTGATCCACTGCCCAGACATCCATCCCCCACTTCAAAGATTGCGCTTCCGCCCCGGGGATTTCCCGAAGGAAAAGTCCTTCTTTTGGATCGAAACCGAGACGGCGGCCCTGGGTGTCGGTGATCAGGAAATCTGCTTTCGTATTCACCCAGATCTGGTTGTAGAAAGACTCCTCAGCCTGGACCGGCTGGATTCCCAAAGCGGATTCCCACAAGTTCGATATCTGGCCGCTATCGGCGCCCGCAGCCAGGAAAGGGGCGATCTGTTTCTCCAGGCGGGCTGATGTGGGGACGATTTCCAAACTTTCTGATTTTGTATCTCCGGCATAGATATCGGCTTGTTCAGAGGGGTTGGTGGAGCCTGAATAGGACCATGTATTGGCGTTTTGATCCACCTCGATCTCACTACTTACATTAGGATAGTTATTGTCGTACACCAGAATCCCCACCTTGCCATTCCCTTTGTCTGTGATCGCGAAAGGGGTTATAGCATGGCCACCGGATCCATCCGGCTTGTAGATTCCGATAGTGTAGCTTTCCTGTGGCTGTTTGCCGCCTTTGAAGGACTGGGCTAGCCGGTCAACCACGTCATTGGGGGTGATCTGCTTCAGCACACGTTGCGAGGCCGGCTCGGTGGTCTGTGTCACCCACCAATAGGCGATCTCCCGTTGTAGTTTTTCGTTCCCGGCGAGCTGCAAGGCATGGGTTGTCTCTGCCCCAAAGTCGCCGACCTGGGTTTTCCCGGTGTAGAAGAGCAGGCAGAGGGCAGCCATTCCCTCGCAGTGCCCGTTGTTCATTCTCTGGTTGACCTCTTCCAACCACTTTGCGGCAGGCGGAGAGAGGACCATCTTTCCTCCCTCCTGGCTGGCAAGCACGCCCTCGCCGAAAAGGCGCACCAGATCTTCGCCTTTCAAGTTGGAGATGCCGGCATCGTTGCCATAGTTCTCAAAGCTGAAACCATCCACTTCGGGACGGAAGCCGGAATCGACGGAGGTAGCCGATGTGGAAGCGGTGGGCGGTGGAGATTCACTAGGGGAAGCAGATTTGCTCGTTTCCGGTGTGGGAACCTCGGAAGGACTGGGCGTGGCAGAGGGCGATGGTTCGTCGGGGGAAGCGGTATCACTTGGTTCCGGTGAAGGAATCTCGGAAGGACTGGGGGATGGAGAGGCGGGGCTCTCTATCGACGAGCTCGGTGAGACAGGCGGAACCTGGGTTGGCGTGCCGGCGCATCCGGAAAGGAGCAACGCCACCGCGATAAGAATAACTAGCCATCCCTGCCCTTGCTTTTTACCTTGTTTCACGATTTTCTCCTTTTCGCTTCGCGGTTAGATTTGTACGGGATATTATACTATTTTGGGAAAATACCTTCTTCTCTTACGATTCCCGGCTCGTCTTGTGAGCATATCATTTCCCCGGCAAATGGTTCAACGAGGCCTACTCTCCGCAGGATGTTTCCGTACGATTTCGACAGGGTTTGCGTTAATGGGGACAGATTTAAATCTGTCCCCATTAGCTGAGGTTAAGTCAGCAATTGAACAACGTCCCTGAGCGGTTTTCAAACTCTGCGGTTACTGCGCATCCCGAACGAGGCGCACGAAGTTGTAGATGCGGATGGCATCGCCCTGGGGACCGCGGCCCGTGGGGAAATCCGCGGCATTGCCCTCCTTGGGATCGCTGCGCTGCGAACCCGCGCCGTGGACATCCAGCCAAGCTCCGCCGCTTCCCGACGGGTCAGTCATGCAGCCCATGGCTCGTCCGAAGGCGATGTAGATAGCGGCGCCGCCGGTTCCGCCGGAGGAAACATGCGTGGTTCCGGTCCAGTAGAAGGGATAATCTGCTTGCCCTGCTTCATTGGTGATGCCTGTGCAGGTGAAGAGCGGATCGATCGCCGCGGAGGAGGTGGTGTCCGGCGATCGCGAGTAGTCCACGAGGCTCTGCAGTTCCTTGGCGTTGGGCAGCCGCCAGTCGCTATGCCCCAAGTAGTTCGCGGCGTTCTTCGTCTGTGTCCAGGCTAGAGCCTCCTGCCAGTTCAGGCCTTTGGCGCTGTCCTCTTTGGTCCACATCAGTCCGGTGGCTCGGTCGGTGACGGCGCCATCGCTGTTGTCCGCGAAGTCATTGACGCCATAGACGTCGCCCCGGGCGCACTGCACGAAGAAGGTCTTATCTTGGCCGCCCATCATGGTCAGGCCGTAGCCCTTGATCCGCCCATCGGCGAAGTTCACGCCGAAGAGGGTGGCGTCCCCGAGCATGGTCGTGTTCGCATAGAGGGTGCTGGAGGCGTACTGAGAGTCTATGATGCGTTCCCCGGCGCTGGTGTCGCCGTAGGCAAAGTTGAAATACGATGTGTCGATGAAGGGCGTCAAGCCGGAGGTGTCGCTGCCAGAGATCCCGCTGGGATCGGCGCCCATGAAGTTGATCAGGGAGTACAGCTCCTTGATGGTAGGCAGGCGCCAGTCATTGTATCCGCCGTATTTTGCCGCGTTCAGGGCCGCGGGCCGAGCCTGGGCGTTGGTCCAGGAAAACTTGTCCGAAGCGTTGATGGCACTGTCGCCGTTGGTGTCGGGACTCTGCTGCCAGGTCAAACCGGTAACATTGTCTTTCACCGTGAGACTATCGCTGCTCTTGGTGTAGCTGGGCTGAACGCCGCTGTATTGCGCATCTTCGCCGTAATACTGGTCGGCCGGAGAAGTCGGCTTGGCGATCTCGGCGCCGGTCTGGTCCCAAAACTTGGTCTGCCCGGTGTCCACGATGGAATAAACCAGGGAGGCAAGCGCGTTGCTGACGGTGACGACCCTGCTCGTATTGCTGCTGCCAGTTGAGTTGCCGGCGGTCAGTGTCACAGTGAATGAGCCGGCGGCAGCAAAGGCATGGGTCGGATTCTGGAAGGCGTCTGTCTCTCCGTCGCCGAAGTTCCAGGACCAGGACGTGGGATTCCCGGTCGAGGCATCGGTGAACTGCACGGGCTGGTCAGTGATGATCGTTCCTGAAGGGACCAGGAAGTTGGCCGCCGGCGCAACGGCCACAGGCGCTTGGGATGTAGAAAGTGAAGGAGAAGGCGAGGAAGAGGCTGGCGAATCTGAAGAGGTGGCCGGAGACGGCGAGGCTGGCGAATCTGAAGAGGTCGCCGGGGACGGCGTGGGAGAAGAAGTTGTGCAAGCGCCGACCACCAGTGCCACCGCCAATATCATGATTATGGTAACTGCAGATCTGCTGAACTTCATTTGCTGCCCTCCTTGATTTCGTTGCGTTCGATCTTGGCAGTCCCGGATGAAGGAACGATGAAGACAACTGCAAGACCGAGTAAGGATTTCCGTATTCAGGCTCTTTATTATCCCGAGTGGGCAAGTCGGTCTGAGGGTAAAAAAGAGGCGCGCTGCAAGGAAGGATAGATCTCCGGTCCGGATTGACCGGAGGTCTACTCGGGAGTATATATTCGAGAGAGCTTTTTCTGGCGTCCTCATTGTAGCAAGTCCGTGAAGGAATGGCGTCAGCATGATAGGACACCCCCTGACGGGAGCTTGGCTAGTTTGATTGGCTTGTGTCAGCATGTTCTGGAGAATGATGTATTGCGATACCGAGGCAGCCTGTCAGAAAAAGGACCACTCTATCCCTGGAACCGCGGCGCCCCAGTGCGGCATCTGCAGTGACAAGAAAGCAGCCGGCTGGGCATGACTATCCCCCTGGACCGGCAAGACTCTATAAGACTCTCATCGACATGATTACAGGGAAGCTGTCCCTAAAGGAATGAAACAATATCGATGGCAGGTGCGCTTTGGACTCGCGCTGTTGGCTTTATCGGCGCTTCTGTTTGGAATTACCTACTTCATTACGGGAGATCTCCGTTCCATCGGGATTTGGTTTCTTCAATCTCTGGCTTTCATGCCCCTTGAGGTTCTCTTGGCGACCATTATCCTGAGCGAACTTCTCCGCATCACCGAGCGACGCAAGCTTCAGGAAAAGATGAATGTACTGATCGGCATCTTCTTCAGTGAAGTGGGCGCCCAACTGCTCCAATTGCTGCTGAGGTTCGATCCCGAGGCCCAGAAACTGCAACCCGGCCTGCAACTTGCCGCAAATTGGTCAGACCGGGATTTCACCAACGCTCGCGCGTTCCTATTAACGCAGGATTTCTATATTGATAGCCAACACGGCGATCTTGTAGCGCTTCGAAACCTGTTGCTGCCGGAAAAACGATGGATCCTGCAGTTGCTGGAAAGCCCGATCCTGGCTGAATTTGAAGGTTTCACCAACCTGATCTGGGCCCTGGTCCACTTGATCGAAGAATTGGCCTTTCGGTCAGACCTCACGCAGCTTGCGTTGCCGGCGCGTCTATGTCCCGTTGATCAGCGCTTGGCTGGAATATATGAAGCATCTCTCCCGTCACTACCCCTACCTCTATTCGTTGGCCATCCGCACCAACCCCTTTGACTGCCACGCTTCCGTGGAGATCAGCTAAGAGCTAATTGGCGAGCCACTGGGCACTAAATGGGGACAGATTTCAAATCTGTCCCCATCAATTACAGCAAATCTGTTCCCATTGGCTGCGTATCATTGTAGTGAAGTTAACGGGTAGAATGAGATCACTATGGCTCGAACCGTATTAGAATTGAATCCCAAGGAGCTGGAACAATATCGGCCCGATAGGTTGTCCTCGTCCTTTCCCATTTTTCCTGATCTCTTAGAGCAGGGTTGGGCTGCCGCAAGGCTAGCTGCTCGAATTCTAAAAGAGAAATTCGGCGCCTCATGCGTGATCGCGTTTGGCTCTTTATTACAGCCGGATTGGTTTGGTCCGCATTCAGATCTGGATCTTGCCGCATGGGGAATCCAGGCTGACCTATTTTTTCGTGCTGTTGCCGAGGTTTCCTGCATTGATGGATTCGTGGTGCATCTGGTCGATGGAGCATCCTGTCGGGCTGGTCTGCTTCACAGTATTCAACAGGATGGGTTGGAACTGTGAAGGTAGACTTATCGTGGTTCCTTTTCATTTCAAGTGGGCAATCTACCAGACTGCGGCAGGAGAAGACAAGCTGCTACGAGGTGTTCCGAGCTGAGTAGCCTCCGGCAGGGCGTTCTGTGTCGAAGCGCGGCAGATAGCTGCGAGAGCGCTACCCTCGGGCTGGTTGGACTCCAGAGCGGTTGGCTTCCGTCTTGTTACTGCTGTTGCCGCACTGGGGCGCCACGGTCCCATCCCAGGAAAGATGATGGCACCGGAGACCTTGCTTACCTTCAGACTGCCTTACCCACTCAGTTTGAGCAAGAACCCCAAGCTAATTGGGACAGATTTCCGGATAGACCGGAGTTTATGGGGACAGATTTGAAATCTGTCCCCATAAATTGCAGCAAATCTGTCTTCATTAACGTGACGCCGGAATGAATGGTTAGGGTTAGCCTGTCCCTATTGGTTGCAAGGGCTGGCAGATGATGGGAAAGCTAGGAGCGTGCTAGAATGGAGGGGAAGGATGGCCTGGGAGAAACGGTTCAAGTAGAGAACTGACTCCGGGGTCGCCAAAGGAGGGACGATGGACGAGCTGAAGCTGCGCATCTTGATCGTGGAGGATATTCAGGACGACGCCGAGCTGGTCGCTCGGGAGCTTTTGCAGGACGGCATGCGCTTTGATTGGCGGCGGGTCGTGGATGAGACGGGCTTCCTGCGGGAGTTGGCTGAATTCTCTCCAGACTTGATCCTGGCCGACTATGCGCTGCCCAGCTTCGATGCGATGAGCGCCCTGCGCATCTTGCGGGAGATGGGCCGGGAGATGCCCTTCATTCTGGTTACCGTTTCCCAGTCCGAGGAAGCAGCGGCAGCAGTGATGCGCGAGGGGGCTGACGACTATATCCTGAAGAGTAACCTGATGCGTTTGCCCTCGTCGGTGCGCCACGCCCTGGAGCGATGGGAAACCAAGCGAGCGCTGCGCGAGAGCGAGGAGTTCTTGAGCAATTTGCTCGAGTATGCCCCCGTATCTATCCATGTCACGGGCGCTGACGGGCGAATGCGCCTGGTAAACCGGCGTTGGGAAGCAGACACCGGCAAACAGCGCTCAGAGAGTCTTGGGCAGCCACTCGATCAGTCAGTCTCAGCAGAGACGGCACGCAAGTTTCAGGCCGACAACCAGAAAGTGATTGAGACAGGGGTTTCTCTTACCTTTGAGGATTTCGCCCCAGCGCCTATCGAACCGCATCATTTCTTGACGGTCAAGTTCCCCATGCGGGATGCGACGGGGCGAGTCGAAGCAGTAGGCGGCATCTCGGTGGACATCACCGAGCGCAA
>JAPLHV010000146.1 GCA_026389455.1 Coprothermobacterota bacterium
CCGAGAAAGGTGGGAAAATAAATCTGTCCCCTTATTTTTGTATTTTTTGACAATTGAACAACGTCCCTGAAAGCTTCAAACTAGCCACGAAGCGGGATCACGGCTGAAAAAGTCCTCTAGAGGAATGCCCGAACCACCCACCAGCAAGGCTTTAGCATTGGGATAGCGCACCCGAAAGCGAATCAATCCGGATGTCTTCCCGCTCCGGCCGCTCTTGACCTCGATAGCCCAGAGATCGAGACCCCGGGCGATCACATAATCCACCTCAGAAGCCCCGTCGCGCCAGTAGGTCAAGGAATACTCCACGGGGGGGAGATTGTTGCAGAGGTGGGCGCCCACAGCATTCTCTACCAGCCGTCCCCGCCAGGCGGCATCGGCGATCGCGTCGGCAAAGGACCGCGTGGAAAGAGCGTTTACTAGGGCATTGTTCCAGAGCACCAATTTCAGACTGCTGCTCCGTTTGCGCTGCACTCCCCGGGAGAAGAGCTCCAATCCGCTGACAAGAAATGCCGTTTCCAGGAGGCGCAGGTAATGAGCCAGCGTGATTGTGTTCCCGGCATCCTGAAGCTGACCGAGCATCTTGTTGTAGGAGACGATCTGGGCAGGCAAAGCGGCAGCCAAAGCAAAGAAGTGGCGGAGCAGAGTCGGTTTGGTGATCCGGGTCATCTGCAGGACATCGCGTGCTAAAATCGTCTCGATCAGAGAATCGACGATATAGCGTTTCCAGGCAGCCTCGTCGGAGATAAAGGCTGCGGCGCCGGGATAACCTCCGAAATAGAGCCATTGCTCCAGGTTCCAGCCGAAAGCCGCGCGGCACTCCGGATAGCCCCAGTGCGTGCATCGATGCAGGAAAAATCTTCCGGCCAAACTCTCGGTCAACCCTTCCTGCATGAGGAGGGCTGACGATCCAAGGATGAGAACTCGGATTTCGGGCGCATAAGCCCGGCCATCCCAGAGAATCTTGAGAATTTCGCTCCAGCCGCGCACCTTTTGGAGCTCGTCGAGGATCAGGAGCACCGGTCCGCCTTGAGGTAAAGCCGAGGACACTGCACGGCGCCACTGGGCTTCGATCCAAGAGAAATCAAGTTGGATCGGGCTGTCAGCTGAGGCATAAATGGCTGGGATGCCAAGGGAACTCTCAATCTGGCGAGCGATGGTTGTCTTACCCACCTGACGAGGTCCAATCAGGACGTGGACCACAGATGTCGGGCGGGCAAGGGTATCGTGTAAGGTTTTTGCCAGTTGCCGTTGGTAGCTCATAGTATGGATATAACAGGGAATGAAGGCATTTGCAAGAATTTACTCAGTCACTGAGTAAATTATCTCAGGAAAAAGGGGACAGATTTATTTTTTGAGAACAGGCAAGCCGTTTTCGTCGCGGATGGGGCTGACTGCCGGTGGTCCAGCTACGGTGTAAGGTTCGGGAACCGTAAAGAAGAGTAGCTGGATGATGATCCCTGCCACCTTGGCCTTGACGACAGCGAGAAAAACGAGCGCAGAGTTATGCAGCTTGGGTTAAAGAAGCCATTGCGGCGGGAGAATGAAAACTGATCCGACCATCGCTGCAACGGGACAGAATCACTTGGAGGCGGATGAAGACTTGGAAGGCGCAGTCAAAAAACTAATTGCTGACATCTGAAGATGTGACCCCTTTGTTCTTGACGCTACACAATGCTCTGTGTTACTTTTTGTGTGGAGGTACAATATGGCTACGAATCTAGCAATTGACGATGACCTTATTATCGAGGCTCAATCCATCGGTGGCGCCAGAACGAAAAAGGCCGCCGTAACGGAAGCGCTTAAGGAGTACATCCAAAGAAGAAAGCAGATTCAGATCGCCTCCCTCTTTGGAAAAGTGGATTACGATCCGGATTACGACTATAAAAATACCAGGTCGCGCTGATTAAAATCCTTGTCGATACCTCCATCTGGTCTTTGGCGCTGAGAAGATCACGTTTGCCTTCCGCGGAAGATCGATCTCTTGTAGAAGAACTTTATGAACTGATTGATAGCTTTCGAGTAGCTATGATCGGTCCCATTCGACAAGAACTGTTGTCCGGAATTCCAAGTCAAGCGCAATTCGATTCCCTCAAAGAAAAGTTGCAGGCCTTTGAAGATCTACCTCTCAGCCAGACAGATTATGAAAGAGCGTCAGATTTCTACAATACTTGTCGAAAATCAGGGATCCAGGGATCACAGATCGATTTTTTGATCTGTGCCGTTGGCGCCGGAATGGGGATTCCTATCTTTACTTCCGACAAGGATTTTCTTATTTACGCAAAACACTTACCTTTCTCCCTTCATCATCCAGCGAGATAGCAGGACAAAAAGGGGACAGATTTATTTATTGATCCGTAGATCGCTCCAACGGGGACAGTTGACCGGCGGCTCGTCCTGAGCCCTTCGCTTCGCTCACGGGCAAACTCCGCGGCAAAGGATCCTGTGGACGAAATCTAGAAGATAATGGATAGACGGGTGGGAAAATAAATCTGTCCCCTTTATTTCTGGTTCACCCGACGGAGAATGGCGAGAAACAGGACCGGTCTGCTGCATCGCGGTAGATCTTTTTTCGTTCGTTGCCTCGCGAGGTGATGTAACAAACTGCGTCTTCATATTCGATCCGCAGAGGTCTGGCCATGATTCCAAAAGGATACCGCAAGAAGTGAGAAAATGCTGAATGTAAAGACTTGACCCCAAGAAACCACTATCAAACTAAGAAAGATTCATGTATCTTGATGGTTGAGAGAGTTAAGCAAGGAGGGTAGAAAATGACGATCTTAGAAAAAATACAGATTTTAGAGAGATACGTTTCCGTTGACCCGTCAATGATCGATTCGGTACTGGAAATGGCCATCGATAAATTATTGAAGCGGGAAACCATGCGTATGGGTGATATGCATCTGCGCATCAACGACCAGGTCGTCGCCTTCGAAGCGGAATACAAGATGAGTTCAGAGGAGTTCCGGAGCCGCTATGACAAGGGTTCTATCGGTGATGACATGGATTTTATTGAATGGGCGGCAACCCTTGATATGCGGGAGAAAATACAACGCCATCTTTCCATGATCCATCAGGGTTGACCTCGTGAATGAAAACATCAGACAGTATTTCGACGCGATAGAGGTTCGTCTGATAGAAAGTCCAGCGGTAGCATCTTATCAGGTCATCCGCAAGGACATAGCCATGGTTGACGGCAAGATGCGGATCAAGGCCGTTCTATCGAATGACGAGACTTTCGATTTCTTCATCTACATTGTCGAATCGAACCGGCAATTGATATTGGAAAAATATAGTTTCCACTGGCAGGACAAAGAGGGATGTCTGCTCATTCGCATGGACAACGCTCCTCATTTCCCTGATCTGCCAAACGCGCCACACCACGTTCATAAAGGAAAGGACGTTGTAGAGGCTCTTTTGGAAACGCCGGAGCTATTATCATTTTTGGGCATAAAGGGGACAGATTTATTTATTGAGAACGGGCAAGCCGTTTTCCTCGCGGATCTCGCTGACTGCCGATGGTCCAACTACGGTGCAATGTTCGGCAACCATAATGAAGAGTAGCTAGATGATGATCCCTGCCACTTTGGCCTTGCCGACAGTGAAACAAAACGGGCGGAAAGGTAGGCAGCTTGGGTTAAAGAAACCATTGTTGCGGGAGAATGGGAGCTGATCCGAACCTCTCACCAACGGGGACGGGAATATTTGGAGGCGGATGGAGACTTGGGGCGAGCGGTCAAAAAGAAAATTGCTGTCATCTGAAGATGTGACCCCGATTCACCCCGATTCATCTGTTATAATTGACTTATGGCAATCGTTCTGGTAACAGGAGGAGCGGGCTTCATCGGTTCACACTTGGTACAGGCATTGGTGCGGGCGGGGCAGGGCGTGCGGGTGCTGGACGATCTGTCCAGTGGCTCGTTGGGGAACTTGCGGGAGGTGCAGCAATCGATCGAGTTCCTGAAAGGCGACATCCGCCATGATGGGATGCTGAAGGCAGCCATTAGGGGCGTGGAAGGGATTTTCCACCTGGCCGCCATCTCCTCGGTGGAACGGGGAGTGAAGGAGCCGATGCTGGTGCAGGAGGTGAACGTGGGGGGCACGCTGGCTGTGCTGGAAGCAGCCCGCGCGGCAGGGGTGAAGCGCCTGGTCTTCGTCTCCTCGGCAGCCGCCTACGGTGACAACCCGCGCATCCCCCTCTGCGAGGAGGAAGCGCTGCGTCCGCTCTCCCCCTACGGCGCTTCCAAGATGGCCGGCGAGGCCTACTGCGGAGTCTATCATCACCTGGGCTTCCTGGAGACTGTGATCCTGCGCTTCTTCAACATCTTCGGTCCCCGCCAGGATCCCTCTTCCCCCTACTCTGGGGTGATCTCCCTCTTTTGCTGCAACGCCACCCGAGGTCTGCCCTCTTTCCTGGATGGAGAAGGCACGGCGACACGAGACTTTCTCTATGTAGAAGATGCCTGCCGGGCTTTGCTGCTGGCGATGGGGAAGGAGGAAGCGGCTGGCCGCATCCTGAATGTAGCCGGAGGGCAAGAGACATCCATCCGCACCTTGGGGGAAACGATCTACCGCCTGGCTGGCCTACCCTTTCAGCCGGTTGATCGCCCGCCACGGCTGGGGGATATCCGCCGCTCGCTGGCTGATTCGCGTCCGGCCCAAGCCTTGCTTGGATGGGAGGCCAAGGTTTCGCTGGAGGAGGGACTGGGCTGCACGCTGGATTGGATGCGCGCGCAGCCGTAGAATAGGGCCATGAGCTGGCGTCGCTTGCGTTCCATCCTCCTTCCTCTGGGGGACGCGCTGATCTTCAACTTGGCCTTCCTGGGAATCTTCTGGATTCGCTACGGCGCCGAGCTGAGCGCCGTCAACTTCGACCCCTACGCCCGTTTCTTCTGGCTCTACACCATCGGCTACCTGCTCTTGATGGCCATCTTCGGCCTCTATGAGGAAGAGCGGAAGTTCACCCTGATCGATTACCTGCTGGTTTTGGTTCCGGTGATCGCCGGCTTCATCGTCCTGCAACTGACCTTC
>JAPLHV010000258.1 GCA_026389455.1 Coprothermobacterota bacterium
CCAGTTACCGGGAGCGCCTATCTCCCCATAGGAGGAGGGATTGACGTCCATGACCTGATGATGATAGACCTTCAGTACCCCGCCCCGGGTGGGTCATAGTTCGTGGTTACGGGTGGGGTATAGATCCTGGTTAATGACAAAAGGCATGTGTTTATTGGAGAATGCATTAAAAGAATTGTTCGGATTGAAACCATAAGTAGAAAAAAGAATATTCTTCTGTCTTTCCATTATCTCTTCGATTTCGGCTACAAGATCCGATCCTTCGCTACGGATTTTACCCTTGAGCGAAGCGAAGAGCTCAGGACGTGCCGCCGCTCAACTGGCCCCGTTAGAGCGATCTACGGATCAATAAATAAATCTGTCCCCTTTATGCTATTATCAAATCCCCAATTGGATCTTAATCGCCTCGCCAATCTGAAACAGTTCTTCATCGGTGACGGAACCGGCCCGTTGAAACAACCGAATTTTGCAGACAGTCGTCAATTGATCAGCCATCGCCTTGCTCGCATTGCTGCAAAAAGACAACAACGTCTCGCTGGGATAAAGGCGACCGGTCTTGCTGGTTAAAGGAACCACCTGCACTCGGTTAAGAAACTGGTTGGAAAAGTCATTGCTTACGATCACAGCCGGACGTTTTTTACGGATCTCCCCACCGACCGCAGGGTCAAAATTCACCCACCAGATTTCACCTCTCTTCATCAGTGCAATCCCTAAAGATTAACTCTGCCCATTCCAAGGCCTCCGCTTCCCTCTCGCCATCTTGCGCCATTTGGGAATATGCCAAAACCAAATTCGTATGAATTACGTGCGGCCGCACTAAATCCTCCACAAATTTGCTGATTTTGCGGGGCCCAATGGTCTTGCGCAGCCCTTCGTAGACTTCTTCGTCCACTGTGATGGTCAGTTTCTTATGCATGGATGCCCTCCAATCTGTACGTGTAGTATACGTACAGTATCCAGTAACCTCAAGAAGAAAAAGGGGACAGATTTATTTTCCCACACCTGCCTTTCCGTTATCTCCTCGATTTCGCCCCCAAGATCCGATCTTTCTCTGCGGAGTTTGCCCTTGAGCGAAGCGTAGGGCTCAGGACGTGCTGCTGGTCAACTGGCCCCGTTGGAGCGATCTACGGATCAATAAATAAATCTGTCCCCTTTGTTTTCCTTTGTTTCTTTAACCGCCTCTAATCTCCGCGAGCAACTCCGGGTGCCTCTCAATCAGCCTGAGCAGTTTCATGATTGTAGCCGGCGGCCTCGTCTCACCTCGCTCATAACGCGAAAAAGCGACTTTCCCCAAGCCAAACGCATTCGCCAATTCAGCCTGCGTAAGTTTCAAGCTCTTCCGGATACGACGGATATCAGCGCCGACATCACCCTTCACCGCTCGCAAAAGCCCACTCTGCGCCTCCGTAAATCGCCGGTAACTTTCTGCATCCCATACACCCTCGCCGCAAGATGGGCAGAAATCACCATGCATTGCGTGCAAGGTCAGCGATTGTCCTCCGAAAGAGAGAGTCTCATCGCGTATTACTGCCACCATTTCTGGATGGTCGCAAGCTGGACATCTCATGATCTCACCTCATTTTTCCTTAAACTGGATGACCGGCGGCCTGCCATCAGTAAAACAAGTAATCCACCTGCCTCATCTCTTGCTCCGTCAATCCCAAATCCAGCCCGCCGCGCAAAGCGGTTATTGTGAAGGGACGGTTTCCCGGATCAGCAACTGTCGCCTGGATAGCGGAAAGCAAGTAGTGAGGTTTACCCTTTTCCATGGCTGAATAATAGCCTATTTGGTTAAATTAGTCAATCTGATAAATGATGAGAGTAGATGCACCCTGACCTGCACGATTCCAGCATCAGCAGGATCAGGAAGGGATGCGAAGAGTGTTAATGATTGGCTCTATGGTATAGTGCCAAACCGTGATCGCCGCAATGGAACCACCGGATGGACGGCAAACTGAAACAACAGGGTTGAGGAAAGGGTCTCGGATCTTATGAGCTTCGGCATGCTTCCGGCAAAAAGATGCCGGGAGGCGCCGAGATGAGCAACAGGAGGTTCGAGATGTACGAATATCGACAAGTGATTCACCGCATGCGGATGGGTGAGAGCGACCGGATTATTGCCCAGACCAAGGCGGGCTGGATCAAGTGCGGCCGGATTCGGGTCATTGCCGGGCAGCAGGGACGGCTCGCCAAAGGGTCTCCCCTTCATGACCCTGCTTGCCCTACACGACCCATCCCATACCTTCCTGTCAGACGTCATTGTTTTTCGTAGGCTTGATCATGGGGGCCCAGTTGGACGAACTTGACCGTTTCGTCCGCACAGTTTGAACAATCATGGCAGCGGACGATCTCATGGTCCCCTCTTCGTCGGCAAATCAGGCAGAATAGATAGATGATGAGGAAGTTTGTCTTCACCGAAGCACTGTAGTACCCACGGAAATTCCCCTTCAGGGGTTCCCCTAATCCGATGGGATTGGTAAGAATCATGTCTACCCTTTTCTTGACCGTATCCTTTAGGTTCGCGTGCTTTTTTAGGGACTCGACAAAGTCGTCACTGAACAAAGCAACCATTAGAAGGTTTGATCATAGGGCAGCCACTTGGTCTCACCGGACTGAATCTTCGCCATTGTCGCCAGAAGGCTGTCTTGGAATCCGGGATCTTCAAGTAAAATTCGCATCGGATCGGCTTCATGGACCCGCTTCAGATTCAAAATGAATTGGGTGAAGACTTCCGAGACAGACGTCCGCTGTTTCGTGGCGTAAAGCTTGGCGTATTCGATCAAGTCTTGATCCATCGTGATATTGATCTTTCTCTTCTGCATCGCTTCGGGCGCCTCCAAATCTATGCTCCTAATATACGCCTAGTGTGCGTCTTGGTCAAGCGCACAGCCTGGGTTCTCACAGCTTGTAGCATGGCACAGGTCAATCAATAGGATGTTTCACCCGCACTCCCGGAGTATTTATAACCAAGGCGCCTTCCCACCTTTCCTTGCTGGCCGGATTTCGCTATGCTTTGCAGAGAGAGACACATGCTACCGCTGCTGATCGATCGACAATCCGAATTCAGGAAGCTCTGCAAAGAATACCAAGTGAGGCGTTCGCTAGCGACGACACCGGGATGAATCGGGGTCACATCTTCAGATGACAGCAATTTTCTTTTTGACCGCGCGCTCCAAGTCTCCATCCGCCTCCAAGTAGTCCCCTCCCCGTTGGAGCGATGGTCGGATCAGCTCCTATTCTCCCGCCACAATGGCTTCTCTAACCCAAGCTGCATAAATCGCCGCTCGTTTTTCTCGCTGTCGGCAAGGCCAAGGTGGCGCCGATTATCCCCATCCGCGAGGAAACCGGCTTGCCTGAACTCAATAAATAAATCTGTCCCCTTTATGCCTCCCCTTTATGCCGTGGTCAGGTTGGCTTCCAGCGGCTTCGTTTTATTGAAGCGGCTCACGCCCAGGATACTGAAGCCAAGGATGTTTCCTTGCGCATCCACACGCTCCATCACAGCGTCATGCGCTGTTTCCCTCATATAGCCGCTACCCTCGTGAAACTGCACCTCAAGGTAGTCGGCTTCGGCGTCGAACCAGAGTCTCAATGTGTCAGCCATAGGTCTTCTCCTGCTTTCAGTTTGTCTGTCAGATAAGCCGTGACGACAAACGCATCATCTTCTACCAATTTTACCAAAACGCATAGCCATTTGCCTCCTACAGGAGTTTGTGTGTAGAACCTGTAGAATAGCCATACTGTCTTGTCCGAGTGCGATCGGCGTACCACCACTGGCTGCTGCAACACCCGTTCTAACTCATCCTCCATGCCTTGCATTTCCCAGTGTTCCAGGATATGAGCCAACCTTTCATCTGTGAGCCGGATTATGCGTCTAAAACAGTCTTCGAAAGTTTCATTTTGATTCCCCGCGGCCAGTATTCCCTTCATAGCGTTCCCAATGGCTCTGCACCGTCTCGCTGAGTTCGAGTCTAACATGTTGGAAGTGAGAACGGACCGGAGTGATCCTGAGGTAAGGTCCTTACTTTCACGTTGTTCTGCAAAGATGACCCACCGCGTGCTTTTCCTCCCCAGCATCAGCTTGAAGGCGCGGAACAAGAGGCGCAGGTCGGTGCGCAGCGATTGGCTGCGGATGTAGCAGAATAAGGGGACAGATTTATTTTCCCGCACCCGTCTTTCCATTATCTTCTCGATTTCGTCCCCAAGATCCGCTCCTTTGCCGCGAAGTTTACCCTTGAGCGAGGCGAAGGGCTCAGGACGGGCTGCCGGTCAACTGTCCCCGCTGGAGCGATCTACGGATCAATAAATAAATCTGTCCCCTTTATTCACGCACCCACCGTGTCATCCTGAAGCGCTCTTTGCTGAAGGATCTGGTTTTGACCCTAGAACCAAGACGAAAGGCGGAGATCCTTCACTTCGTTCAGGATGACATAAGGGGGGCATTCGCCATGACCGGACACGAATGGGCCGTGAAATGGGGAACGCTGTTCCCAGGGGATATCTGCAACCTGCAAGACCTCCGGACCTGCTTTCAACGTTATCCCATCCAAGAAGTGATCCATTTTGCCGCCCTCAGCCTGGTTGGAGAAAGCGGCAGCAAGCCTGCGGAATACTACCAGACCAACGTCATCGGAACCCTGAACCTGCTGCGAGTAATGAAAGAATTCGATGTTCGGTTCATCGTCTTTTCCTCCTCAGCCGCTTTCTATGGGGAACCGCAAGAGATCCCCATCCCCGAGAGCCACCCCCTGCGTCCGGTCAATGTCTATGGCCGGACCAAGGTCATGATGGAACAGCTCATGGCTGATTTCCAACTGGCCTACGGGATCAACTTTGCCGCTCTTCGCTACTTCAACGCAGCGGGGGCGGATCCTGAATCTTGCCCAGGCCCACCTGGCTGCGTTGCGGAAGCTCCGAGGGGGCGGATCGGTCGGCGCCGTGAAC
>JAPLHV010000059.1 GCA_026389455.1 Coprothermobacterota bacterium
ACAATTGACAGAAAGTACCCATTGGAACGGCTCGCTGAAGCAATCGGCTATGTCGAGAGAGGACACGCCAAATCCAAGGTAGTCATCACAATGTGAGGGATCAAACACCACTCTCTTGTAGGGACCGAGAAAACCCTGGCCGGCGCCGGACGCGGCGCACTGAAAAAGAGGCAAGAATAGAATGGCAGTCATATCCGGAAATGAAGTGAAACCTCCATGAACGATCTACCTGAGCACGTCCGCCGCAATCGTATTGTCTGGGATCAGTGGGCGAGCGAGTGTGAGGAACCCGGTGAAGCTGCTTGGGCCAGGCAGGATCCTGTGTGGGGAATATGGGGCGCTCCAGAATCTGAACTGAGGATGTTGCCGGAAGATTTGGCAGGCAAGGACGCGATCGAACTTGGCTGTGGCACGGCATATGTTTCCGCCTGGTTGGCGCGGCGAGGCGCGAGGGTGGTCGGCATCGATAATTCCGAAGCGCAACTGGCCACGGCGCGCCGCCTACAAAAGCAGCACGGGATCGACTTTCCATTGATTCACGGAAACGCCGAGGCAGTTCCCTATCCGGATGCCTCGTTTGACTTTGCCATTTCCGAGTACGGTGCTTGTTTGTGGGCCGATCCGGAGCGTTGGGTTCCCGAAGCGGCGCGTTTGCTGCGCTCCGGAGGCCGCCTCACTTTTCTGGTCAACTCGTTCCTGATGACGCTGTGTACGCCAGAGGAGGACAACGTTGCCGCAACCGATCGGCTGCTGCGTCCTGCATTCGGACTCTACCGGTTGGAATGGCCGGGCGAGTTCGGAGTGGAATTCCATCTTTCGCATGGTGATTGGATCCGGCTCCTGCGCCGGTCAGGATTTGACATCGAGGATCTCGTTGAAGTACGCCCTCCCAAAACCGCGATCAAGACGCGATACCCTTTCGTCACTCTCGACTGGGCCAAGCAGTGGCCTAGCGAAGATGTATGGAAAGTTGCGAGAAAAGGGGACAGATTTATTTATTGAGCCGCAGATCGCTCCAACGAGGCAGTTGACTGGCGGCCTGTCCCAAGCTAATGGGGACAGATTTTAATCTGTCCCCATGGGAAAATAAATCTGTCCCCTTTTTCCTACAAATCTAAGAACAACCGAAGCGCTTTGCGAACCTGGTCTTGCTGCTGGGGTGGAAGTTTCCCCAGATGTTGTCGCAGGCGATTCTTGCTGATCGCGCGAATCTGGTGCGCCAAAACCAGCGACTCTTTCTCCAAACCTGCTGTTCCAACCGGGAGGAGCGCCTCCCCGGGGAAGACGCGGCGCCCAGCTTTCCGCGTGGTGATCGGGAGGATCGCCACTTGTTCCCAACGCTGGTTGAAGTCTTCGCCTGAAACTACCAAGACAGGCCGAGTCCCCGCCTGCCCGGAGCCTTGGACGGGATCCAAAACCGCAATGAACGTGCTCCAGCGATATTCGGTAGCGTATGAATTAGTCATTTGATCGTAGAGCCATCTGGTCGATTGAAGCAAAATCCTCGCTTACTTCCCGTATGTCCATCAAGAACAGGGGATCCTGACTAGCTGCATTCAACTGCTGGAGAAGCTGTTCCCGCTCGGCCTGGAGAATCGCCTCCTCTAGTGAAGCTCGCACCAAGGAAGCGAAAGATTCATACCGCTTGCGGGCCACGAGTTCTCTCGCCTGATCCACCAGGTTGCAGGGGAGCTGCAGGGTCACCTTGATCTTTCTCTCAATCGTCTTGGCCATTTTGTTATACCTCCATGCAATGATGGTAAGACATGGTGGTATAGATTGCAATATTTCCCGAACTAACCGAAGAAAAGCGAAGAAGAAAAGGGGACAGATTTATTGAGCTGTAGATCGCTCCTACGAGGACAGTTGACT
>JAPLHV010000024.1 GCA_026389455.1 Coprothermobacterota bacterium
AAGGTATGGCTCACAGCAATCGATGACTTGCCTGTCCTCCAGGAAGAAGTGAGCGCCATCTTACAGCAGCTATCGGGATGAGAGCAGTTCATTCGATGCCAATTGGGGCAGCACTGGGTCGGGTGGTCTGCGGCTACGCAGCGGCCGGAGCTTTCCTACTCTCCTTGCCTTAATTGCTGATTAGTCACCTCATCGTTTTCCCCCGGATCCCGGGTCGTATTGGCGTAAGGTGTCGGTAGGCGATCAGCCGGTAAGGAACGCTCGTGGTCAACTTCAATCCATGCTGCGCTAAACGCAAATCTTCGTCTGCGTAAGACAGCCATTTCCTGACATGCCGTAAACGTTCCTGTTCAATGTCGTTCATACAGAATCTTTCCTTCTAGAAAAGCTGGGCGTGCGATACTTCCCGGAATATGGCGATCCCGTTCAAATTCCTCAGGGCTGAGCACAATAATATCTCTGGCGATCCCCAACCCTTTCAACGCCCTGTCCATGGCCACCATCAAAGTGCGGCGGTTTCTTTCAATGGGGCAGACCACCAGAATATCCACATCGCTTCGGTCATCGGCTATTCCCCCCGCCTGTGAACCAAAGAGAATAATCTGGTGAGGATGAAACTCAAAAAGCAATCTCTCTGTGATTTCCCGCAAAATCTCTGCCGACACTACCATGCGCCACACTCCTTCATTAAAGGGGACAGATTTATTTATTGCGGTGATAGATAGTCACACTTATCGATGCTCCGATGCCATTCTTGGAAATGTCGACTCTAGCGGTTGGAACGGTAGTCGGGAGGAATAACTGAGTTTGATCCCAGGGCCCAGAGGATCCCCAAGCGAGGACGAACAACGAGGATGCGGCTCACAGCGCTGAAGCTCTGAAGAAAAGACTCTCGGGAAAGTGGAGAATGCCTTGATGATCCCTTCGCCACCCCGGAACTCTTCCCTTGTGATCCTCTAAGGGAGGACAAGCCGCAATGCTCTCTCGAATAACTAGGCCGGTTCTTCCACGCAGCACACCTCTTTTTGCCTTCAGACTACCTTACCCACTCGATATGAGAAAGAGCCTCTTTCTTAGTGGTTCCGGTCTGACTCAGCGCCAACTCTAGATGTTTCTGAGCCACTCTTCCCGAGAAATACCAGCCCGTCGGAGAATTCGCTGCGGAAGGTCAAGGCCGATATCACTCCGATGCGGATTCGGGATTGTGATCACAATATCTCCTCGAATCATGTAGGGGTGTTCCCACCCAGAAATGGGCCTTCGAATTCCAATTCCAGCAAACGATCAACCAGCTGTTTCCAAGAAATCGGTTGGAGCTTACTCAACCATCGCTTCCTTGGGGATGGTAATGCCAACCTGCCCAAACTGAGGAATGAGCATCCCACGGGAAGTCCGAATCAATAGCCATCCGCCAAGGACTTCCGCCAAGGTTGCCCGGCACGACTCCAAGGTGGTCCCTGTTGCCCACACGCCGGGTAGTTCCGGTACTTCGCCGTAATAGGGTTCTGATACAACAATTCCTCCCCCCTTGGGAAAGGGAAAAGGGGACAGATTTATTTATTGCTGCTTCAAGTTCCCTGAATTAAATAAATCTGTCCCCTTATTGACTATTGTCCCAGCAACTCATCAAATTCCCAATAGGTCAACTGCGCCAGCACCCTCGCTTTACCCAAGGAAAGGGCGCCGCGCCTATATAAAGCTAACGCAAGTTCTTTGCGCAACTCTTGTTCGATTTCCTGCGGCGGCAATCTAACAGCGGCTACAACATCGCCCGAAATATCTATGGTAATTCTCGGCATATCCATCTTTTGACCTCCTTCGGACAAACGCCTCAATGACCATACACTAAATATATCAGAGGTATTTTTCAATCATTTTCTTGTCATCGCAGCGATATCACAAGCCACGAAGTCAGCGCGACCAGATTGGGAAAATAAATCTGTCCCCTTATTTAGCCAGCTTCTGCCCGAGTTCGTAGGCCTTCGCCAAGGCTTTCGGCTGTTGCTGGATGGCGCCGGCCTCTCCGCTTGAGCCGTAGACGATCCCGGCCACTGTCGCCTTCAAGTAACGGGCCATGTCCCCGAAGGCGCGAATGGCGTTCACCGCGCCCGATGAATAGGGGTCGGTATCAGCGTACGCCAGGACCAGGGCAAGCTGTTTACCGGCCAGCGCGTTTCCCTGCGGGCTTTCCAGCGAATACCAACGGTCGATGCAAGCCTTTGTTTGCGCATTGAAGGTGAACCAGTAGATCGGGGAAGCAATCACGATCCCGTCAGCTTCGCGCAACTTGGGAAACAAACCCTGCATGTCGTCCTGGATGACGCACTGGCTATCGGCGGAGGCATGACAGGCTTCGCAGGCCCGGCAGGGATAGATCTCCATCTTGCTCAGGGAGAAGAGCTCGACCTCCGCTCCTGCCTCTTTGGCTCCCGCCGCCACCTGGTCGGCCAGGATGCTGCTGTTGGATCCTCCCCGCGGGCTGCCCTTCAAAATGATGATGCGCTTTCCGTTCACGTCTTTATCCTTTCATTGGTTCTTCATCTTCTGCCGGCCATCGAGAATGCCGTCTTTCCGGGTTCTCGCTATTCCTTGATCTTCACGAAAAAGAGGGTAGACCCGTCGATCTCTTGCGTGCGCATCTGGAAGAAATCCTTGTGGGAGGCAATCAGGCGGGAAAGCTGGCGATGGCCAAAGCTGCGCGGGTCGAAACCGGGGTCCAACTGATAGAGCGCATTCCCCATCAGGTCCAACCGCGCCCAGCCGTCCTGTTGCACGGCCATCTCGAAAGCCTGGCGGAAGAGCGGCACCGGTTCTGGTTCCGGGGTCGGCTCTGGTTCCGGCGTCGGTTCTGGTTCCAGGGTGACCGGAGGTTCTCCCGGCTCGCTCTTCTTGTGGGTGGCTTTACGCGGGGGGCGCGACTTGGCGGGCTTCTTCCCGGCGACCAGGTTCTCGGTGTAGACGAACACGTCGCAGGCGTTGACGAACGGCTTGGGCGTAGTCTTGACGCCGACCCCCATCACGAAGATGCCGCCCTCCCGGATGCGAGTGGCCAGACGGGTGTAGTCGCTGTCAGAGGAGACCAGGCAGAAACCATCCACCACCCCGGAATGCAGCAAGTCCACGGCGTCGATGATCAGCGCGCTGTCGGTGGAATTCTTGCCCACCGTGTAGCGGAACTGCTGCACCGGCTGCACTGCGTGGAAATTGAGGGGGTCTTTCCAGGAATTCATGTTGGGGGTGGTCCAGTCGCCGTAGATCCGCCGCACGGTGACCACGCCGTATTTCCCCGCCTCCGCCAGGATCTGCGGCAGGAGGCTGGATTGCGCGTTGTCGCCATCGATCAGGACAGCGATCTTGTGTCTGGAAAAAGTAGAGATCTGTTCTTCTGGCATGGCTTCAGTATACTCCTCTTCTACCTAGCATCGTCAGAGACCTTTCCTGCCGAGAACAGGCGATGCGATTTTCCTTCAATAGCGCAGGTCCACCATTACCACCTCCGGCGGGCAGGCGAAACGCAGGGGGACGGAAGTCTCGCCCAGGCCTGCGCTGGTGATGATCGTCCCCCACGAGCTGCGATCGAGGCCCCACACCCAAGGGGAGTCGCTGTTGCGGAAGAGCGGCCCAATCAAGGGCAGTCGCGCTTGGCCGCCGTGGGTGTGGCCGAAGAGCCAAAGATGGCGGTTCGCTCCCCCGCTGGGGAAGATCTCATCCGGCCGGGAGCGAAGCAAGAATTCGGCATTGTGGGCTACCAGGAGGAGCGGCCCATCGCCTTCCAGTCCGGCCAAAGCCTGCTTCAGATCAGCTCTTCCAGCTCGCTCGTCATCGATCGCCACCAGGGTCAGGCCGCCGGGCAAGGGAAGCGACTGGTTGTGCAGGACGCGGATGCCGAGGGCGGAGAGCGCCTCCTCCAGCGGACCGGAGAGATCCTGCTTGCCAGGGTTGCCGTAGTCGTGGTTGCCTAGCACAGCATAGA
>JAPLHV010000032.1 GCA_026389455.1 Coprothermobacterota bacterium
ACCAACACTTCCCGCCCCAGGACGCGGGCTGAAACACCGAAGCCGCCCTCCTCTTTCACTTCTTCTACCTCCCCCGGTTTTGGGGAATCGCCCCAGGCCTGGACGATGGCGCGAGCGATGGGGTGGGTAGAGTGCGACTCGGCCAGCGCCGCCCAGCGCAGCACCTGCTCTGGTTGGAAAGAGCCCGCAAGTTCTACCCGTTGCAACTCGAAGCTGCCTTGGGTGAGGGTGCCGGTCTTGTCGAAGGCTACCACCCGCGGAGTTGCCATCGCTTCCAGGAAATTGGCCCCCTTCACCAGAATGCCTGCCCGGGAAGCGCCTCCCAGCCCCCCGAAGTATCCCAGTGGAACAGAAAGGACTAAGGCGCAGGGGCAGGAGATGACCAGAAGAATGAGCGCCCGGTAGGCCCACTGCGAGAAGGCCTCGCCGGGGATCAGAAGGGGCGGCAAGATGGCGAAGAGAGCGGCTGCCAGGATCACCAAGGGCGTGTAGATGCGGGCGAAGCGAGTGATGAAACGCTCGCTGGGGGCCTTGTGGTCGGCTGCTTCCTCCACCAGGGCGAGGATCTTGGCCAGGGAGGTGTCGGCATAACGACGCGTGGTCTCGATCCGCAAGAGGCCCTTTCCGTTGACCATCCCGACCAGGACTGTATCTCCCACTTGCGCGGACTTGGGAAGGGACTCGCCGGTGAGGGCAGAGGCATCCAGCAGGGATGACCCCTCCCGAACCAGTCCATCCAAGGGGACTCGCTCTCCAGGCCGCACCAGGAGCGTGGCGCCGAGGGGAACGGACTCCGCTTTGACTCGTACCACCTCGTCCCCTCGCAGCCAGTTGGCGCCGTCGGGTCGAAGTTTCACCAATTCGGCGATTGATCGGCGGGAGCGCGCTACAGCGATGCTCTCCAAGCTCTCTCCGATGGTGTAGAAGAGCATCACCGCCACCGCTTCGGGCATCTCCTGGACCACGAAAGCGCCCAAGGTGGCGATGGCCATCAGCACCTTTTCGCTGGTGGGCTGGCCCCGCAGCAGGTCGCCGGCCGCGGCAGCCAAGACCTTCCCTCCCACTGCCAGGTAGGCGGCGCCAAAGACCAGCGCTTCCCCCAGATGGTAAGGGGTGGTGTGCAGCGCATCGCGGAAGAGCAAGCCGAGAAGTAAGAGGAGGGCCGAGATGCCGATCCTCACCCCACGCCTGAGGCGATCCTCATGGGAATCCGCTCTTTGATCCTGATTGGGCAGGAGTACGGCGACGGAGGGCGCTTCCCGCCGGATCACCTGGCGCGCCTGATCTAGATAAGCAGGATTGAGCTCCAAGGAGAGCGAGGCAAAGTGAATACGGCTATCTCCCAAGCCCGGGGTTCGCCGGAGGGCATTCTCCAGCTTTCCGGCGCAGTCTGGGCAATCCAAGCCGCGCAGACGGTAGCGGCGGGTCACCGAGCAGCTTCTTGTTCGTGACTATGACGGGTCGCTTCTTCGACCAGATGCCGCACGTGGGCGTCGTCCAGCGAGTAGAAGACGCTCTTCCCGACGCGCCTCACTTTCACCAGGCGAGCGCTTCGCAGCAGGCGCAGATGATGAGAGATGGCCGGGGGGGAGAAGCCCAGCACAACAGCCAAATCGCAGGTGCATAATTCCTCCTGCAGCAACGCGCAAACGATCTTCAAGCGCGTCTCGTCAGACAGGGCCTTGAAGATCTCCACCGTCCCGGCCGCACCTGCCAAGCTCTCCCTTACTCTCGCCACCCTCTCCGGATCGCTGCGGAAGATCTCACAACAATCCTCTTCCATGGGAACCATGCTTCACCTCTTTGATTAAACGATTGCTTAATCATTAACACAACGAGAGACGGCCTGCAAGAGGACCTTCCATCTCCTTTGCCCACTCCAGAAAACGGCGCCGAAGGCTCGACATCAGCAGCAAGGAGGCAGCATCTGGCGGTAACTGGCCGCGGTACGTAGACTATAGGCGTGTATCGACCTCAGTTTGAGATCAGCCCAAAATTGTTGGATTGGATTGCCGAAATCAGCGCAGTCCGCGAGTTGATTCAATCGGCGGCCATCTTGCCGCAGTGGGATCTGCAGCTTCGCCGCCAGGCCAACTTGGAGCGGGCTCACCACTCCACGGCGATCGAGGGGAATCCCCTCAGCGCGCAAGAGGTGGCCGG
Source organism: Coprothermobacterota bacterium (assembly GCA_026389455.1). Lineage (GTDB taxonomy): Bacteria > Caldisericota > JANLFM01 > JANLFM01 > JANLFM01 > JAPLHV01. The sequence goes on from JAPLHV010000032.1 coordinate 2,161, forward strand.
CCTTCAGGAGGGGAAGGAGATACCCGCCCGCGAGCGCGATAAGCGGGAGGTGTTGAACTACCTGGAGGCCCTCCGTTTGTTGGATCGCTGGAGCGGCGAGGGAGAGGCGCCGGGCAGGGATCCCGGGGATCAAGAAGACAGCCCAGCCTACTCACTGGAGACGATCTATCGCCTCCATGCCGCCCTTACCGCCGGCCTTCTCCCCTCTGGAGAGCAAGGCGCCTTGCGCCGCGAGGTAGTGGCTGTGGTTGACCCCGCTGGCCGCATCGTCTTCCAAGCCCCCCCTCCCGCTGATGTGCCGGCCCTTTTGCGCGACCTGGTGGCGTGGTTGGAAGGACCTTCCCGCTTATTGCACCCGGTGCTGGCAGCCGGCCTTGCCCACTACGAGCTGGTGCGCATCCACCCCTTCGCTGACGGCAATGGCCGCACCGCTCGCCTCTTGGCCACCCTCATCCTCAACCTGCGCGGCTTCGACACGCGCCGTTTCTTTGTCCTGGAAGAGTACTACAACCGTAACCTGGCCGCCTACTACGCCGCCCTGGCCGGGGCTGACCGCACCGGCGAGCTGGGCGGCTGGCTGGAATACTTCGCTGAAGGAGTGGCTGTTTCCCTGCGCCGGGTGCGGGAAGCCATCGCCCACCTCTCCCTGGACAACCGGTTGAGGGAGGCCAAGGGGCAGGTTTATCTGGACGAACGCCAGATGGAGCTGTTGCGACGCCTGGGGGAGAGCAGGCGGTTGCGCATCGCCGAAGTGCAAGCCCTCTTTGGCGTCTCCCGGGAGACCGCCAACCGCATCCTCGACCCTCTCCTGGAGCACGGACTGGTGGTGCGCCGCGGTCTCGCCAGAGCCACCTATTACGAGCTGGCTGAGGTAAGATAAGGAAAATCGTTCCGCCGCCGCTACCCTGCAAACAGGAAGCAACATGCCGTTGAAACCAAGAAGGAGAGCATCGTGATGAGCATCGCTAAGGTCACCCCGGGATGTGAAAGGCGTTTGGTTGCCGGAAGCATCTGGGAAACCTTCGTCCCTTTCCTGGTAAGAAGATGATGGGTTTATTAACCGCCCGCATCGGAGGAAGTCTGGATGGCTGGGACATACAGGCACAGGTCGCGGAAGCTGGGATTCTCGGCCGCATCGGTGGGGAATTGCTGGGAGCCGACCTTCAGCTGCGCTATTCCTTTCAGGAAGGCACTCTGAACGGCCGCATCGGTGGCGGGTTGATTGGTAAGAATCTCTCCGGCCGCTTGAGCCTCGACTCATTTTCTGGCCGCATCGGCGGGGAGATCGTGGGTCATGACCTGGCTTTGCGGGTGCTTGGCGAACTGCTGAAGGGGCATTGCGGCGGCGGCGTGAGGGGTTTTTCCCTCGATCTGCGGCTGCAGGGGGATGTTCTTTCCGGCCGTATGGGCGGGGATGTGATCGGGTTTGATGTGGCGGGGACTCTTACCGCAACACCTTTCATTCTGGCCGGGGCAATCCTGGCCACCGCTTATTACTATCACAAGGAACGCGACCAACGTTCTTCCTCGAGCGGGGGGTCCGGCTAAGGAAAGACCGCCTGCATTCCACCGGGGAAGTCCCTCTGGACTGCCTTGGCCGGATGCCGGCAAGGCTAAGGCAAAACATCAGAAAAGATTGGAGGATTTGATGAAAGGAAGAGAGATTCGCCCGAATGTCTACAGTGTGGGTGCGGTCGATTGGGACCGGCGTCTTTTTGATTCGCTGATTCCCCTTCCGGAGGGGACCAGCTACAACGCCTACCTGATCCGGGGGAGCGAGCGGACGGCCTTGATCGATGCGGTCGATCCGGCCAAATGGGAGATCCTCCAAGCCAACCTGGAAGGAGTGGAGGTGGACGCTCTCATCGCCAGTCATGGCGAGCAGGACCACTCCGGCTCCCTGCCGATGTTGGCGGAAAAATACCCGCGGGCCGAGCTGTTGTGCAGCGAGAAGGCCAAGCCAATCCTCATCGACCACCTCCACCTCGATCCCTTACGAATCCGCGTGGTGGCAGACGGAGAGCGCCTGGAGCTGGGGGGAAAGACCCTGCGCTTCCTCTATACGCCCTGGGTGCATTGGCCGGAGACGATGTCCACCTATCTGGAAGAAGAACGCATCCTCTTCCCCTGTGACTTCTTTGGCTCGCACTTCGCCGCCAGCGCACTTTATGCCGACTTGAACCTGGTCTACGAGCCGGCTAAACGATACTTCGCCGAGATCATGATGCCTCACCGCCCGCAGATCTTGAAGAACCTGGAGAAGCTGGCGCCTCTCCCTCTTGACTTGATCGCCCCCAGCCATGGTCCGATCTGGAGGCAGCCCTCCTTCATCGTGGAACGCTACCTGGAGTGGGCCTCGCCCATCCCCAAGAACAGTGTCCTCATCCCATACGTCAGCATGCATGGTTCCACCCAACGGATGGTTGATGCACTGGGTGACGACCTGGTGAGGAGGGGTGTCGGGGTGGAGTTTTTCAATTTGCCGGTGACCGACCCCGGCAAGCTGGCGATGGCCCTGGTGGATGCCGCCACGGTAGCGCTGGGCAGTTGCACGGTGCTCGCCGGGCCGCACCCGTTGGCCGCTTACGCTGCTTTCCTGGCCAATATGCTGCGACCCAAGGCGCGTTGGGCGACAGTAATCGGCTCCTACGGGTGGGCCGGCAAGACAGTGGAGACGCTGGCTGCCGCCTTCACTATGTGGAAGCCGGAGATCCTCCCCCCCGTCTACATCAAGGGGCTGCCACGTGAAGAGGATTATGTGTTGTTGAAACAACTGGCTGCGACCATCGCCAAGAAACACGAGGAGGCCGGCCTGGTCTCCTAGCTTCAGATCAAGGCATTGACGCAAGTCGCATAATAGGGTACTAATTTCATGGGTTCATCCATAAAATTAGGAGATATTACATGAAGTGGATTCCCCGCACTCTTCAACCGATGATCGAGCGCGCCTTGTTCCAGGGAAAGGCCGTAATCATCTATGGCGCCCGGCGGGTAGGGAAAACGACGTTGGTGAAAGAGATCGTGCATAGCGTTTCAGGTCAGTCTCGATATCTGAATTGCGATGAGCCGGACGTACGGTTAGCCCTGACCGGCAAAACATCGACGGAGTTGCGCCGGTTGCTCGGCAGGGATCGGCTGGCGGTGATCGATGAAGCGCAGCGGGTGCGCGACATCGGGATTACTCTGAAGCTGATCGTGGACAATTTGCCGGATATCCAGGTGGTGGCCACTGGCTCGTCCTCTTTCGATCTGTCCAATCGCATAAAAGAACCCCTAACCGGGCGGAAAGTGGAATTCCATCTATTCCCATTCTCGATCGAAGAGCTGCTGCCGGTTCCGGATCAGATTGAGTTCGAGCGGCAACTGGAAGCCTACCTGCGTTTTGGTCTCTATCCGGAAATTGTCTTTCGCGATCAACCGGAAGCCTTGATCTGTGAAATTGCCAGCAGCTATCTGTATCGCGATGTCTTGGAATACCAGCCGGTGCGCGCGCCAGAGCTTTTCCAGCGACTGCTGCAGGCCTTGGCTTTGCAAACCGGCAGCGAAGTGTCCTTCAACGAGTTGAGCACCCTCTTGGGTCTCGATCGAACCACTGTGCTTCGCTACGTTTCCCTATTGGAGCATGCCCAAATACTCTATCGCTTGCCTGTCTTCAGCCGAAATCCGCGCAAGGAGCTGGGCAAACGGCAGAAGATCGGTTTTTGGGATCTGGGGGTGCGAAACGCCATCATCCAGTATTTTCATCCGCTGGCCTTGCGGTCGGATGTCGGCGCACTGTGGGAGAATTTTTTCACGAGTGAGAGGATGAAATACCTCCACAACCACGGACGCAGGTTTTCTCCCCATTTCTGGCGGACTTACCAAGGCGCCGAGCTGGACTATCTGGAAGAGACAGCCGAGGGGTTGACTGGATTCGAATGCAAGTGGCGTTCGCTGAAGTGGAGACCCCCCACTTCATTCCTCCAGAACTACGCGGGCAGTGCGTTGCATCTGGTCACGCCGCTTAGTTTTCTCCCATGGGTCACGGGGATTTGAGCTTCCGCTTCAGGCCATCTTGCGCACGGAGAGGGCGGCCAAGAGGAAGAAGAGGATGGTAAAGCCAAGCAGCGCCAAGAGCTGGGGCCAGATCGCGGCTAGTCCTTGGCCGCGCACCATCACCGCCTTGAGGGCTTGGATGGCATAGGTCATCGGCATTGCCTGAGCGATCCAGCGCAGGGCCGGCGCCATCTGCTGAAGGGGCCAGAAGAAGCCGCCCAACAATATCTGAGGGATCACCACGATCGGGATGAACTGCACGGCCTGCAGCTCATTGCGGGCGAAGGCTGAAAGGAAAATACCCAGTCCGACGCTGGAGAGGATCACCAGGAAATTGACCAAATAGACCAGCCAAAGGCTGCCCAAGTAGTGGATTCCCAGCACGTAGATGGAGAAGAGGAGGATAATGGCTGACTGCACCAAAGCGAAGAGGAGAAAGCCGAGGGCGTAGCCCAGCACAATCTCGCCGCGGCCGAGGGGGGAGACCAGCAGGCGTTCGATCGTTCCGCGGGAGCGTTCGCGCAGAAAAGAGACGGCTGACAGCAGGAAGACGAAGAAGAAAATGAAGAAAGAGACGAAGGCCGGGGCCAGGTAGGAGACTGTGGTGAAATCGGCTCCTCCGTAGAGATAGGTGGTGACGAGTTCGGGGAGAGCAGGAAGGTTCGGCAGAACTCCCTGCCGGGGGCTAGATACTGACAGGTTGTGCAGGAAGGCGGTCAGCCGGGCCATCACTTCGCCGTTGATAGAGGGCTCACTGCCTTCCAGCCACAACTCCACCTTGGGTTGACCGCCCGCGGCCAATACCTGCAGCAAATCCTGGGGGAAGAGCAGGGCGGCGTCCAGCTTTCCCTCCTCCAGCAGCTCTCGCGCGTCTTGCTCCTGGATGACGGTTACTTCCAAACCTTGGGCGCGGAGGGCTTCTTCCACCACCCCTTGCAACGGGGCAGCCGCGGAGGGGAGGGACAGCCCCAAGCGTACCGAGGAGCTGGGGGATTGGATCATGTAGGCCAGCAAGCTCATCACGAAGAGCGGCGCCAGGAAGAGCAAGGCCAAGGTGCGGCGGTCGCGCCGGAACTGGCGGATCACCCGCAGGGCGAGAGCCCAGATGCGGTCAAGCGAGGCCGACACGACGACCTTCCTTTCCCAACCGCAGGAAAGCTTCTTCCAGGGATGCTTCCCCGGTGCTTTCCAGGATCCGCGCCGGGCTCTCCTCCACCAACAGCTGCCCATCCCTGAGCATCGCCAGGCGCCGGCAGCGACTGGCTTCCTCCAGGTAGTGGGTAGAGATGATCAAGGTGGTTCCTTCCCCGGCCATCCGAGTGAAGGCCTCCCAGAAGGTTTGGCGAAGCTCCGGATCGACGCCTACAGTGGGCTCGTCCAGGAGCAGCAACTCGGGCCGGTGAAGCAAAGCGCAAGCCAATGATAGGCGCTGGCGCAATCCGCCGGAGAGTTCCTCGCCCTTGCTGCCGCGCCGAGCAGTTAGCTCTACCAGCGAGAGCGCTTCCTCAGTCCGCACTCTCTGATCTGCCCCTTTCAGGCCATAGACCGAGGCGAAGAATTGAAGGTTTTCTTCCACTGTGAGGTCGAGGTAGAGGCCCTCCAGTTGCGGCATATAGCCGATGCGGCGGCGAATCGAGATGGTTCCCGCGGTCTGGCCGAAGAGGGTGGCCTGGCCGCTTGTCGGTCGCAACAGGCCAGTGAGGATCTTGATCAAGGTGGACTTTCCGGAACCATTTGGCCCCACCAAGCCGTAGATGGTTCCCCGCGGGATGGTCAAGCTGAGCCGGTCCAGCGCGCGCAGCGCACCGAAGTCCTTGGTCAGTTCTTCAACCCGCACGACTTCGTCGTTCATTTGCTTCGCTCTCCTCGCTTTTTCACAATCTTACCAGAGTGTCAGCCAGGCCGATGCCGTTTTGCCGATCATCGCTCCATAGCCGACAATGGCGAAGGTAAGAAGAGGAAATAGTCAGAGAGTTACGCACAAATATGCACGCAACGGAGGAATGACATAATGGAAGGTTGCCTGGGTTGGTTGAATGGAGAGATCGGACCTCTCGAAGAGTTACGGGTTTCAGCCGATGACCGTGGTTTCCTCTTCGCCGATGGTATCTACGAGGTGATCCGAGTCTACGGCAGCCGACCCTTTCTGCTGCAGGAACACCTTCTTCGTTTGGCCCGCAGCGCCGAGGGGATTCAACTGCAGCTGCCCTTCCCGCTCCAGCGCTTCGCAGAGATCACCCACGAGATGATTGAACGCGCCGGCTTGGCCGAGGCGGAGGTCTACCTGCAGGTGACCCGGGGGGCAGCTCCTCGCTTGCTCAGTTTCCCCCTCTCTCCGGCGCCGACTGTCTTGCTGGCGGTGAAACCGCCACGTTCCCTCCCCGCGGAGGAGCGGAAGCGCGGGGTCAGCCTGGCGACGGTTCCCGATGACCGCTGGCGGCACTGCGACCTGAAATCCATCGCCCTCCTGCCGAACGTCCTGGCTGCGGAACAGGCTCACCGCGTGGGAGCGCACGAGGCCCTCTTTGTGCGCGACGGCTTGGTTGCAGAGGGAGCCAGCAGCAACTTCTTCCTCGTTCGCCAGGGGACGCTCATCACCCCACTTGCCGATTGGCGCATCCTCCCCGGCGTCACCAGAGCCATCGTGCTGCAACTGGCGCGGGAAGAGGGGATCCCGACGGAGGAGCGGGACATCCCCGCCTCGGAGCTCTGCCTGGCCGAGGAGTCTTTCCTCACCAGCACTTTTCGAGAGGTCCTGCCGGTCACTCGCATCGATGGATCGCTGGTGGGCGACGGCCTCATCGGCACGATTAGCGCAGCCCTCTTTACCGTCTACCATGAAGGGATCCAGCGGTTCCTCTCCACCTAATCCCACGCTGGGAGGCTTCCCAACGGAAGCGGAATCACTCCTTGCGTTGAATCATTGAACCAGGCAACCCACAGAAGATTGTTGCCTTACCAAGGCGCGCCCTCGACCTTCGCTTCGCTCAAGAGCAACTGCGGGAGATCACCGAACAAGGCGCTTGTTTCCTGGTTGTTTGGTTATTTTGCATTTCTCCTTTCATTGTCATAACCTTAAAAGTCTATGCAACGATTCTGGGGATATATCCGCACCAATTGGAGGGCCTACGCGTCCACCTTGGCGGTGCTCATCGTGGTGGATCTAATGCAGCTTGCCCTGCCGCTGATCTTCGGCGCTTTCATTGATGCCGTCACCGCCGGCAAGGGCAACGTGACCATCTACGGGGTCGTTTTCCTGGTTCTCGCTGTAGGAGTGACCATCGGCCGCTACACCTACCGATGGTGGATGGGCCGCCTGGCGCTGCTTTTCGATCGCGGCCTGCGCGACCAGTTTTTCGGCGCTTTGATGGACCTGCCCCTGGCAACCCTGCAGAAGGAGGATGTGGGCGACATCATGGCTCGCGCCACCAACGATATGCAGGCCATCCGCCAGTTCCTCATCTTTGGCCTGATGGGCCTCACCGATGTCGTCGTGCTGGGGATCAGCACGGTGGTGTTGATGCTCAGCTTGAACGGCTCGCTTTTCCTCGTCTCGGTAGGGCCCATTCTGGTGATCGCTGCCCTTGCCCTTTTCTTCAGTCGCTACATTTTCCGTTTCTTCGAGGTGGTGCAGAAGATCTTTGGGAAGTTGACCGAGAAAGCCCAGGAGTTCATCAGCGGGGTCCGGGTGCTGCGGGCCTTCGCCGGCGAAGCCAAGGTGTTGCGGCTATTCAACCAAGTGAACCAGGAGTACTACCGCGCCAACCTGAAGCTAGTTAAGTTGGAGGGTGTTTTTGAGCCAGCCATGGGGTTGCTGATTTCTCTCTCTACCATCTTTACCCTATGGTATGGAGTCGGGTTGATTCAGGCTGGAGCGCTCACCCTGGGTATTCTGGTAGCTTTCGTCAATTACGTCGGGATGCTTTCCTGGCCGATGATGGCTCTTGGCTTCACCACGACCATCTTGCAGCGTTCGCGCGCCTCGATGCGACGGGTGGAGGAGATCCTCTTCGCCGCCAAGGAGGAGAATGCCCTTGATCCGCCGGCCAATCCGCCGGAGGTCTTCCAGGAGCTGGAGGTGCGCAACCTCTCCTATCTGTTGGAGGAGCGCAAGCTGTTGGAGCAAGTCTCTTTCCGCCTGCAAGAGGGGCGCACCCTGGGCGTGGTGGGACCAATCGGCGCCGGCAAGACCACTCTTTTCCGTTTGCTTCTTCGCTTGGTTGAACCGGAAGAGGGGTGCGTGTGGGTAAATGGCGCGGATGCCCGCCACATTCCTCTGGTGCAATTGCGACGCGTCTTTGCCTTCGTGCCGCAAGACTCCTACCTCTTTTCCGCCACCCTTTTGGAGAACATCCGCTACTCCCGGCCGGAGGCGACTCAGGAGGAAGTCGAAGAAGCGATACGCATCGCCTGCCTGGAGGAGGAGATAGCCCAGTTCCCAGAGGGAACCCAGACACTGGTTGGGGAACGTGGGGTAACCCTCTCCGGCGGCCAGCGCCAGCGCGTCGCCATCGCCCGGGCGATCGTTTCCGGAAGGCCGGTGATGCTCCTGGACGATGCTCTCTCGGCGGTGGATACGATCACGGAGGAGCGCCTGGTCGCCAATCTGAAGAAGTACATCCGCGGGTCGGGACGCAGCGCCATCTCCATCAGTCACCGCGTCTCCACCTTGCTATGGACCGACCAGATCATGGTTTTGCTGGGCGGGCGGGTGACGGAAAATGATTCACCGATCGAACTGTTGGAGAGAAACGGATACTTCTCTCACCTCTACTTCGCCCAGATCGCCGAAGGAGCGCCTCGTGGAAGCGCCGGCTGAAAACATCCAAGAGCCTCGCACGCAAAGCGACCGCGCTTTGCTGCGCTTTTTCTGGGGCTATCTGAAGCGCTTCCCTCTGCTGTTAATCGCTTCGGTGGCAGTGATCCTGGCTTCCGCCTTGGTAAACCTGATACTCCCCTACATTCTGCGTATCGCCATCGATCAATACATCATCCCAGGGGATTTTGCCGGCGTCTACCCCTTGATCGGGATCGCCCTGGCGGCTGCCGGCGCCTGGTTTGTGCTGGTCTTCTTCCGCGCCTTGGTGACCAATGTGCTCGGCCAGAGGCTGATGTGGCGAATGCGCAGCGAATTGATGGAACATCTCCTCTCCCTCTCGGTGCGCTTCTATAACGAGAACCCGGTGGGAAAGATCATTACCCGCTTGACCAACGACATCCAGAACCTGGCCGAGATGCTCACCGCGGGGTTGTCCTCTCTGGTAGCAGACATCGTTTTGATCATCGGCATCCTGGTGGTGATGTTGACCATGGATTGGCGTCTGACCCTGATCTCTCTTGCCGTGGCTTTGCCGGTGGGCCTTTTATTGCAGATCGTAGGGGTTCGCATGCGGACTATCTTCCGCGCTGTACGCAAGATCGTGGCCGAGATGAACATTTACCTGAACGAGAACCTGGCCGGTTTCCAGGAAGTGAAGGCTTTCAATCGCCAGGACTACAACCGCCAGGAGTTCAGCGCCATCAATGGCCGCTATTTGAGCGAGAATTTGAAGGCCATGCGCCTGCGCACTCTCTTCTACCCCTCGGTGAACTTCCTCAAGCAACTCTCCCGGGCGATGGTCCTGATCTTCGGCGGATTGATGGTTGCCCAGGGGCAGGCCACGGTGGGGATCCTGGTAGCCTTCTTTACTTATGTGGAGATGTTCTTCGAGCCGATTGCCGATTTCTCCGAGAAATTCGCCATCTTCCAGACAGCTTTTGCCTCGCTGGAGAAAATCCTAGACTTCTTCCAAAACGACGATCGCGAGTACCGCGGGGGTACGGCGCTACTAGAGCCTCTGCGCGGCCAAGTGGAGTTCGAAAGCGTCTCCTTTGCCTACGAGGGGACTCCGGTTTTGCAGGAAGTCTCTTTTTCCGTGCAGCCCGGCCAGTCGTTGGCTATTGTCGGCCCCACCGGCGCCGGCAAGACCACGCTCTTCAGTCTGCTCTTGGGTTTCTGGTCGGACTACCAAGGGAAGATCCGAGTGGATGGGGTGGAACTGCGCGACCTTTCACTGGCCAGCTTGCGGGGACAGAGCGCGCTGGTGCTACAGGATGTGACCCTCTTTCACGATACCATCGCCCGCAATGTCTCACTTTGGGAGGAAGAACCGGCTGGCGTAGCCGAAGCCTTGGACTATGTCAACGCTCAGTTCGTCGGCGAGCTGCCGGAGAAAGAGAAAACCTTGCTGGCGCCGAATGGCGCCAACCTCTCGGCCGGACAACGTCAGTTGCTCTCCTTCGCCCGGGCGATCTACCGCAAGCCCTCTTTGCTGCTTTTGGACGAGGCCACCGCCAACATCGACTCGGACACCGAGAAGTTGGTACAGGAAGCTGTTGCCAAGTTGATGCACGGCCGGACTTCAATTGTCATCGCCCACCGTCTCTCCACGATCATCGGCGCCGACCAGATCATCGCCCTGCAGGATGGGCGGGTGGTGGAATGCGGCAGCCACACCGAGTTGATGGAACGGAAGGGTTTTTACTACGAGCTCTACACCACCCAGTTGTCTACCCTGGAAGCCATCGCGGCGGAGAAATGAGACAGCGCTTGACCGCCTTCCGGGGCTTCGGTATAAAGGAGAACATGAACAGGAACACGCTGCCGCGAGCTAGTATGCTGCCGCGAGCTATCAAGTTGCCACGAGCTAGTATGCTGCCGCGAGCTTTGAAAGCGCCCCAGGCCAAGATGCTGCCGCGAGTTATCAAAGCATCACAGGCGGAGCCCTACCGCCAAGCGAGCAGACTGCTGCCCATTCTGCTGTTCGCACTCCTGCTGTTTGCCGGCCTTGTCGCCTGCAATGGCGGCGCCGGCGGGGATCGCATCTACGATCAGGGAACGTGGGTCAGCATTAGCGTCGATCGCGAGAAGATCGAAACACTCACCAGCGATACCCCCAGCGGCTACCCGGCCTTGCTTGGCCAGTGGGGGCAAAGTCCGCTTAACGCTGCCTTCTATTTCACCGCTGATCTGCTGAAGCTGCCGGAGGGCGAACCCTTCGAACTGGTAACCAAGGGGGCCGGCTTGATGGTCCTGGGCGCCGACCATAAGATCGTCGGCTATTACGAAGGGCCGCAAACCCTTGACGCCAATGCCGCCAAGATCGCAGTAGCGCTGGTTCTGCAGGCTGACCGCAGCGTCTGGCAAATTCAACTCGCCCGCTTGTGGGAGAAGGGCCCTTGGTTGGTAACCGGGCTCCAGAGCAACCCTTAATCGTCAGGGAATCGTCAAATAATCGTCTAGCCGGCCTCATAATGACCTCTCGCCTTCGCATTCATGTGGAAGGGATCGTACAGGGGGTCGGTTTTCGACCCTTCGTTCATCTCTTGGCCGAGCGATTGAACCTGGCCGGCTGGGCGCTGAACTCCTCGGCCGGGGTGGAGATCGAAGTAGAGGGGGAGCGAGTGCAAGAGTTCCTTGAGGAGCTACGGCAGCGCCCGCCGCCCCTCGCCTTACTGGAGCAGGTGGAAGTGGAGCCTCTTCCCATTCTTGGAGAGCAGGGTTTCCAGATTCTTTCATCAGTTGACGACGAGGCGCCGATCACCCTGATCCCGCCGGATGCAGCTACCTGCACGGATTGCCTGCGGGAGATGAACGACCCGGCGGACCGCCGCTACCATTACCCCTTCCTCAATTGCACGCACTGCGGCCCTCGCTTCACCATTATCGAGCGCTTACCCTACGACCGAGCACGGACGGCGATGAAGGGTTTCCCCCTTTGCCCGGATTGTGCCCGGGAATATGCCGACCTGCGCGATCGCCGCTACCATGCCCAACCGGTGGCCTGCCCGCGCTGCGGTCCTCGATTGGAGCTGATTGAGGGGGCGCGACATTGGGATGGGGAAGAAGCTCTGGAACGATCCCGGCGACTGCTGGAGGACGGCCGGATCCTTGCCGTGAAGGGGTTGGGCGGATTCCATCTGGTCACTGACGCGACGCGCGAGGAGGCGGTTGACCGCCTGCGCCGGCGCAAGGGCCGTCCGGCCAAATCGCTGGCGGTGATGGTCCCTTCTTTGGCGGTTGCGAGGGAGATTGCCGAGCTCTCCCCACTTGCGGAGGAACTCCTCGTCTCCCGGCAACGGCCGATCGTGCTCTTGCCTCGCCGGGAAGGAACCCTTGCCCCCTCCATCGCCCCGGACAACGGGAGGGTGGGGGTGATGCTTCCCTACACTCCGCTCCACCACCTGCTGCTTGAGGGTTTTACGGCATTGGTGATGACCTCGGCCAACGAGTCGGAAGAGCCCATCGTGGCCGGCAACGAGGAGGCCTTGATAAAGTTGGAGGGGATCGCCGACGCCTTCCTCCTTCATGACCGCCCCATCGTCCAGCGATTAGACGACTCGGTGCAGATTATCGTTGGCAGCCGGCCGATGATGGTGCGCCGCGCCCGCGGCTATGCGCCCGGACCCTTCCGCCTCGTTCAGTCGTTCCCACCGACTCTGGCTTGCGGTCCCGAGCTGAAGAACACCTTCGCCCTCAGCAAGCGTGACGTGCTCTTCCTCTCTCACCATATCGGCGACCTTCAGAACTTGGAGACCTACCAACACTACCAGCGCTCCATCGCTCATTTGGAAGAACTCTACGCGCTGGAGCCGGAGGTTGTGGCGCACGATCTTCACCCTCAATACCTGAGCACCCGCTACGCCCTCTCTCTGCCCGCCGAGCGCAAGTTCGCCGTGCAGCATCACCATGCCCACATCGCCGCTGTTCTCTTCGAGGCCGGTGAGACCGGTCCGGCCATCGGGGTAGCTTGTGACGGGACCGGCTATGGGGAGGACGGGGCGATCTGGGGGATGGAGTTTTTTCTCTCCTCCCGAGGATCCTCCAAACGTCTCGGGCGCCTCGCCTATGTCCCACTCCTGGGAAGCGAAGAGGCTGTTCGCCAGCCCTGGCGGATGGCGGCCAGCCACCTCTTCGCCGCGATTGGGGAGGGGGCGCTGCCCCTCTTGGTCCGCCTCTTCCCGAAACAACTGCACTCCACCTGGGAGGCGCTTTGGCGCCAGTGGCGAGCGGGTTTCCACTCCCCGCCTACCTCATCGGCCGGCCGACTTTTCGATGCCGTCTCAGCCCTGCTCGGTTTTCCCGAGGCAATCAGCTATGAGGGACAGGCGGCCATCCGCTTGGAGCGATTGGCCGAGCAAGGGCGGTATTCTCCCTCCATCCCCTTGTCCTTGCCGCTTCGGGAACTTGATAGCCCGCGACAACTTGATAGCCCCCGGCAGGTAGATAGCCCCCGGCAGGTAGATAGCCCCCGGCAACTTGATAGCTCGCGGCAGGTAGATAGCCCCCGGCAGGTAGATAGCCCCCGGCAGGTAGATAGCCCCCGGCAGGGAGTTCTCTTTACACTGGATCCCGCACCCCTGCTCGTGCAGTTGGCCGAGCGAGTTGTCGCCGATGAGGCAATCGACCGATCCGCCCTGGCCTTCGGCTTTCACTTGGCATTCGCTCAAGCCATCGTCGCCTCCTCCCAGCGGATCCGCCAGGAACATTCCCTATCTTTGGTGGCGCTGGCCGGCGGCGTTTTTCAAAACATACTTCTATTGCAGATGACCCAAGAAATGTTGGAAGCGGAGGGGTTCCGCGTCCTTGTCCCGCAGCGGCTGCCTCCCAACGACGGCGCCATCGCGGTGGGGCAGGCCGCGACTGCCTTCGCTCGATTGGAGGAAGAAGGATGTGTCTAGCAATCCCGGCCAAGATCGTGGAACGTGACGGCGCCGACGCGCTGGTGGAGATGAGCGGAGTTCGGCAGCGGATCCGCATGGATCTCTTGCCTGCGGCGATAGTGGGCGACTACGTATTGCTCCATGCCGGCTTCGCTATTGCCTTGATGAACGAGGAGGAAGCCCAGGAAACCCTGGACCTGCTCCGCGAGATCGATGTTCTCTCCTCTTGAACGGCAGTGGCTGCTGGAGGAGATGGGTGAGGGGCCGCCCAGCCGTTACATGGAGGTTTGCGGCACCCACACCGTAGCGATTGCCCGGTCCGGCTTGAAGAAGGTATTGCCGCCGACCGTTCGACTGATCTCGGGGCCAGGATGCCCGGTCTGCGTGACCGATCAGCAGGACATCGACACGGCCATTGCCTTGGCTCATGAGAAGGGGGTGTTGCTGGCCACTTTCGGCGATATGGCGCGGGTTCCCGGCACAAACGGCAGCCTTGCCCAAGCCAAGGCCGAAGGCGCCGACGTGCGCATCCTCTACTCGCCCTTCGAGGCGCTGCGCTTAGCCAATGAGAATCCCGGCCGGGAGGCGGTCTTCCTGTCCGTCGGTTTCGAGACTACAGCTCCCCTGATTGCTGCTGTCGTAAAAGAGGCAGCTCGCTTAGAGCGTCGCAATCTCTCCTTCCTGATCCTTCACAAACTGCTCCCCCCGGTCATGAAGGCACTGTTGGGCGACCTTCCAGCCATGGCAGGATCGGACCCTTCTCTTCCAGCCACTCGAGGAAGGCCATCTCTGGACGGATTCCTGATGCCGGGGCATGTCTGTGCCATCCTCGGCGTGGAGCCCTTCCGTTTCCTGGGGGAGCGTTACCGTCTTCCCGGTGTGGTGGCTGGTTTCGAGGCTGATGACATCTTGCTGGCCTTATGGATGCTGCAGCGGCAACGGCGCCAGGGGCGGGCGGAGATGGAGATTGCCTATCGCCGGGCGGTACGAGAGGAGGGCAACCGCACCGCCCAGCACTTGATGGAGGAAGTCTTCCAGCCGGTCGAGGCCTGCTGGCGAGGGATAGGAACCGTTCCCCATAGTGGGCTGGCCTTGCGGCAAGCTTATTCAGCCTATGATGCAAGAATCCGCTTTCCGCTACAGGTCGAACCGGCTCCCGATCCCCCCGGTTGTGCCTGCGGCGAGGTGCTGCGCGGTCTCCTCTCTCCTCCACAGTGTCCCCTCTTTGGTCGTGCCTGCACCCCGCAAAGCCCGGTGGGACCGTGCATGGTTTCCTCCGAGGGTTCCTGCGCGGCCTCGTATCGCTACGAAAGGATCTGCCGATGAGCGCAATAGCCCGCAGCAGCGCAATAGCCCGCGGCAGCGAGTCCTCTTGAGCGCAATAGCCCGCGGCAACTTGATAGCCCGCGGCAGCGAGTCCTCTTGAGCGCAATAGCCCGCGGCAACTTGATAGCCCGCGGCAGCGAGTCCTCTACTGTTACTTTGGCACATGGTGGGGGCGGCCGACTGACGCAACAACTGATCGAAGAGCGCTTCCTCCCCCGCTTCAGGAATGCCACGCTGGATGCGCTGCTCGACTCCGCCCTGATCAGTGCGCACGGCCGCTTGGCCTTCACCACCGACGGGTTCGTAGTGCGGCCGATCTTTTTTCCCGGGGGAGACATCGGCCGTTTGGCGGTCTGCGGCGTAGTCAACGACCTGGCCTCAGTGGGGGCCGAACCGCTTTGGTTGGCAGCCTCCTTCATCCTTGAGGAGGGATTGCCGTTCGACCAGTTGGACCGAGTGCTGGACTCGATGGCGGCCACCGCTCGGGAAGCCGGCATCGTCCTGGTGGCCGGCGACACCAAGGTAGTGGAGCGCGGCGCCGGCGACCACATCTACATCGTCACCTCGGCCATCGGCGAACCGCGCTTAGACCCTCCCCCCCAGCCGCGTCTCATCCGTCCGGGAGACGCCGTGCTGGTCAGCGGTTTCCTGGGAGATCACGGCATCGCTGTCCTCCAAGCCCGCGAGCATTTCTTCGATGAGCTGCCGGTGGTCAGCGACTGTGCGCCATTGTGGCCTTTGGTGCGCGGTCTGGCCGAAGCCGGAGTGATTCCCCATGCCTTGCGCGATCCCACCCGGGGGGGGTTGGCCACTGTTATTGCCGAACTTTCCTCCGCGTGCGGATTGGCTTTTTCCCTTGACGAAGATACAATTCCAGTGAGGGGGCCGGTTCAAGCGGCTTGCGAGATCTTGGGCCTGGATCCTCTCTACCTGGCGAACGAGGGAAAGTTGGTGGTCGTGCTCCCGGAGGCTTCAGCGGAACAGGCTTTGGAGACCCTGCGAAGCTGCCCCTTGGGTCGCGATGCGTGCCGTATCGGTGTCGTCCTGGAGGATACGAGCGGTTTGGCTCTCTTGCGCAGCCGGATTGGAGGGACGCGCATATTAGAATCTCTCTCCGGAGAACAGCTACCCCGGATCTGCTGACTGATCCCGAATCGGTGAGCGATGGCGGTCGTTCCCGCAACAATGTTCGAGGCCAGGCCTGGCCGGGCGGCGCGTGGGTACACCTGCACCAGGAAGCGACCTTGGACAAGTTCATCCGCCGCACCTCCATTCCTGCCCATCTCTATTTTCCTCTCCTGGAACGATCCGAGGGCTCATTGCTCCGACCGTTGGTGCGGCCTGGCCAATCCGTCAAGCGCGGCGACCTGATCGCCGTGCCGCTCGATGAGGGCGGCCTCCCTCTCTTTTCTCCAGTTTGGGGCGAAGTCATCGCTTTGGAGTCGCGCGTGGTTCCCTGGCATGCCGAGCCGGTGGACACCCTGGTGATCATGCCCGGCAAGGAGGAGTTGCGGTTGCCATCGGCGCCTCCCAAAGGGCGCCCGACGGCTGAGGAGATTCGCGCGATATTGGCTCAGTACGGCGTCCTCAATGTGGAAAGGTTGCGGCGAGAGAGTGCCGGCCCTCGCGTCTTGATCCTCAACGGCTGCGAGCTGGAACCTTACCTAACCTCCACGCAACGACTGTTGGAGGAACGACCCAAAGAGATCATCACCGGACTGGAGCTCTTGCTGCAGGCTTTCGAAGCCGAGCGGGGGATCCTGGTTACGACGACTACGCGCGAGGAGAGCATTACCGATCTCCGTGATTTGCTCTTCACCAAGGACAAGCTCTCGTTGGTGGTTCTTCCGCCTCGCTATCCTCAGGACGACCCAACCCTGTTGCGCCAAACCTTGCTGCCACTAGGGGAAAGTTCCTTGGTGCTGGATCTGCCCTTGGCCGTGGCCACGACTGATGCGGCACTGCATCGCAAGCCGATGATGGAGAAGGTCATCACTGTGAGCGGCCCCGCTGTCCGAAACCCGCAGAACCTGGAAGTGCATTTAGGAACCTTGCTCTCCGACTTGGTCTCGCAGTGCGACGGTTTCTTGGAGAAACCCGGGCTGATCATCATGGGCGGACCAATGCGGGGTCAGGTCATCTCCGGCGTTGAGGCGCCGGTGACTCGCTACAGCACGGGCTTCGTCTTCTTTCACGAGCGGGCTGCCACCCGCGAGTCTAGCTGCATGTACTGCGGTCTCTGCATCAACGCCTGCCCGCAGAGCCTCTACCCGGTCTTCATCAGTACGGCTGTGAAGGGCCACGACTGGCCCGTCCTCTCCAAGCTGCACGCCGATCGTTGCCTCTACTGCGGCACTTGTTCATACGTATGTCCGGCCCACATCTCCCACCAGCGTTTTTTACGGCGGGCTCTCGACCGAGTGAGGCGGCGGTGAGGACGCGAACCCGCGCTTTCGCGCCCCACATCTTCTCCCGGGCCGGCTTCGCCAGCCACAACTGGCAACTGAACCTAGCTCTCTTGCTTCCCTTCTTGGCCGGCCTGCTCCGCTTCGACCTGACCATTCTCCTTTTTCTGCTCCTCTCGGTAGCTGGGGCGATCGCTGCCGAGATTCTCTTTTCCCTCTTTGCCAGCCAGGATTTCATGCTGGAGGACGGTTGGGCGGTCTCCATTGGCCTGCTCAGCGTCCTTCTCCTTCCCAGCGGAGCCCCCTGGTGGTTAGCCTTGCTGGTCCCCGCCCTGGCCGTCCTCTTGGGGAAGACGCTACCCGGTGGAATCAGCCATAGCTTGGTACACCCAGTGGTGCTGGGCCTCTTGGTGGCTTTCTTCCTTCTCCCCGGC
>JAPLHV010000169.1 GCA_026389455.1 Coprothermobacterota bacterium
CAGCCGACATACCCCACTCTGCCCCTCGTGCGAGAAAAAGGCTTGGCAGTACTGCCCCAACCTGCGTTGCGACGAGAAGTTCGACGTGAACCTGCTGGTCTGTCCCCGTTGCGACGCCGAGGTGCGACGCGGCTACAATCGGCTGGAAGAGGACTATGCCGCCCTGGTGGAGAAACCGATGGCAAAAGCGCAAGAGGAAATCAACAAACAACTGGTGGACGGGGAGCGTGTCCTGGTGCAACTGGTCGCCGTCGAAGACACCTTGGTCCTAACCGACTGCCGCATCCTGCACTGCAGCGGAGCAAAGTCCTTCACCTACATCTACTCCGAAGTGACGAACGCCGCATTGGACAAGTACGGGAATCTGACTATCTCCCTGGGCGGGGAGAAGCCCAAAGATATCCTGCTCATCTGCCCGGTGAAAAAACAAGCCGAGTTCGCCCAAGCGGTGGAGCTGATCCAGTCATTCCTCAAGAAAGCCGTCGTCAACAAGAGCTAACGACGCCTTCATTCGGTCTCGAAAAAAAGGCTGCAGAGAGTTGCAGCCTTTTCACTTTTGACGCCTGTCCTATTTCAGGAAGGCTTCCAACTTGCGCTCGGTCGTGGAACCGATGATGCGCTCCACGATCAGACCCTGTTCGTCGATGATGAAGGTGGCTGGGATGGAGTTGATTTGATAGAGGCTGGAGATCGGTGAACCCTTCTCAGCGTCCAGGATCACCGGATAGTCCAGGGGGGTTCCCTGGAGGAAGGCCTCCACATCGCTGCGGGCGCCGTCCACTTCAACACTGAAGACAGTCACCCTTTCCTTGTTGTTCGAATAGAAGGCCTTCAGCTCAGGAATTTCCCTGATGCAGGGCCCACACCAGATGGCCCAGAAATTGATTAGTACCATTCCCCCACGCAGCTCGCTCAAAGAGATCCGCTCACCTTGCATGCTGATGCCGGTGAAATCCGGCGCTAGCAGTCCTTTCTGAGGACCGCTACTGGCTGAGGGTTGTTCACTTGGCTGGGAAGCGCCGGGTTCACTGGGGGTCGAGGTCGCTGGGATTGGGCTTCTTTGCACACAGCCCGCAAGAAGGCTGAATATAAGCGCCAAAGCGGTCAAAACTACTATCCAAGATCGAATTCGCATCTCTAGGTCTCCTCTTTTTTCTGTTAGAATACCGCTACCGCGCCCGTGGCTCAACGGATAGAGCGACGGCCTCCGGAGCCGTAGGTTGCAGGTTCGAATCCTGTCGGGCGCGCCAAATGCAAGTTTTCGATGACTCGCAACTTTTTTTTAGAAATGGAACAGAACGAGTTTTCGGTAAAAACGGCGCCTGAATTAGGAGTGGAGAAAACTCCAACAGACAGGCTGAAGTAAGAAGGGGACTATGCGAAAAATCACATTCTTGCTGATCAGTGTCGTAATTCTCGCTTCTATTGCTGTCTTTCCCGCTACGGGGTTAGGCCAGAGTTCGGATCAACTGCCAGTGATTGATGACGCCAAGATTTTCCAGGGTAGGATCGGTGAAGTTGAAGCGGCCGCCAGCAAATTAGCCAACCAGGGAGCGGATGTCCGCGTGAGGACAATATTGACCTATGGAGCAGCCGCTAATTTGGACCAGTATGAAGGACAACTGGAACAACGCAGTCCTTCTTGGATAGATCAAGATGGCATCCGCAAGAATAACTTGATTGTCCTTATCGGAGCGTTGCAAGAACGGCAGACAGGGTTGTATTACGGCGCCTATTGGGAAGACATTATCGGCGACAACTGGTTGCGCATCCAGACTGACATAATGAACCCGCTTTTCAATAACGGCGACTATGCCGGCGGGACAATCAAAGGGCTGGAAGAGATAAGTCGGTTAATCCAAGGGTACGGCCAATCTCAAACGGGATCTCAGGGCGAAATGGGACTGTGGCCGATAGCCTTACTCGTGGCAATCCTCTTAGTGATCGGGGCGCTGCTCTTTCTGAACTACCGCAAAAACCGGGCCAGATGGCTAGCCGTTCGGCAGAAAGCGATGCTAGCCAAACAAGGCGCCGCCTCCGGGATTAATGAACTGATTGAAACTGTACAGATGCTCGAAATAAAGGTCAATGTAACGGCTGGCAAGCTAGTTCCGGAGGAGGCAGCAACGCTCAGGGGGAGTCTGGAAAAAGCCAAAAGGCTCATTGACGTAAGCTCTCAAACTTACAGCGAGCTGGCACACAGCGCTGGAGATCCCGAAAACCCCAAACTGGGAGAAGCGCAACTGGGAGTGATTGATGGAGAGTACCAGAAGATTTTGGGAAATCTGCGTCAGGCCAGGGAATCGATCCAGGGAGCAGAAGAGCAGATAGTTATCGTGCGGCAAGCAATTGATGGTTTTCCGGGCAAGGTTGCCGAAATAAACTCGGGAATCGAAGATGCTCTCCTGAAACAGGATGAATTAAAGAGGGCTGGTTATAAATCAACTTATCCCGCTGACCTTGTTGCCAAAGGTCGTAATACACTGGAACAAGCGAAAACTCTGGTCGCCGAAAAACGTTTTATAGAGGGAACAAAGATTGTCAGCCTGGCGGCCGAACAGATAAAACAGGCTATCCAGGCAGCGAATGAGCTACCCCTGAAAAAACAGCAAGCAGAGGCGGCAGTCCCAGCATTGGCGTCACGGATTGAGCAGGTCAAGGAGATGGTTAACAACAGCAGAGACATTTTCGAAAGATTAATTCAAGGTTATGCCGAGACTTCCTGGGAATCAGTCCGGGGCAATGGCACGGAAGCAGAAAACAGGGTTAACTGGGCGCTGGATGTTTACGATGACGCCCGTTCTGCCAATGGGGTGGAACAACAGGAGTGGCACAAAGCCCTAGAACTGTTAGAAAAGGGCAACAACTGGTTAGCAGAAGCTGAATCATCAATGAAATCCATCTCTGAACTTGAGGTGAATTTAATAGCAGAGCGGCAAGTCGCACCAAACGAAATCAACGCGGCTCAAACGGATGTCGCGACAGCCTGGGAATACATCAACAGATATGACGAAGATATCCGGGAGAGCCTGGAGGACGATTTACGCTCCGCAGAAGTGAAGAACGATCTCGCCAGAGAAGAGCTCAGAAAGGAGAAACCGGATTATTTCAAGGCAAGCAAGCTGGCGCGTGAGGCCAATGAAGCGGCGGATAAGATTCTAATTCAAGCGCGCGACGAACACGAAACAGTAGAGCGACTGCGAGCCAAAGCTGTCAGCAGCCGAAGAGAGGCGCGCGCAAAAGTGTCCATGGCTTCGGAGTATTTCGAAGATCACGCAGCAGTGGTGAGAAACGAAGCCAGAAATTACCTGAATAAAGCCGTGGAAGCATTGCGGCAAGCCGATGCCACGGCAGATAGCAGCTCTCAAATCTCACTAACATCCCAAGCTGAGTCAGCCGCCGATCAAGCCTATTCACTAGCCCAGCGTGATGTTGCCAACAGCTGGGAAGGGCATCAAACAACATCAGATATGCCAAATATGGACCTGCCAGATATCATCTCAACAATACTCCTTCCAACCATTGGGGGCTCCTCGGGGCATAACGCGCCTTGGGGTTCGAGACGAAGCAGCAGTCCGGGTTTCGGCAATACGGCAAGGCGAGGCGGAGGCGGAGGCGGTTCAACCAACTGGGGTTCCAGGGGAGGAGGAGGCCGTGGCGGAGGCGGCTCCACAGGCTGGTAAAAGAAGAAATGCCGGGAAGACTGGAAAAACTGCTTTAAGATAGAAATGAAAATAAGGAAAGGAGAAAGACATGTCAGGACTGTTTCAGAAGGCGCGGATTGTAGCATTAAGCATGGCAAATGCATTATTGGACAAAGCCATTGATTTGAACTCAA
Organism: Coprothermobacterota bacterium; assembly: GCA_026389455.1. GTDB lineage: Bacteria > Caldisericota > JANLFM01 > JANLFM01 > JANLFM01 > JAPLHV01. Next base: position 3,839 of record JAPLHV010000169.1, read on the forward strand.
TCGGAGCGGTTAAACAGTATATCCGAGACCTGGAAAACGCCTTGGAGGACTTGGAGGACGCTTCAGCTACGGCAGCCGGACACGTACGGACGGTACAGCGTGATGCCATCCAGATTGGCTCACAGATCAAAGAGCTGAACCAGAACATCGACTTCATCCTAAGCGACAATAAACCAGAGAATGACTATTTGGCCACGCCGCTGGAAGCCAGGTTGATAGGTTTGGAGCAACTGATGCGCACCAAAGAGGAAGAGATAGTCTCCGGACAGAAAGCAGCGCAAGCTATCGCTGAAGCTGTATCGACACTCCGGACCAGATACGAGGGCATGGCACAACAAGTACAGCGCCTGGAAGCGATGGAAGTGGCGACAAAAGCCAAGGAAAGCGCCGTCGAAGCCATGCGGCAGGCCGGCCAAATGACTTCTGCGGGCAGAAATGTCTCCATAGACGATGTGGCAGACCGAATTCAGCGACGCGCGGATGTAGCCGATGCAAGATTTGAGATAGCCATGGGAGATCTTGGCGGGCAGCTAGAAAATGATTTAACGGTAGCCCAGGCGCAAGCCCGGCTGGAACAGCGAAAAGCGCGCTTAGCCAATTCAGGCGCCTTGCCCGACCCCGAGAAGAAAGGATAGTAGATTTTCTGCTGTCCCTTTTGCGGCAATTCCGTGAAGGCTCACGACACTAAAGAGACGGAATGGCGGCAGCATGTTCTGGAGAATGATACATTACGATACCGAGGCAGCCCGTGCAGGGGCGGGTTTCAAACCCGCCCCTGCGAGGACCATTCCGGCGTAAACCATATCGGGGTCGATGAGACCTCAAGAATAAAAGGCTTGACTATCCCTGAGACCGTCCCTGCGACTGTCGGCTTCCCTGCGACTGCCGGCTTTCCTGGGACCGCCGCACCCCAGTGCGGCATCAGCAGTAACAAGACGGAAGCCAACTGGGTATGACTATCCTCAGTACCGTCCCTGCGACTGTCGGCGGTCCCAGGAGGAGCGCAATGCCCAGGAGTTCTGCACTGGTACGATAGCAAGATCAATAACGACATTCTGTAGAAGACATGCTGCCGCAGGCTGGGTACAAACAGCCTGGTTCAGGCAACCAAGGCAAAGGCTCGCGGCAACAGAACCTTGAAGAACCTGAAGACATCATCGCCATGAACACCCTGCCGGGGGCTATTTACAGGGAAGCGGGACTAGACAGCCTGAGGCAGCATGTCTTCTCCTGCCGCAGGCTGTCTGGAGATGCTGCCATAGGCTGGTAGGATGCCCAGTTGAAAAGAGAAGGAACCTCTTTTTGCTCCAGCGCTCCTTCCGTGAATAACAGGCGAGACTTCCTGAAAACCGAAAGGCCGAGTAGAATCACTACACTATGAAACTAATTCCTACCCGATCAAGAGCATTCGTCCGCGAAGCGCTCGGATGGCTTTCCACTTTGTTCATCGCCGGGGTGCTGACTTTCTTGGTCAGTACATTTCTAGTGGGCAGCAACGAGGTCTTTTCCTGCTCGATGCAACCCACTTTGGTGGAAGGCAACCGCATCCTGGTTAGCCATTTGGCCTACACACTGGGAACGCCACGGCGTGGGGAGATCGTCGTCTTCGATCCGCCCGTCACGCCCGCTTCTCCTACCCCCTATGTCAAACGGGTGATTGGTCTTGCAGGTGAACAACTCGATATTGCAAACGGGAAAGTATGCATCAACGGTCAAGAGCTGCTTGAGCCTTACGTCAAGGGTGAAACTCGAGCCATTCGTTGGGTCCACTTGCTGATCCCGCCCGGCACTGTCTTCCTGATGGGGGACAACCGCGAGAACAGCTATGATTCCCGCTCCTTCGGTCCGGTTCCGATCTCTTCGCTTCAAGGACGGGCGGTTCTGCGCTACTGGCCGTTAGACTCACCGCAGCCGTTCTAAGAGTTCCAATTTTCAAAACCCTGTTCAGCCGGTGTAATTGCCTTAGCCAACCATCCGCCGCTTGCGCGCTCTGTCATCCATCAACAAGTCCATGACGTCATCCACCGTGACAATCCCCTGCAGCCGGTTCTCCTGGTCAACAACCGGCAACGCTAGCAAACCGTACTTATCGATCAATTCAGCCACCCGGTCCTGTTTTTCAAAGACAGTCACCGTTACTATGTTTTTGTTCAAGATATTTCCAATCAGTGCGTCTTTGGGGGAAATGATGAGATGGCGCAAGGAGAGTACGCCCTTCAGATGTTCCTCGGTATCGGTAACGTAGAGATAGTAGATGGTCTCCGCCTCCGGCGCCTTGTACCGCAGTTCCTCGATGGCTTCCTCAGCGGTGAGTGTCTCCAATAGGGCGACATACTCAGTCGTCATCAATCCACCGGCGCAGTCCTCGGGATAGGCCAGAAGCTCGCGCACGTCATCAGCCTCCTCGGGATCCATGGCTTCCAGGATCTCAGCCTGCTTCTCCTTGGTCATATCGGCTAAGATGTCGGCTGCGTCGTCGGGAGCCATCTCTTCGAAGATATCCGAGGCTTTCTCGGTCTCCAGATTGGAGAGGATCTCCGCTTGCATCTCCGGTTCGTCCACCTCAATGATCGTCTCGGCGGCAGTCTCGTCATCCAGGGCGGTGAATAGTACAGTTCTCTCAGCTCGATCCAAGCCCTCCACAATATCGGCTAAATCAGCCGGGTGCAGTTCCTTAAGGTGGGCGACGGTGACCTTCAGCTTCATTGGGTCGGCCCTCTGACCCAACGTTTCCACCATTTCCCACGGTATCTGCCGCGCTCCCAGCGTACGCCCCATCATTCTGCTGAGGCCTTCCAGCAAGCGGCTCAAGAAGAGACGGCGGGCGATCCCTTGCGCTCCCACGTCCACTGCTGAAACAAGCAACTGGCCGTTGTTCTGGGTGAGAACCAAGTCATTGACTCGCACAACTTTCATCCCCTGGCGGTCGACAATCTGTTTATCCAATACGTCGCGGGCCAGCAGGATGTGATTCTCTTCTTCGCGGTACGGCCTAAGGATGGTGTAACCCAAACGAAAAACCCTCTTCTCCACAGATGTAACGCATTCCCAGGGGATGGAAAACTGCACTTTGTCCTTGTTGGCGATCAACGCCAGGATCTGCGGCGCTGGCCGGTTGGACTTGATTAGCAAGTCGGATACCTTGCCGATCAGTTCCCGATTCTCGCTATAGATATCTGCATTCAGTAGTTCGCTGAGGTACACAGTGAAGAGACCGTCCTTTCTTCTCACGGCCAAAGTAGGTGATGGGCCAAGATTCGTCAAGTGAAAAAAACTATCAGGTTCTTTCTCAAGCTGAGTAGGTAAGGCACTCTGAGGGAAAACAAGATCTCCCAGAGCATCAAGGCTGACGACAACAAGTCAACTTGCGGCAGCTCGATAGCCCCCGGCAGCTCGATAGCCCCCCCGGCAGGGTGGTTCTGGAGAATGAGGCAACACCATGCTGAGACAGCCCGTGCGTGGGCGGGTTTGAAACCCGCCCCTACGAGAACCACTCCGGCGTAAACCATATCGGGGTCGATGAGACATCAATGATAAAAGGAGATGACTATCCCAGGACCGGCAAGACTCTTTTAGGTCATCATCGCCATGAACACCCTGCCGGGGGCTATTTACAGGGAAGCTGAACTAAACAGCCTGCGGCAGCATGTCACAGAACACCCTGCCGGGGGCTGTCCTGCCGCAGACTGGTAGATTACCCACTTGAAATGAGCAGGCATGGTTAGAGATGATTTGAAGCGTGCTCGCCAAATCGCTGAGAAGGATCGCCCCGCCGTTGGTGAGATCAGGGTTCAATCTAACAAGATAGGGCGCAACTGCAGCAAGCTCCCCTGCCTGTCGACCAAGGGAGAGAAGATGGAAGGGCCGGGCGAAGAGGGTGGATGCACGTAGTAAGTTGCCAACCCTGCTCTCTTCGCTGCCATGTCGTCCTCCAGGCTGTTCCCCACCATTAAGGCTTCCTCGGCCGGCAAATCGATTTTCGCAAGGATCTCCTGGTAATAGGCACGGTGAGGCTTGGTGGCATGCATGTTCTCGTAGCTGGTGACCAGGGCGAAGTCGATGTCGCTCACCCGTGCCCAACGAAGCCGCTCCAGGATGGCTTGCGCGGGAAAGAGCGGGTTGGTTGCCACCACCAGGGTGTACCCGTTTCGACGAAGATCCTTCATAAGGGTCCGCACCCCCCGAATCGGCCGAGTGAGATGCGCCAACTTAGGGAAATGCTCTAGGTAAAAACGGTTAGAGAGCATCTCCGCCTCTATCCTATTCATCCCGGTGCGTTCTAGAAAGATCGGCCAGAAGACTTCCTTGTTGCTGCGGTCCGGGTGCTCCAGGCGGACCATAGCCTCAGATGCTTCGATCAGAGCGGGAATTAATTGTTCAGGCGGGCAGAGAACCGTGAACTTGGAAGCCAGTAGTTGGAAGTACGCCGGCATGAAACGGTCCACCTCGTTCTCCAGCAAGGTGCCGTCCAAATCGAAGAGGACAGCCTTCAAAGCTTCGGCTTCTCCTCCGGTAGATCTAAGGTGAACCAGTCCGGCTTGGGTGCGTTGCCCGGCCCTCCATTGCGGGCCATGGGCGGGGGCA
>JAPLHV010000223.1 GCA_026389455.1 Coprothermobacterota bacterium
GAGGCGGCGGGTGCGGTATTCGCCGAAGCGGTTCGTTTCGTTCTTTTTCAGAAGGCGGAAGGTTTCGCCGGGGAAGTCAGGGCCGTAGAGCTTGGCGCAGTAGGCATCCAACTCGGCTCGGAACAAGACGCGGCGCTCCTCGTTCCAGTGGAAGGGGTGGAATGGGGGATATTCCACAAACCTGCCAGCAAAATTAGAGAGCAACGCATAAACACTAAAACTAAAGACCTGACCCCATCATCTCCATCATCTCACGGCCTCCTGCTCTACCAGGCAGACGAAAGCCTCGACCGCAGCCGGGTCGAACTCGGTCCCCGCGCGTTCCTTGATATAAGCCAGCGCTTGCTCTTCCGGCCAGGCATCCCGGTATGGGCGGTCAGAAACCAGGGCATCGTAAACATCCACCACTGAGAAAATGCGGGCGCTCATCGGTATATCCACACCTTTCAAACCCCTCGGATAGCCTGTCCCGTCCCACTTCTCATGGTGGCAGTATGGGATATCCAGTGCCTTCTGCAGGTAGGGAATGGGTGCCAGCAAGTCATATGCATAGGTAGTATGCTTCCGCATCTGCCTGAACTCCTCGTCGGTTAACTTGCCCGGTTTGAGCAGAATGCTGTCGGGTATGCCCATCTTGCCGATGTCGTGCAACAGCGAACCGCGACGCATATCAACCTTCTCGCCGTTGTCCAATCCAGCCTGCCTTGCCAGCCGCATCGTTACTTCACTGACCCGTAGGCAGTGGCCAGACGTCTCGATGTCGCGCAGTTCAAGGGCGCGCGCCCAGCCCTCCAAGGTCTTGTCATATGCTTCCTCCAGTTCGGCCAACAGCCTGCGCTCGGATGCGAGGACGCCAACCAGGAAGCGGTTCATACTCATCAGCAGAACAACTGTCAGGATCAGCAACATCGCGGAAGTTAAGCCACCGCTTATCCACATTGCGTTGGATACACGGCCAGGCAAAGGCACCAGCCATGTTTCTAATCCCCCATTGTACGCCAACAGGCTGAATATGCCGTAACAGACAATGCTGAGTACGGTCGTTATCCAACCGGCGCGGGATCCGATCAGAGTGAGAGCAATGATGGGCATGCTCAACAGGTAAATACGTCCTGATCCCTCCAATCCCAAACTCGCCATGGTTGTTACTGCCATCAAGTAACCGGCTCCTATAAAAAACCACCCGCGCAGCCTGTAGTCCAGTTTCCGGAATATGGCCGCCATGACAATCAGGATATACACGACGGTAAGTACCAGCAAAGTTTCAAACCGATTTATAGCAAAGCTTTGTACAGCAGAAAAAACATAGGCTGGTAGCGCGGCAACCGCCGCAATATAAAAGATTATTGTTACAGCACGCGTGCGCCATTGCTTCAGAGCATCGCCAATATCGTGGCGATAAAGCAGGGGGCGTGTCATTTAAGGAGAAGTATTTCCTTTTTCCGCGACACTACGAATTTCTGCTCCGATCGATGAATCTCCCAATTTGACCACATTGGTAATATACTACCGGCCGCTCGGCGATGTCAAAGACACCGGAAAATACGACAATCGAGCCGGAAAAGCATATTCGGCCAAAAAACCCTCTCGCACCGGCTGAAGGATGACTGACTCCCGCTCTCCCCGATCACAAA
>JAPLHV010000093.1 GCA_026389455.1 Coprothermobacterota bacterium
CTAGAGAGCGCCATGAACAAGGCGCAAAACGGCGTCTGCGTGGCCATCGATGGTTGTCAGGTCGCCTGCGCCAGAAAAAGCCTGGAACAGGCAGGATTTGCCCCGGTGGTCGAAGTGGTGACTGTTCCGGTTACACACCGGATGAGGTACAGAAGGTCGTAGACGCGGTTCGGCATGAGCTGGAGAAGGTTATCCCGGGAAAAAAGCGCTCACTGCGGCCTCTTTAACCACGGATCTGATTCTCGTCATTGAGAGGCTGCATTTCGAAAACCGTAAGGAGGTTTTGGATGCAACAGCGATCATTTGGGTTCATCGGGGCGGGCCGCGTGGCTCGGATCCTATTGGGTGGCTTTCGCCGAGTTGGAAGGATGCCAGGAAATATCGTCGCGGCAGACACCGACCAGAAGGTTCTGGAAAAGCTCATCGCTGAATTTCCTGAGGTCACCCCCGCGCTGAATGGGAATCGGGTTGCAGCAACGCAGGAAATCGTGTTCCTCGCTCTCCACCCTCCCGCCATCAGCCAGGCTTTGGAGGAGATCGAAGAGAGCCTGCAAGCAGACGCTATCCTTATTTCCCTGGCCCCTCGCTGGACGCTCGCTCGTCTAGCTGAGAAGCTTGGCGGTTTCCCCCGGATCACTCGCATGATCCCCAACGCCCCTTCTCTGGTGAACGATGGGTTCAATCCGGTGGCCTTCGCTCCGGCTTACCCGGTCAAAGAGCGGGAGGAGATCCTGACGTTCCTCCGCCTTCTGGGAGAATGCCCCCAGGTGTCGGAGGAGAAATTGGAAGCATACGCCATGCTGACTGCGATGGGACCCACCTACTTCTGGTTCCAGATGGAGGAGTTGGCCTCTTTGGGTGGCACATTCGGCCTGAGCGAAGAAGAAGCCTGGAGGGGAATCGTGGCCATGACGGAAGGGTCCGCATACATCCTGCGGAACTCCGGGCTTTCGCCGGAGCAGATCATGGACCTCGTCCCAGTCAAACCGCTAGCGGAAGACGAAGATGTGATTCGTTCGATCTATCGCAACCGGTTAGAGCCCCTTTTTCGAAAGATACGGCCGCAATAACGTGCTTATGCCCCAAGGACAAGATGAATGGAACATAATTTGAAAAAACGAACAAAGCCAACCCCGATACAGAAAACAAGGATTCACCTCCCAGCCTGGTGGAAGGTGGCCATCGTCTTGGCCCTGGTGGCAGCCGTCGTTGTGGTGATCGTGCTCCGCCAGCAGTCCGTTGCTCCTATCACTTCCCAGGGAAATCCATCCGTATCTTCAACAGCAACCGGGTTGCCCCGTCTCCTTGAATTGGGTTCTGTGAATTGCATTCCATGTCAAGCCATGCAACCGATCTTGGCCGAATTGCGCCAGGAGTATCCCGATCAGCTTCAGGTTGACTTCATTGATGTCTGGGAAGTTCCCGAGGAAGCGGAACGATACCGCATCCAGCTCATCCCAACCCAGATCTTCTTCGATGCAAAAGGCCAGGAGTTCTCGCGGCACGAGGGCTTTTTCCCGAAAGATCAGGTCCTGGAAATCTTCCGCCAGCATGGGATTCTGCTCGAAGGGACATGAGCGGTTTCCTGGATACGCTTACGCAAGCCCTGGAGGGCGCTCCCCTGGTAGCCTTGGGGGCTGCTCTTCTCTGGGGCGTTCTCAGCGTCATCCTCAGTCCCTGCCACTTGGCCAGCATCCCCTTGTTGGTCGGGTACATCGCCGGTCAAGGGCTGGTGAAGCCAAGGAGGGCGTTCATCCTTTCAACCCTCTTTGCCTTGGGACTCCTGCTGGTGATCGCCCTGATCGGAGTGATCACAGCCGCCCTCGGTCGCATCGTTGGCGACCTGGGCGGTTGGACCAACTACCTGGTGGCCGCTGTTTTTTTCCTGATGGGGCTCTCCTTGCTCGGCGTGATCCCTTTGCCCTCCTGGGACAGCAGTCGCCTGGCGATGCGGCGGAAAGGGCTCTTGGGGGCTTTTCTCTTGGGTCTCTTCTTCGGATTGGCCCTTGGCCCATGCACCTTCGCCTTTATGGCTCCCGCACTGGTGGTGACTTTCCGTCTGGGGGCTACCGCTCCGCTCTATGCGGCAATCTTGCTCTTGGCTTATGGCCTGGGGCACTGCGCGGTTATCATCGTAGCGGGGACGTCGGTCAGCGCTGTTCAGGGTCTCTTAAGATGGAACGAAAGCTCCCGCGGGGGTCGTATCCTGCGAGTCCTCTGCGGTCTCCTGGTACTGGCCGGCGGCTTATACCTGATCTTCACCGCTCGCTGAATGGGAGCCGTTTATACAGGATGGATCGCCTTGGATGCGACCACTATGGATCGTGCTATCTAGCAATTCAATCATCACCCTAGCAGCCCGTCCTTTGCGCTGACTCTTTTTCCTACAGCTTCAAGATTTTCCCATGTCGGTGAGCGATGATCTCGGCCAAGATGGAAATCGCGATCTCTCCTGGGGTCTCGCCGCCAAGGTCGAGACCGATTCGGGCGTGAACCCGTTGCAGCAGCTCCGGACTGATCCCTTCCTTTGCAAGATAGTCAAAGACCGCTGCATTCTTGGCCCGGCTGCCGATCATGCCGATATAAGCGGGGAGAGGATCTTTGCGCAGTGTTTCCCTCAAGATTAGCTTATCGGCGGCGTGTCCCCGGCTGATCATAACCGCGCAGTCGGACGGAAGGTAACGAATCTCCCCCAGTGCGTCGGCGTACCCTTTCGTCCGCACCTCGCATGCTTGGGGGGGCGCTCACCATGAAGGGATTTATGGAAGAGGTGCGACAACCTCCCATGCTATAATGAAGAAACAAAGTGATAGAAAGGAACTTCCCTCATTGGCAGAACAAGCTTCCCTCTACGCCCGCCTTTTCGACCGGCAAATCGTGACGCTCTTTCGGGATGCCTGGCGGATCACCCTCCAGGATCCATCCCTGGCGCCCTTCTTCCTCCGCACCGTGCGCGCCCAGCAGAAAGCAGCAAAGAAGCGGCAAGCATGGGAGAAGGAGGGTTTGCATGTCCCACCCCTCCTGATCGCTTCGGTGACCAGCCAATGCAACCTGAACTGCAAGGGTTGCTATGCCCATGCCTTGGCTCGCGCCTTCCATCGCGAGAAAGAGCAGGAGATGAGCAGCGAACGGCTGCACTCGATCCTCGAGGAAGCGCATCAACTAGGAATCTCCATTGTCATGCTGGCCGGAGGGGAACCCCTCGTCCGGCGGGATCTGATGGAGATCACCGCCAGCTATCCGGAGATCATCTTCCCGCTTTTCACCAACGGCCTGCTGATCGACGACGCCTTGGTGCAGCGTTTCACCGCGCAGAAGAACGTGGTGCCGGTGATCAGCCTGGAGGGCTACGCCGATGACACCGACAAACGCCGGGGCAAGGGCGTCTACGCTCATCTGCGCAAGATCATCGGGCGGATGGAGGGAAAGGGCATCTTCCTTGGCGTCTCCCTCACCGTCACCCGGGAGAACTTCGACGCGGTCACCGAGGAGGGCTTCCTGAAGGATCTGATCTCCTCCGGGGCGCGTGTCTTCTTCTTCGTGGAGTATGTGCCGGTGCAGGAGGGAAGCGAAGAGCTGATCCCCACCGAGGGGCAGCGCCTAGCCTTGCGCCAGTTGATGGCTGATCTGCGCAAGAAGCTGCCCGGCCTTTTCATCGCCTTCCCGGGCGACGAGGCAGAGTTCGGCGGGTGCCTCTCAGCGGGCCGGGGGTTCGTCCACCTCAGCCCCTCCGGCGCCTTGGAACCGTGCCCTTTTGCCCCCTACTCTGATGCCTCTCTCCTGCAACTGTCATTAAAGGAGGCGTTGCGTTCGGACTTCCTTCGCCAGATCCGCGAGAATCATGACAAACTGTCGGAGATGGCCGGCGGATGCGCCCTGTGGGCCAACCGTGAATGGGTGGCCTCCCTCTTGGCGAAGCCTTCCTGATCCCGTCGCCGATCCCACTGCCCTTCTCTCTCTCCCGCCACCTGCCACCCGGCTTGAACGACTGATAAAAAATGGAGCGAAGTTCTGCGCACTGTTGACGTTCCATCAAACCTAGCAACGCAAATGGGATGATATTGGAAGAAAGACATGCGCAATCATTGGCTGTTGTGCCTATCACAATTCACCTAGAGACAGCTTTGACTAAGTCCTCGTTTTTAATTGGAATGGCACAGAAAATCTGATATTATTGTTTCATCCGATTGATTTCAAAATGGAGGTATTCGAATGAAAACGAAACTGAACGAGGAGATCGGCCGCCGGCTGAAATGGTTGGCTTTCTTCGCGGGGATTACGACACGTAAGCTGGCCACGGTACTCAACGTCACCCCCAGCACCCTCTACTACATCATGAACGGGCGCGTGCCACTCTCCTTGGACAAAGCAGCCAAGCTTGCAGCCTACTTCAAAGTCAGCCTGGATGACCTACTGGGCGACGGAACCCTAATTCCCATCTACTTCCGCCACAAGTCGGGGATGTCTAAAGAAGCGGCTTGCGCTGAGTTTTTAGAGAAAGTGGATATTTATCTGCATACGCAGGAGAGTGCCGCCGCCTCCAAGGAGGCTGACGCATAACCTATCAGGCGCAGATCCCTAACTAGCCGGCTCCGGCAAGGTGTTTCAAGCCCGGCCTTCTTCGCGTTTTCCCCCGCGGTCACTCGACCGCAAGGGTTGCCGATTTTACGGCTGTGCCTTTCGCGCGGCTTCCAGGTTCTCGTAGATGGGAATGATGGTATGGATGGCGGAGATCTTGATGGCTTCCTGGACCACGCCTTTCAAGCCGCTGAGGGCTAAGACGCCGCCCGACTTCTTCAGCTTCTTGGCCAAAGAGAGGATAGCCCGTATTCCCGCACTGGCGACGAACTCCAGCGCACTGAAATCGAGCAGCAATTTCTCGTAACCCTCCGCAACCCACGCAGCGCAACGGTCCTCGAACTCGGTCGCCGTGGTCAAGTCCAGCCGACCCTCCGGCAGCACAACCAGCCAGCCGCTCTCCTGATCTTTTTGAAACTGTATCTCCATGGCTTTTTTTCCTTTCTCGAATTTCCCTGATCATAGCAGGTACGCGTTCCTGACAGCATATCATGGACATGTCGAAGGCTCGATTTCTGAAAACTACTCCCGCTCCGTGGCAAGCTTTGCGCGATCCTTGAAGCGGAACTGAAGCGCAATGGCCTACTCCGGGTAAAATGAGGAGGATGGCGTGAATACTCCTTCTTCTCAGCCTGATGAAGACGAAATGGCACTTGACAGGAAGGGGGGAATGTACAATGATAGATCGTCCTCTGCGAAGGGGACGATTATATGTAGAAGGGAGAAACCGCGTGGCTGAAGGTAAGGTCAAGTGGTTCAACGCCCAGAAGGGATTTGGCTTCATCGAGGTTGATGGTGGCGAGGACGTTTTCGTTCACTTCTCCGCGATCCAAGGTGGCGGCTATAAATCTCTGGACGAAGGACAACGAGTCCGTTTCGACATCACCAAGGGACCCAAGGGTCCTCAAGCCCAGAACGTAAACGTACTGTAAACTAGTTTTCTGAGAAGACAGATGAGAAGAGCCCCCGAGACATCGAGGGTTCTTTTTTTTGGTTCCTTCTCATTTCAAGTGGGTAATGAAGACATGCTGCCGCAGGCTGTTCTGAGACATGCTGCCGCAGGCGGTTTAGTCCAGCTATCTTGCAATGATGGCGATGATGGTCCTCAAGTTCTTGGAGGTTCCGGCGCCGCGAGCTTTTCCCTTGGCTGCCTGAAACAGGATGTTGAGTCCCTCCAAGATGCCGCGGTCGGTTTAGCGGCAACGACGTGCAGCATCGAGGAGGAACGACTTATTGGCCCTTGGACCGCGGCGCCCCAGTGCGGCATCGTTGGGTGTTGCACTCCTCCTGGGACCGCGGCGCCCCAGTGCGGCTCCTGTTCTCATGAATCCACCACGCCGTATCGTTCTTCTACGACCATGCGAACCTCCCCACAGGAACCCCTCTCAAGCGGTTCAAATAGATAGTCCCCGGCAGCTCGATAGCCCCCGCCAGCTCGATAGCCCCCGGCAGCTCGATAGCCCCCGGCAGCTCGATAGCCCCCGGCAGCTCGATAGCCCCCGGCAGCTCGATAGCCCCCGGCAGCTCGATAGCCCCCGGCAGCTCGATAGCCCCCNAGCCCCCGGCAGCTCGATAGCCCCCGGCAGCTCGATAGCCCCCGGCAGCTCGATAGCCCCCGGCAGCTCGATAGCCCCCGGCAGGGTGTTCTGTGTCGAAGTGTTGCAGATAGCCGCAAGGACGTCGCCCTTCGGGCTGGTTGCTCACCAGAGCGGTTGGCTTCCGTCACTTCACGGTTGATGCCGCACTGGGGCGCCGCGGTCCCAGGGGTATGGTTTACGCCGGAATGGTCCTCGTAGGGGCGGGTTTCAAACCCGCCCACGCACGGGATGTCTCGGCAAAGTGATGCCTCATTCTCCAGGACACCCTGCCGGGGGTTATCGAGCTGCCGGGAGCTTTCGAGCTGCCGCTAGTTGATTTGTTGTCGTCAGCCTTGATGATCCCAGAGAGCTTGTTTGCCCTCAGACTGCCTTACCCACTCAATATGAGAAAGAGCCTTCTTTTCTTTTTGTTGGTCCTGCAGCGCCGGGAATGCCGGGGGGATCGACCTGGGCAATTCACCCCAGCGAATCGCATGTTCACCCCACTGAATCGCAAAACCGGCGATTCACCAGTGGCTCCGAGGAATGCCGATTCACCAGGAACCCCGTTAAAGGTCGGCTGTGCCCAACCGATGGAAATGGTTATAATAATGTTGAGTTGATAATCCACTCAGGCGCAAGCCGGCAACCATTTCGTTTCAAGGAGAGGTATCGAAACATGCGAAGACCCGCACGAAGATTGATGGCTGCACCCCTTTTTGGTCTCTTGATCTTGTCACTCCTACTGACCTCCCTCCCTCCCTTTTATGGTGTGATGGCGACCACTGACCCGGTCGAGGTTGAGGCTCCGGCGCCCAATGCGGCATCCTCTTTGCTCTATTACCCGCTGTACTTCCCGGGGGATGCCACCAGCGCCACATCCACGACCTTAGGCACTCCTTTTGCAGCCTTCGTCTCCCTGCAAGGGTACACCGCCAATTCCTCCGGCGTGATCAAGAGCCGGCTCGGTCCCGACACCAGCAACCTCACCCAAGCGACTAGCTGGATGGGAACCTTCTGGGGTGGCGACGCCACCTCTTGGGCAACCTGCTACCCCTTCCCAACGGACGCCTCCGGCAACTGGAGCGGTTGGATCGTTGCCAAAGCCCTGCCTGGATTTTTCCGCAGTCAATGTGACCCGCATGACGATGACTCCCACCGGCGCAGGCGGTTGGGTGGAAGGGCATGTCTATAAAAACGGCGTGCCACTGGCCAACCAGATTGTGGTGGTGAAGAACGCCTCTTCTCTAATCGTAGGGATCTACATTACCGAGAACAACAACGTCGAGGAGGGCTACCCCAGCGCCGACACCGGCTACTACAAAGTAGGCGCTCCGGCCGGCACTGGCTTCTCGGTAGAAGTGTGGGACCAATCGGCTAATCCTCTGGGTCGCACGACCAGCGTCAATGTGACTGCAGGTGCGGTCACCAGCGGCGTGGACATCATCGCCGCCAATCCCCCCACCTTGAACTGGACAGGTGAGCCGGGCTACGTCAGCGATGGCTTGCAGCCGGAGAGCGGCACCCCTACCACTTCTTTCGTCTATCGAGTGAAGTATGAAAGCACCGACAACGTGCCGCCCGCTGCCGACAATCCCAAGGTGCGCATCTTCAAGGACGACGTGGAGATCCCGGGCAGCCCCTTCCCGATGATTTTCGTCAGCGGCACTCCCACGGCCGGCGCCATCTACAGTTATTCTCGCAACTTGCTGGCTGGGAATAATACCTATCGATTCAGCGCGCTCGATGCCAATGGGCTCCCCGCCAGCGGTCCAGCCACCGCCTTTATGAGCGGACCAGTCGTCTCCGGCGACACCGCCGGCCCCACCCTCTACAACCCCCACCCAGCGCGTTTCTCCTCCACTTACCTGCGCACCCCGACAATCAGTTTCCAGTACCTGGACAACGACAGCGGCATCAACCCCAGTTCCGTGCAAGTGCTGCTGGACGGCGTGGATCACACTGCCGCCTCGACCATTTCCCCCACCCAGTTGACCTACCTTCCTGCCGCCAACCTCCCACTTGGGTCGCACACGGTGACTGCACGCGCCGCTGATCTGGCCGGCAACAGCAGCGAATTGATCTGGAACTTCTCCGTCATCGCCCCCCTCGCTTCGCCGGAGCATTACCTGGGCGATATCCATTCCCACACCTCCTACTCCGACGGGGCGGGAACGCCCTTCGACGCCTTCACCTATGCGCGAGACACGGCGCAGATTGACTTCCTGGGCGTCACCGACCACTCCAACAGCCTAACCGCCACCGAATGGACGGATGTGCGCGCCCAGGCCGATACCTTCACCGCCACAGGCAATTTCGTTGGCCTGGCTGGTTTCGAGTGGACCAATACTCAAGATGGCCACATCAACGTCTACCAGACCGACACCTACGTCAGCCGCAACGACACCAACTACGACACCCTGGCCAAGTTCTACGGCTGGCTGAAGACGCAACCGACGGCTATCGCCCAGTTCAATCACCCCTTCTCCAATCAGGAGTTCCAGGGTTTCGCTTATGACCCACTGGTGGACGCCAAGATCACCATGCAGGAGGTCGGCAACGGCTCGCCTCCCTACTCTTACGCTCGCCTGGAACCCGCCTACATCTACGCCTTGGACAAGGGGTGGCACGTGGGCGCCACTAATAACCAGGACAACCACGCCTGGAATTGGGGGTACCCGGCTAACAACATGACCGGCATCGTCGCCGATCAGTTGACGAAAGACGGCGTGCTGACAGCGATGCGCGATCTGCGCACCTACGGCAGTGAGGACCGCGATCTGCACCTCAGCTTCCAGGCCAACGACTACTGGATGGGCGCCACCATCGAGTGCGCCGCCGGCGCTCCCCTGCAGTTCAAGGCCACCGTATCGGATGCCACCGACCCCATCAGCCAACTGCAAATCATCACCACCGGCGGGGTCGTGCTGGCCTCGAAGCCGGTCAGTTCCAACGCTACTACTTGGGATTTCACCTACACCAACCCAGGCGGCGGCAACTGGTACTACTTGAGAGCGATCGAGGCCGATGGCGATCTGGCCATTTCCTCTCCCATCTGGACGGCGCCCGGCGACGTGGACCTGAAGATCACCGGCTTCAGCGCCTCGCCCGTGCCCACCTTCCCCGGGGTTTTGACCACTTTGACGGCCAACGTCTCCAACTTCGGCCTCTTCCCAGGGAACACCCTGACGGTCAGCATCTATGCCGGCACTCCCACCAGCGGCGCCCTGATCGGCGCTCGCACCCTCGACGTGGCGGTGGGGAAAACGGTCTCGGCAACGGTGACCTGGACCCCCAGCGCGTCCGGCAACCAGACTTTGACCGCCGTCTTGACCGCGCCGCCCGAGGATCCCAAAGTGGATAACACCGCCGTCCTGAACCTGCGCGTGATCGCCCAAAACGGCAAGAAGGCGCTGATCGACCGCTACCACAATAATGATTACGCCAGAACCACCGGCCTAGGCAACTTGACCAAGTTCGTCGACCTCCTTCGCTTCAACGGCTACCAGGTCTTGGAAAACGCCGCCCCCTTGACCCCCACCAGTTTGGCCGGGATCGATGTGCTGGTGGTGACCTTCCCGCAGGGCGGCACGGGTCAGCAGGACTTCAGCGCGGGTGAGCTGACCGCGGTGCGAAACTTCGTCCTCGGCGGCAAGGCGCTGCTCTACACCGGCAAGTCCAACTACGGGGGGGAAGTGAACACCCGCTACAACGACTTCCTCGCTTCGATGGGAGTAGGGATCGCCATCAACGGCGACAACATCTATGACAAGACCAACACCTACGGCTACGACTGGTCGGTAAACCTCTATGACTTCCCCCCCACCCCCAGCGGCATCGCCGATCAGATCAGCAATGTGCGCTTCTTCAGCGGCGCCTCCTTGATCAAGCAAGACAAGACTCCCTTGGTTGACGACCCTGCTCAAAACATAGAGGTTCTGGCCTTCGCCAACGACGCCAGCTACGACGAGGACGACGTGACAGGGGCGACCCATGTAACACCCGGCTACTGGACCTATTCCTTATGCTCCAACCCGACCGGCGCAGCGATGCCGGCTATGGCTGTCCAATCCCTCCCCGCCGGCGGCCGTGTGGCCGTCCTGGGCCGGGCCATCTTCTCCAACTACGAGATGGGGCAATGGGTGGATGGGCAAGCTGCCTGCAATAACGATGCCTTCTGCTTGAACCTGGTGGACTGGCTGGCCGGCTACGAGCGGGTTCTCTCCATCGCCGAAGCGCGGGCCGAGACCCTCACCCTGAACACTCCCGCTCATTTGGGCGAGATCGTAACAGTGCGCGGGGTAGTGACCGCCGGCAGCGGCGGCTTCTTCGACGTCCTCTACCTTCAGGATGCCACGGGTGGAATCAGCGTCTTCGGAACCATCCCCTCGGACAAAGTAATCCCCCTGGGCGCCGTCCTCCAGGTAACCGGAGTGGTGGACGAGTACAACGGCGACCTCGAGCTGAAGTTCAACGACTTCTATCAGGATTTCGTCTGGCAAGGGTGGACCCCGCCCGTCTTGCCGATGCCCTTGGACACCGGCTCGGCCATGTTGCCGGCCAATGAAGGTTGGCTGGTGGAAACGACGGGCCTAATTACCCAGATTCTGGATGCCGGCTCTTGCCTGATCGACGATGGCAGCGGCCCCGCCTTGATCTTCGTCGACGGCTACATCGGGCAACTCCCCGCCGGCCTCCAAGTCGGCGACACCCTCTCTGCCGTGGGACTGGCCGGAGAATTCGCCGGCGGCCATCGCCTGCGCGTGCGCAACCCCTCCGAGCTGGTCGTCCTCCCCCCCGTCCTCGCTGTTTCCCCCGACAGTTTCTTCTTTAGCGCCGTGAGGGAGGGAACCGACCCGCTTTCCCAGATCTTGCAGATCCACAACGAGGGGGGCGGAACTCTTTCCTGGAGCGTCCTCGGCAATACTCCCTGGCTTTCCCTGATACCGGCCAGCGGCGCCAACGACGGGGACGTACAGGTCGAGGCTCACATCGCCGGCTTGGCCACCGGCACTTACTCGGCTACCATCACTATCACTGCACCGGGGGCGACCCATAGCCCGCAGATCGTGCCGGTTACCTTGACCATCGAGCCACAACACCCTGTCATCGGCTTCGCGCCGACGCTCTTCACCTTCACCGCCACTGCTGGAGGAGTCAACCCAGTGGATCAGATCCTGACCCTATGGAACGGCGGGGAAGCACCTCTCAACTGGACGGTGGAAGGTTCGGAGGATTGGTTGACCCTCCTCCCGAACAGCGGCAGTGACGACGGCAGCGTGGCCGTCGGGGTGGATACAACCAGCTTGGTGGCTGGAACCTACACCGCCATCATCACCATCACCGCACCAGATGCTGTCAACAACCCGCAGCAGATCCCGGTTACCTTGACTGTGGCGCCGGCCACCATCACCTTGAACCTCGACCTGGTGTCCGGCTGGAACATGATATCGCTTCCCCTGGTCTTGGCAGACCCCAACCCTGACGCCGTCTTCCCGGCGGGCTGGCCGCTCTTCCTCTGGGATGCTGCGCAGGGCAGCTACAAAGGCCGCAGCGAGATTACCCTGGCTATCGGCGTGGGCTATTGGCTGAAAGCGCCGCTTGCCTGCGTCCTTACTGTAGAGGGGTTGGTCAACCCCTCCGATCTCCAACTGATCCCCCTTTCCACGGGCTGGAACCTGATCGGCGCCCCCTTCTATCAGCAGGTTACTTGGAACTCCATCCATGTGCTCAAAGCGGCCGAGGTGAAAACCTTGGACGAAGCCATGCTGGCGGGCTGGATCAAAGGGCCCTTCTACCGTTGGACCGGCAGTGCCTACGAGTCGATCACGAGCGGCGGCATCTTCCAGCCTACCTCCGGCTATTGGTTGAAAGGGCTGCAGGAAGGCTGCGCGCTGGAGGTCGCCAAGCCCTAGACAATACCTTCGCGCGCTCGAGGGCGGGCGCTATCGTCGCACTACCAAAGAGAACCAGGCTCCGGGGCGTCCCGGAGCCTGGTTTGTTTCTGGTACGGAGCCCTGCTCGTTTTTTTCAATTCACTTTGAACGGCATGGCGCAGAACTCTCTGGTTTCGGTGCGTTGGCCATTTAAGCTGCGACTTCTTACAATTTGTCTTCTTCGATCGACTCGATTGCACCTTGTCCGCCTGATCCATCCCCGGTTATCTTCCGGGTCCGATACCCATCGTAATCCGGTACAAGGCGATCATAAACACTATCCATTAAGGGAGAGGAAATCATGAAATCTGCGGAAGAGCGATTACAGGCAATGGGGATGTTCCAAACGACCGCCATGCGCAAGAGCGCCTTGACATCGGGATCATGAGGCTGTGGTTCGAGCGGATCCCAGAAAAAGATGAGAAAATCGATTTTGCCATCAGCTATCTTGGCGCCGATTTGCTGATCACCGCCCAATGGCCCGCTCTGAAGTTTGGTGATTTCTAAGCCAAGCTCTTGCTCCAAGATCTCGCCGGTTGTCCCTGTCGCATAGATCTTATGATGAGCCAAGAGCACCCGATTGAATTTTGCCCACTCAACCAGATCACGTTTCTTGTTGTCATGGGCAACAAGAGCAATCTTCTTATCGTGCTTCATGCCGATTTTTTTATTAGTCATGTCTATTTTCGGTTCCTTTTCATTTCAAGTGGGTAATCTACCAGCCTGCGCCAGGAGAAGACATGCTGTCTCAGGTTGTTTTGTGTCGAGCCGGAGCCACGCATCTGCCGCACAGGCGGCAGCATCAGGCTCCCGTAAAACGCAGGAGTCATAACCTGCATCCAAGTAGAACTCGATTCTCCAGTGCAGTTGCGTCTGACCTGCATCACTGTCTTGGACTTTCTCCTTCAGCTCCGCCTTCATCTGTTCCGATGCCGACTGTGGCAGAGAACTTGCTGCCGCAGGCTGTCATGATGCCGCAGACTGATATGCTGCCGCAGGCTGTTCCGAGCTGAATAGTCCCCGGCAGCTAGACAGCCCCCGGCAGGGTGTTCTGTGTCGAAATGGGACAGATAGCCGCAGGAACGCCGCCCCTCGGGCTGATTGCTCCACAGAATGGTTGACTTCTGTCACTTCACTGCAGATGCCTTGGGTGCCGCGATCCTAGGAAAGCCGACGATTCCACCAGCAGTAACAGCCCTGGGGATGATCTCAGGTTTGCCGCACTGGGGTGCGGCGGTCCCAGGGATGGTATCAGGGATAGTCATCCCCTTATGTTTTTGAGGTCTCATCGACCCCGATATGGTTTTCGCCGGAATGGTCCTCGTGTGGGCGGGTTTGAAACCCGCCCCTACACGGGATGCCTCAGTATAGTGATGCATCATTCTCCAGGACACCCTGCCGGGGGCTATCGCGCTGCCGGGGGCTATCGCGCTGCCGCGGGCTATCGCGCTGCCGCGGGCTATCGCGCTGCCGGGGGCTATCGCGCTGCCGGGGGCTAGATTGTTGCCGTTTGCTTTGATGATCCCAGAGAGCTTGTTTGCCCTCAGACCACCTTACCCGCTCGGTTTGAGAAAGAGCCGCTATTTTCATCGCCTGATTGCCCGGATGGCTGCTGCTCTTCTCTCAAGCGCTTCCGCTTCTTCCCTCCGGCCGTTTTTTCTGTAGAACACGGCCATATTCTCATAATTCGTGGCCACATCGGGATGATTCGGACCGAGGGCCTTCTCCTTGATCGCCAGCGAGCGTTTGTAGAGCGGCTCGGCCTGCGCGTACCGGCCTTGGTCGCTATACAGCCCAGCGAGGTTGTTCAGGCTCA
This sequence comes from Coprothermobacterota bacterium, assembly GCA_026389455.1. Lineage (GTDB taxonomy): Bacteria > Caldisericota > JANLFM01 > JANLFM01 > JANLFM01 > JAPLHV01. The sequence goes on from JAPLHV010000093.1 coordinate 13,908, forward strand.
GGGCCACATCGGAATGATTGGAGCCGAGGGCCTTCTCAAAGATCGCCAGTGCACGACGTACCGGCCTTGGTTGTGGTACAGCAGCGCGAGGTTATTCAGGTTACGAGCCACATCGGGGTGATCCGGACCGAGTGCCTTCTCAAAGATCTCCAGCGCGCGCTTGTAGAGCGGTTCGGCCTGCGCGTACCGGCCTTGGTCGTTGTACATCAGCGCGAGGCTATTCAAGCTCAGGGCCACATCGGGGTGATCCGGACCGAGGGCCTTCTCAAAGGTCGCCAGCGCGCGCTTGTGGAGCGGTTCGGCCTGCGCGTACCGGCCTTGGGCGTTATACAGCCCGGCTAGATTGCTCAGGTTCGTGGCTACATCGGGATGATCCGGACCGAGGGCCTTCTCCCGGATTGCCAGCGAGCGCTTGTAGAGAGGCTCGGCCTGCGCGTACCGGCCTTGGGTGTAATACAGCGCCGCGAGGTTGTTCAGGCTCAGGGCCAGATAGGGATGATCCGGACCGAGGGCCTTTTCCGTGATCGCCAGCGAGCGCTTGTAGAGCGGCTCGGCATACGCGTACCGGTCTTGGGCGCTGTACATCGCTGCGAGGTTGTTCAGGCTCGTGGCCACATCTGGATGATCCGGACCGAGGGCCTTCTCCTTTATCGCCAGCGAGCGTTTGTAGAGCGGCTCGGCCTGCGCGTACCGGCCTTGGTCGCTATACAGCCCAGCGAGGTTGTTCAGGCTCAGGGCCACATCGGAATGATTGGAGCCGAGGGCCTTCTCAAAGATCGCCAGTGCACGAAGAGCGGCTCGACCTGTGCGTACCGGCCTTGGTTATGGTACAGCATCGCGAGGTTGTTTATGCTACGGGCCACATCGGGATGATCCGGACCGAGAACCTTCTCAAAGATCTCCAGCGAGCGCTGGTAGAGAAGCTCAGCCTGTGCGTACTGGCCTTGGGCACGGTACACCGTCGCGAGGTTGTTCATGCTCAGGGCCACATCGGGATGATTGGGTTCCAACGCTTGCTCGGCGACCTGCAACGCCTTCTTCGCCAACACGACGGCGCGATGATAGTGTCCTTGCCTGTACAGCGACATGGCCTCGTCGCTGAGCTTCGCCCATTCGATGTTCATGCTGTCTCCTCCTGTCCTGTATAGCTAATGTATTACGGACCTCACTTCACCTTATTGGGATGGCGCTGTAACGAACAGGGGAGGTCGACTGTGAACGCTCCTCAAAAAGTTGACTACCTCAGCAGGGGGAGACCCGGACTTCTGGGTCATGGCATCGGTCTTATGGAGGAGCAGGCAAGCGGCAGCATTTCGCCCAACCTCAACCTGCTCACTTTTCACTGACAACCTTGATCATAGCGCAACCCAGCCTCCTTGCATTAATTGGATTAATTGGGACAGCCACTCATTTCTGCAATGGGCGGCTGTCCCCCGAACTAACCGGAGGTCTATTCTCCTGAGTCGTCATAAAACGAGAACCCCCTCGTTCCGTTTGCAGGGAAGAGGGGGTTCGTCAGGAGGAGATGTGTTCCGACGGCGAAAGTAGGTTCCATTGGGCCGGCTCGTCACGGCGACGGCGCGGGGGTGGTCCGGCCCTGCAGCTCGGCAACCACCCGAGCAAGGTCGGCGATGGCCAGGGTCAGCTTCTCCAGCTTCCCTTCGACGCGGACCAGCAGATAAGAGGCCACAACGATCGGGAAACCGTAGTTGGCGATAGCTTTCTAGAAATCTTCCTGGTGTCTCCTTTCTTCGAGAGTACAGCCTACGGAAACCAGGCAGCCTGCGGCAGCAAGTTACCAGCCTGCGGCAGCAAGTCAGCTCCGTCCTATTGCTTTGCGACCTCTGGGATCTTTCCCAGCAGGACCAGGGAATAGTAGAGGAGGGCGGCTCCTTCCATGCGGGTGAGCGGCTCTTGCGGGCCAAAGGTTCCGTCTTGGCGGCCCTTGACGATGCCCATGTCAGCCAATTGGAGGACTTTGGCGCGAGCATCGCCCTGCAAGAGATCCGGGGAGAGATCTGGGAAGGGAACCCGCTCTTGCGCTCTCCCCAGGAAAGAGAGGATGCCTTGGCGCATCGCCTAGGCGCAGCAGAGGAGGAAACGGCGATCGTTCAGCTTCTTTTCCGCCTCCGGATTGCTGATGAAGAGCAGCTCCACCAGGCAGACAGGGCCGGGGAAGTTGCGCAGCGCTCCCATCCCGCCGGTCCAGGTGGGGTCAATAGCAGGACGCCAGTTTACGTCGTCCTTCACTCCCCGGTCGGTGGCTTGGGTATTCTCCACCAGCGCTTATTGCATGGAGTTTGCCAGCTTCTCTCCCTCTTCGTTGCCGTGGGGGAACCAAATCTCGATCCCCTTGGCAGTGGATCCCGCGGCGTTGCAGTGCAGGGAGACGAGCAGGTCACAACCGCTTGCGGCTGCTTCCTTGGCTCGTTGGCTGGAGAGAAGTTGCCGGTCGGGAAGCCAGACCTGGCAATCCTGCGAGAGCAATTCGTTCTCCAGAAAGCAAGCCAGGGCCAGGTTGAAGTCGGCCTCTTTCACTCCACTCGCTCCCACCGCCCCCGGGTCTCCGTCCTTGCCGTGCCCCGGGTCAATAGCGATGAGGGTTTGCTTCTTCTGTATATCTTCCATTGCGTTTCCTCCTTTTCTTTTTCTCTTGACGCTTGATGTGGAGTGGGCGGGTAGCCGCCCGCCCACTCGGGTGGCCCCTCTCGGTCAGGGGCGGCTTTGGTCTTCATCCCCAGTGAATTGCTGTTCTGCGGGGTCCCCGGGGAATCGCCGTTCTTGCGATTCGTTGGGGTGAAAATGCGATTCTCTGGGGTGAGACGGGGACCGTTCTTTGTCCCCGTCCTGTTTTGGCTTAGCCGTTGCCTTGGTTACCGCGTAGCGTGTTTTACGGGACGAGATCCGTGAAGGTGGTATCGACGATGCCGCCGTCAGCCAGGGCAGTCAGCGCCCCGCCGGACGAGTTGATGAAGTCGCGGGAGACGATGTTGCCTCCCAGGGTGGCGATCTGTGCGGCAGTGATGGTGCTCTTGGGATTGCGGAAGCTGATGCTGTACTGCTTGCCTACGGTCTCGGTATCAAAGACCAGGCGAAGCACGGTAGTGGTCTTGTCAGCCATCTCTTGTTTCCTCCTTTCTTATCTAGAAGTCCGAAGAGCGAAGAGCTCTGAGTTCGTGAATCTACTTAGCCTCTGAATGATTCAGCCACTTGATTACTCAGCCACTACTCAGCCACTTGATTACTGTCTTCCCTACCCCTCCACCAAAGTGCCGGCGTTGGTGCGAACGATGGAGTCGATGGGCAGGTCCAACAGAGCGGCAATCTCCATCGCAGAGAGGCGAAGGCTCTCGTTCCTCCTTTCCTTCGGATTCTCTTCAGAAACCAAAGAAGCCAGGGGCCGAGCGTGTGCCGACACCTGGCTTTCGAGGGAGGGGGAAGGGGGTTCCTCCGGAGTCAGACTAGTGTTAATGGCAGTCTATTATTAAGTCCTTCATTTCATGGATAGCTTCTCTGCAATATTGCAGGACAACGAATAAAGGAAGCCACCATCCTCCAGGGCAGGCTGTCCTGCGCCCTTGCCTGCGGCGTACTGCAGGCGCATCGCCGCCCGGCGCTCCTTGAAGGAGGCCGGCAGCACAGCCTCCTCGATGGCTCGTTGCCGTTCCACCTCGTACATCTTCAGGAAGTGGGCTCGCAGCACCGCGCTTTCCTCATTGTTGAGGGCATGCCAACCGATGGACTTGGCCACCCTTCGCACCGGGGTTGGCAGGCTGGCCAGCCCTTGGTCCGGATCATCCCAGAACTTCCAGATCGACTCCCTGACCATTTGCCAAGCTTGGGCCGCCTGGGGGATCTCCTCGTCCGGATGGAGGAGATGCACTATCCGGCGCCGGATCTCGGAAGGCTTTGGGCAGAAAGGAGTGCCCACCAAGAGAGCCTCCTCAAAAGCAGTCTCGGCCAAAGGATAGGGCACATCGGTCAGCATCCGTTGCCACAGAGAGAAGGCCGCTGAGGAGACGTCGGGAGCATCCCGCCAGCCCTCCGCCAGTAAAGCGAGGAAGCGGCCGGTCTCTTCGCCGGTCAAGGCGCGCTCTCCTTCTTCATCTGTTCGCTCAGACGAAGCCAGGCTTCCGCTTTCGGGGAGGCGTGCGGCGTCCCTTCGCGGAGGCAGCGGTCCGCGTGGCCTGACGATGTCTGGGGGAGCGTCCCGCGACGGTAGAAGTCCAGCATGTTGGCCACGTTGCCACGGTTCCAGTCAAGCCCGACGTAGGCTTTCACCGTCTCTTCCCAACGAGCCAACTCTCCGTTGCTGCCCACGGCGCCCTCGATCTCCGGCCACCAGGAACGCACCGGGTAGATCCCGGCGATGCGGCGGAAGGCCTCCACCGCCGGTGGAGGCGGCTCTCTCCCCTCCGGCGCCGCCATCTTCTTCCTGGAAGCAGCACGGGGTGGCTGGAAGCCGAGAGGCGCTTTGATCACCGCGCTGCCACCTTGGTGAGCCGGGGCGGAAGGCGGCCCGTGGCGCCGAACATCGGTCAGGGGTAGGGCGTGCTCCTCACCGAGAGGCGCAGCCATTTCAATAAGCGGATCATCGCAAGGATGGGAGGCAGTCTCTTTTAGGGAAATAGTCCCACCCAGGGTAGTGGCGGGCGAGGCGTCAGCCCCCAACCGTTTCTCAGGTTGGGGGTCTTTGACTTTGATTTTAGAAGGTGAAGGTGAAGGTGAAGGTGAAGGTGAAGGTGAAACGCTGAGATCGTCGAAATCCGACACAGAACAGCAATTTGTGTTGAGAAGAGCCGCCCCCTCTTTCTTCCCCCAAGGCGGATCGGGGGGAGGGGGGAAGGCGGAGCCGTCCCCGGCTCGCTTCGCCTTGGCGATGTAGGGCTGGGCTTTGTAGAAGGGGCTGGGATCAACGGCCAGGAAGCGCTGCCCTTGGACTTTGTAGCGGTGGATCAAGCCAGCCTCTTCCATCCGCAGCAGCGCCGCCTCCACCTCCTCGGTGCTTACCGGCAAGGCCGGCAGCACGAGCAGCCGCAGCGCCAGCGGATCGCCGCAGGCCCGTCCCCAATCGTCCAGGTGGGGGATCAGCCAGGTATACAGCAAAGGGATCAGCGCGGACTGCTCGCTCAACGGGCTAAGCCGGGGGTCGGTGCTGAGGTCGGTGGAGATGAAACGCTTTCTTGCCAAGGAACCCTCCTTTTCTCTTTAAGAGCGGGAGTTGACCCGCGGTCGCGGGGGGGCGGTTCGGCGCCCTCCCCCCCGCGGAAGTAGGATGCCGCTTAGGCGGCGGTCAACAGCCGCGCATGTCTCATGCGCAGCTCCAGCAAAGCCAGTGCAGTGCGATACTCAGCCAAGCTGAGGTTCTTCGCCAAACCATGGCCGACCTTGTTTTCCTTGATGAACGCGCCGAGGGCGGGTAGGGTAACGCGGAGGCGGCCTTGGGCATCGTAGGCGGTGAAGCCGGCGGCCTGAGCCTTCTCGAAGAGGCAGCGCTTCTCCTCGTACTGGCCGTCGGAGTCTTGCTTGACCCAGCAGCCACCGGTGCAGAGAGCTTGGCGTTCCTCCTCGGTTGCCTCTTTCTGGCGACCGAGACGGCTCGTCTGTTCCAGCATGACCAAATGCTGAGAATACCGTTTGCCCAGGGCAGAGCGGGCGGCGAGCATGCGGCCGGCGTCCTTGTCCTGCAGTTGGGCGGCTTTCTCCAGATGCGTCTTGGCGATTGAGTTCATCATTCCAGTCTCCTTTCTAGACAGACAGATCGTGGCGGGTTCCCCCGCGGTCATTGATCTCGAGTGCGGCCCCGGCTCTCAGCGCTTTCTCCACCAGGCGGCCGACCTCCTTCAGGCGTTCCCACCCCACCGGGGCAGTCAGCTTGATGCGGTAGAACCAACCCGCCTTGGTGGACAGGCGGCGCACCCAGAAGATGGAGTAGCTAGCACCCTGCAGCTCTTGGCGAACTTCTTTGCTGCGGTTGCGTTCGTTAGAAGGCAGTGATAAGCATGTTCGGTTCAGTGATAAGTGTGGTTCTTGTCTCATCGACGTAATTTGAACCCAGAATGGGTGGATCATGCAATTGCTAAAGTTACTCATATATCCTTCTTAATAATATGATGCGTGTTCATGCGATAATAATAGCACAGTTTTTTTATGTATGTCAAACTTTTAAGAGCATATATTCATTGAATAGTTTAATTAAAGACAACGACGCCATGTATCAAATTCTGATACAGGCAAACGACGGTAAATCCCGCAAACATGCAAGGGGAGCGGTTTTCAAAGAAGGGAGATGAAGAAAAAGATAACGTCTTGGACGAGCCGGCGCAACACTGCGTTCGAGAAGAGCCTTTTGAGAAGCATGAGCTGGATGGTTCCAGGGGAAAATGAGGTTTCCACTGAACAGCCTGCGGCAGCATGTCTTCTCCTGTCCTTCCAAAGATTGACACCCATCTTGCGACTGGTCAGAATTGATTTAATCCTAAGGGAGGAAGACGATGTGGGATTCACGATGTAATGAGGGAAGAAGCAGCGGCGGAAGGGCTTGTTTGAAGACAAAGATGCCTTCATGAGGCTCGTCAATTTGGATAGTGGGGTTATTGCAGAAGCGAATCAGGCCGCCAGAGCCCGGTATAGCTGGAGTTATGAAGAGAGAATCGCCATATCACTCGATACGATTCATTCGCAGTCGCCCAAAGAGGTCCGGGCGGAGGGCAAATCCTTGCTCGACTCCTTGGTTGACGAGACGGGCGGGCTTCAGTCCGCTGAACAGGCAGGCCGGTCATCGTCCAAAACAACAGGAGGTAGGGAATGAACGCGAATAATGGCAGACAAGATGGTTCCGCCGGCCCTTTGACGGATTCGCCGCTGTTGGATAGCTCACCGCAAGATAACTCCTCCCAGCGCCAAGGTTCCGGAGAGCAGGAGGAGCATACCCTGCGCCGGAAGGAGGAGGCGCTGATGGAGGCGCCAGCCAGGGTGGAAGAGACGCTAACAGAGAGAGAGAGAGAGAGAGAGAGAGAGAGAGACTTTTCAACCCTGGTTGAACGCGCCACCGACATGATCGCGCGTTTCGACGCCAACCTGCGCTATATCTACTGCAATCCGGCAGTCGAAGATCAACTCGGAATGCCGGCGCATGCGTTGATCGGGAAAACGCCTCTGGAGGCCGGCGAGCCGCGCGCGCAGGCAGAGTTTATGGAGCTCTTGTTGAGGAAAGCCTTGGAAACGGGCGAGGAACAGGAAGTCGAGCAGAGTTACCCGTTGCCCTCAGGCGCCAAGCATTTTCTGACCCGCATCGTACCGGAACGCGACGAGCAGGGGGAGATACGTTCCCTGCTGATCATCGCCCGCGACATCACCGAGCGCAAGCTGGCCGAGGATGCGTTAAAGGAGAGCGTGGAGAAGTACCGGGCGCTGGTGGAGAATGCCATGGATGCTATCGTTGTCGTCCAAGACGGCAGACTGGTATTTGCCAACCCGGTAGTGAC
>JAPLHV010000237.1 GCA_026389455.1 Coprothermobacterota bacterium
GGAAGAAAAGGCAACCTCATGCCGCCTGGAACAACTATAGCAGCTCCCTTCTGGCAGTTGGTAAAAAAGCAAGAGAAAGTAGGCTCTTTCTCATATCGAGTGGGTAAAGGCATCTAGGGTGAACAAGGTCTCCGGGGTCATCGGCTTTCCTGGGACCGCCGCACCCCAGTGCGGCATTAGCAGTGAAGTGACGAAAGCCAAGCGCTTCGGGAACAACCATCCTGAGTTGCTGCCCATTACCGCCTGGTCCTGGCGGGATCATAATAAACAAGAGTGCCGGCTTTCAAGGCCGGTGCTCTATGCTGGGGAAGACAGAGGTTTGTGGTCGGAAGGATCACCCTATGGGAAGCGGATGGTCACCCCTTTCAGGTAAAGGTAAGATTGCATATTGCGCAGATCCAGGTTGTGGCCGCCCGCATGGGTGACGTACGCATCCTGAATCCACGTGTTGGATTGCACGCCGATGATCCAGCCGTAGGTGTGCCCGGGTGACAGGGAGACGGCGTATTCCACGGTGACCACCCCGTTAGTGCCGAACTGGACATTGGAATGATGGATATTGGGGTTTTCACACGCCCACCTGGCGTACGAGGCCCATTGGTTGGTGGTTCTGTCATAGAGTCCAATCCAGGCATAATGTTTGATGCTAATACTGCTGTCTCCCACTCCCCAGGCTCCCCAGAAGACGTTCGCTTGGAAGGTGGCCCGCGCCTTCGCTTGCAGCGGGGCGCCACCGTTGTAGGTGAAGGCGCGCTCGTCCTGGATGACGCCGTTGATATTGGTGGAGTAGCTGGATTTGCGGTTTGGGAGGACAGAGTCGTACTGGAATCCGGGGGACAGCTTGCGGTCGCTCCAACCGTCGTTGGTCACCAGCGGCGTGGTCGACGGGTTCCCACTCTCGTTGACCTTGGCTACGCTGTTGGAGTTGATCCCCCAGGACGGGTTGACCTGGCCTCCGGGGTAAAATGCACCGAACTGCTGGGGACCTCCCAACCGCGCCCAGCCCAGCCCCAAACCATAGGTGATGGTGCCGGTGGTCACCAAGTGGTAGCCATCATCGTAATTGCTCACCGGGAAGGCGGGGGACAACATGGCTGGGAGGGCGCTGTCCACTAGTTGCGCTGTCCAGTTGTTGCCGATCTCTGTGGGCGAGGCAGGGCCAAAGTTGACCTGGAGCAGGAGCCAGTCCGTGGAGGAGCCGAGGAAGGAGGTGAAGGTCTGACTGGAGCTACCGTTCCAGAGGTCATAGGCTGGTCCCTCCGGCACCCGCAGGATGGTGGCGGGGGCGGTGAAGGAAAGCCCTTTGCCCGGATTCGCCAGGTTGACCAACGGCGTCGGATTCCCGGTCGGCTTGAGGGCGTCCGCCGTGGTGAGGAGGATCACCCGCTTTCCGAAGCCTGGCTCGTCGCGGGTTTGGATGGCGAAGAACTGGGCCCGCGAGAGCACATCCTGTCCTCCCTGGAAGCATGGATCCGAAGCGTTGGTGGTAGTGAGGTTAGCGCTGTAGGCCACCAGGCGGGCTGCCCCGATCAGAAAGCGGTCCACCTCGGCGCTCAGGTTGGGGGTGTAGGATTGGTCCAGGTAATCCTTGGCGTCCTGGCCGGTCGGATCCCGCTGATTGAGGGCCTCGGTGTAGATCTGGATGCCGCGGTACTCGTAGAAGAGCAATCCGGCGAAGTAAGACTCGTAGGCTAGGTAGTAGTCCATCAGGCGCTGCGGCTGGAAGGTCCAGGTGGCGGTGTTGGTGAGGATGTTGGCGGAAAGCCAGGAATCGAGCAAGCCGTCCGAACCTCCCGGAGGGATGATGGCCAGGTGGATCCCATTGATGCAGTTGGGGATGTCCCAGGCTCCAGTGACGTTGTTGCAGAACTGGTTGACCTTGTCCTGAATGCCAGGGGTGGTGGGCGTCTTGCCCTGGGTGAAGTAGGCCAGGCCTTCCGGGGCGACGGTATTGTAGTGGGTGTCGATGGTATTGATGTAGTTCTTCACCTGGGCATTGAGGATGGTGTCGATGATTTTGGCCTGCATCTGTTTCAGTTGGGCGAAGAGCTGGGTGAAGTCGTCTTCGATGCGCGCCAGGGAGGCCTGGATGTCCTGCAATTGAGCCTCCATCTGGTCTAACCGCGCTAGCACATCAGCGCCTTGCCCCTTGTTGCCCGTAAGCAGGTTCATCACCCAGCCACAGGCCTTCTTCTCAGTCCAGCTTTTGGCTCCTTGCTTCACTCCGGAGTAGGCTGCCTGGAGGAGTTTGGAGGCGATGTCAGAGGCGATCCCGCCCGGCTCGAAAACCAAGTTAGCAGAGGTGTTCTGCACTTCCTCCCCTCCCGGCAAGGGGACGTTCAGCTTGACCCAGTAGCCATAGCCGGGAGTGAACTTGCGCAGCTCGTCCTTCAACGAGAAGTAGCGGTCCTCCCGCCAGCTGTAGATGTCGCTAGCCAGGATGCCGGCATCGAAGGCCTGCTGAAGGGAGTAGGTCTGCCCTCCCCGTTCCACCTTGGCCCTGGTGATGTCATCCCAACTGATCTCCCCCAGGAAGGGGTAACCGACCAGGTTCCAGCCCTCATACAGGGGGCTGGCGTTGGGGATGGTGATAGAGTTCCCCTGGAGAGTGAAGTTAACCGCCTCCGGCACCCGCAGCCAGTACCCCACCCCGGACCGCAGAGAGACCTGGGTGTAGGGGTGGTAGCAGTTCATGACCGCATCGTACTCGGCCAGGAACCAGGGCTTGGGCAACTCGGCGAAGACCACCAGGGGAGAGGGGTCAGTGGCGAAGGGCAGCGAGATCAGGTTCCAGCCGGCCACCAGGTGGAACTGGTGAATGATGGGTTCCGGCGGGGGAATGGCAAGCCCGGGATCCGCAATCGCCCCATCTTCCGCGATGGCCAGCGGCGGACCCAGGGAAAAAGTCAGCACACAGAGCAGGAGAACGAAAATCAGCCTGCGTTTCCAGGTATCTTTGATCATCACACAACCTCCGCTGAACCTGATATTGGGGCAGAAGGGCCAAGAAAGGAACAAAAGACAACCTCATGCCGCCTGGAATAACTATAGCAGCTCCTTTCTGCAAGTAATGTAAAAATGTAAAAAATGATTTGACCGACACCGTTAAAGTGGAAAAGACGGGCAAGGTTTTCAGGCAGTCTGTCCTGGTAGCCAATATTGGAAAAGGAAATTACCTCACACTGCCATTAAAAGGGATTCCAAAACGCGATCCGGTGATAGAATGGGGGAGGCGGTTGACAAGAAATCGGAATTCCTGGGGGATTGGCTATTCTTCCCCCGGGATCCGGCCCTAAAAGATCAAACCAACCTCACGCCCGAAAAGAAACGGATAAGGAGAATAGACATGGAAGAGTTCCGCTTCATCCTGGGGAGACGAGTGTTGATCGTACTCCTGTCCTTGGTCGTGTTAATGGGAGCTTTGGTCGCAATGCCGGCCGCTGGCCGAGCTCTGGCGGCAAGACCCTCGCCCGTCGATCAAGAGGCCTCTGCAGCTTCGGCCGATCCGGTCGCAGACGAAGCGCCGATCTTTGCTCCTTCCAACACCTCCATCATCGTCAACTCCGCCCTCAGTACACTAGTCCAGGAATGGCACACTTTCTACGGGTCGGAAGACGAAGACAGGGCTTATTCTGTGACAGCAGACAGCAGTGGTTATATTTATGCCGTCGGAAGAAGCTTCAACACGTGGAACGGACCAGGGACAGCGACTCCACTCCATGCCCATTCCAACCCAGGTGAGGCGGGTGACTTTTTTGTCCTCAAATTGACTCCTGATGGTTCCTACATCTGGCACACTTTCTACGGAGTAGAATCCGGTCCTGACTTAGCTTATTCCGTCGTTACGGACACAGACAACAATGTCTATGTCACCGGCTTCAGCTACCAGAGTTGGAGTGGTCCGCTAGGGCAGGAGCCCAAGCATCCCTTCTCGGGGGGCGATAAAGATGTCTTCGTGCTGAAGCTTGACAGCGCCGGGACCTACCAGTGGCACACCTTATACGGCTCGAGCGAAAACGACTGGGCCAACGGCATCGACGTCATCAACGGCAATGTAGGGGTAGCGGGATTCAGCGGCGCTTCCTGGAACGGGCCGGTGGGACAGTCGCCGCGCCACACTTATTCGGGAGACCACGACATCATGATTCTCATGCTCGACAGCGCCGGCGCCTACCAGTGGCACACCTTCTATGGCTCGGATTCAGCCATGGATTACGGCCTTGCCCTGGCACATGACAATGATTCGGTCATTCACATCACCGGCAGGAGCTACGCCGGCTGGCAGGGAGACGGAGGGGTAGAACCCGAGCATGCATTTGCCGGCGGCGCTGATCTTTATATCCTTGAACTGACCAGCACCGGGACTTATCAGAAACACACCTTCTATGGGTCTGCGGCGGACGATTGGGGGCAGGGCATCGCTTTCAGGGCGAGCGGTGGGTTCTATCTGACAGGCTATTCTGCCGCAAGCTGGCTCGGCGCTGGTGGAACCTCGCCTTTGCACACCTATGCGGGTGGACATGATATCTTCGTCCTGGCCTATCCCAGAGGCCCCAATCCCTTGCCCGGGATGAGCCCCTGGGGGCTGGTTGTCCTTTCCCTCTCCCTCCTTGGCTTAGGCGGCTGGTGCTTCTTGCGCCGGAGACGCCTGGCCTGAGGCGAATGAATCGCTGCTGAACCGTTCGTCGAAGATGGCAGCTAACCAAGGCGCCCGCCAGGGTGCCAGTAATTTGCTTTACCCTGTTGTGGCACATGTTTGTTATCACAGCGCGAAAGGATATACCTGGAAAGGGAAGATCAAGGAGTGAACCTGTCGGAGCATTGCTTCGCTCAAGTCTCAGAAGGAAAGCCTTGGATAAAGATGAGAGCAACCCCTTTCAGAGAGACGGATGACCGCATCTTCTGCCCATCCAATGCCGACCCGTAGTGGTTGGACAGATCAGGTTCGAAACTGATGCTGATGATGTACTCATTAACATGTCCAGGGACCAGGGAAACGCTGAAGGCCTGGATGACCACGCCGTTGGCGCCATAATGAATGTTTTTTTTCTTCTGGAAGTTGGTTATGTTGAACGACCAGGACGGTTGACTCACCCATCTGCTAGCCGTTCTATCGTAGAGATCTATCCCTGAGACGAAGTGGATCGTGCCGTCTCCACATCACGCATCATGAGAGCGAAAATCCACCTGCGTTTCCAGGTATTTTTGATCATCACCACAGCTTCCAGCAAATCCGGAAATTGGTCATAGAGGAGCCGAGGAAGGAACAGCGAGGCTACTACATACCGCCTGGGGCAATGATTACAGCTCCCACCAGCCCTCTACCTTTTTGACAACACCAGCGATTGATCTTACAAATAGCTTATGGTGGACAAGGAACCGCAGAGAAAGGAAATGGGTGTGCAGCGTCTGGAGGCGCTCACCGACGGCATTTTCGCTTTCTCCATGACATTGCTGGTAATTTCCATTGCTTTGCCCGACATCAACCTGGAGATCGACGCGAAGTCATATCTTCTCGCCGAATACCATAATTTCCTGCCCTTCGTCCTGAGTTTTCTCTTCATCGCTTTTTTTTGGCTGAACTTTAGCCAGCAATCTCACCACATCAAAGCCACCAGTTCTTTTACGGATGTGCTGACCATCATCATCCTGCTCTTCGTCGTGCTGATTCCCTTTTCCACTTCCCTGGTCAACCACTATCCGAATGATTTTTGGGCGGGATTATTCTTCAACTGCAATCTGCTGCTTCTGTCCCTCCTGTTGGCTCTGAACTGGTGGTACTGCCAGAAAGTCAGATTCATCGATCAAAGCGACAGCAACGCCACTCACCTTGCGGCTGCCAATCTGGGAGTCTATTCCTTGCCGTTCCTGCCGTTGGCTGCGCTATTGATAGGTTTCTTCTCGGTCACCTGGTCGTTGCTGGTCTATCTTTTCATCCCCTTCTTACTGATCATCACCATGGTGAAGCGAAAAAGATAAGTTCAGTCCTGCCAATGGTGCGCGGAATTGCGCGCCGGGATCGCTTCTTATTGGTCGAAATGTGAGTGAATCGACCCCCCGGCTTAGCCTCGCAAGCCTCACCTCCAGCGCATGAGGATTTTTCCACTAGCAATTGATCCCATCCAACATTAAACTCCCACCTGTTGATTTCAATTCATGGTGACCATCCAGCTCGAGGAACAGGCCGCTGTCTAGACTGATCCACGCGGTGATCCCGAGGTTTACGAATGTTATAAGTTATAATGAAAACAGAAAAAGGACTCGGATTGGGTTGAGATTACTTTTCGACCAAGGAGAAAATGGAAATAGAAGATCAAGACAATAGAAAACAACTGCTTGAAGATGAGCTCCAACGTTACCTGCACATTTTCCGTTCCATGCCGGAAGCGGAACGTGTGATTCTTTTCGGTTCCATGGCTGATGGACCGGTAGGGTTTGAGTCTGATATCGATCTGGTTGTCGTCATGCGCAGCGAATTGAGCTTTTGGCCACGGCTGATCAAATTGCGCCGTCGGCTTGGCCCTAAAGTGGGCCTGGACCTCTTGGTTTACTCTCCCGAGGAATTCGCGAAGCTTTGTGAAGAACGGCTCTTTTTCCGAGATGAGATTCTGACCAAAGGAAGAGTGCTCTATGAACGGGCCATCTGAGCTATGGTTCAGGTACGCACAAGACGATCTCCAAGCGGCGGAAATTCTTATGCGAGAAGAGATGTACAACCAAGTTTGCTTTCACTCTCAACAAGCGGCAGAGAAAGCGTTGAAGTCCGTTATTGTGAGACTTACAGGGACAAGCCCACCCCGTGTACATGCCTTGACTGATCTCCTCCGCTTGATTCCCTCCAGGTTTTTCGAAGCAGTTCGCCTAGCATTAACTGGATTCCTGGATGTGTTCTATCTTCCCATTCGATATCCAGATGCGCTTCCTGGGATGGCTCCCGGCGGGCTGCCAGGGAGGAAGGAGGCAGAAGAAGCACTTGAGCTGGCCCGGACCGTAATGGTCGAAACCAAGGATATCCTGGAATCTTAATTTCCAGTCCTGCGTACTATATTCCGTAACTTTTCCCTAGATCTCCTCGGCTAGCTCAGCAATACGCCGGGAGGCCTTTCCCTCGAACAGGCCGCTGTGATAGCAGATCACCGCTTCGATGTCGTAACACGCCAGCTTGCGCAGCGATTCCGTCGCCATGAAAGGGTCGCTGGTGTACCGCGCCGGAGGCTTGACCAGCGCGGGGCCCTGGACCCGCAGAGCATCCCCGGCTATCAGTGTTTTGCTCGTTTCGTGGTAGAGGCAGATGTGCCCGGGCGTGTGCCCGGGCGTGAAAATGACCGTGATACCGCCACAATTGGGCAGCAGCTCGCCGTCGGCGAGGGTCCGGTCCACCTGGATGCGGTTGCTGGGAGAGCACCTCGATCGGATGGGAGGAAGCTTTCAGGAGGGAGGGGATTCCACCGATGTGGTCCATGTCATGATGAGTGATGATGATCTTGGAGAGCTTCTCCAGGGGCACACCCGCCTTCCCCATGGCTTCCTCGATCTGCGGCCGGAAGCCGGGCAACCCTCCGTCCACCAGGATCACCGTTTCTTCATCCCAGAGAAGGGTTGGGTGAAGGAGGTCTGCCCCGAAGGACAGGTTCGCCATCAGGTCGAGCATCTCCACGCCGTTCGCGATCTTCATGCGTGCCTCCAATACGAAGTGAATGCCCTACTATCGAACGAAAGGGATCCCCGTTCCAGCGTTTGCCCTGGCCGTTTTGGGATGCTTCTGACTTCTCAGCCGCGTGGCGCTCCGCCTACAGGCCGATCTCCCTGGCAACCGTCTGCATCCCCACGATCGTCTCGCCGATGACCCAGTCCAGGTCTTTCCCCATCAGGATGACTCCGTTCTCAATCAGTTCACGGTCGACGCCGGCAGCGAACCCGGTCGTCTTCCATTTCTTCTTCACCGATTTCACCTCCACGTCCAGGACGCTTTTCGAGGGGCGAACGAGGGCTGTCGCGGCGATGAGGCCTGTCAACTCGTCGATGGTGTAAAGAACCTTCTCCAGGTCGCTTTCCGGTTTCACCTCGACGCACCGTCCCCAACCGTGGCTTTGCACAGCGCGGATGGTTTCCTCGGGCCAACCGCGGGACTCCAGGATCTCGCGGACCTTGAGGCAATGCTGCTCCGGGTAAAGGCCGTAATCCAGGTCGTGGACCAGCCCGATGATCCCCCATTTTTCCACATCGCCCCCGTACAGCATGGCAAAATGGCGCATCGTTCCTTCCACCGCCAAGGCGTGATGGATCAGGTTCTCTGACTGGTTGAATTCCACCAGAAGGGCAAGCGCTTCTTCTCTCGTTGGTTCATGGGGCATGCTTTTCCTCCAAATGCCTATCGGCAAAATCGGAATCATGAAAGGTGGATTCCGCAGGCTTCTTAGTTGGCAAGGATAGCCTTTCCATAGCCTTCCATTCAAGGGCCAAGGGCTCGCTCCTGCCTGAATTGCGAAAGCAGTAGATCTTTTTTCTGAACTCCCCCCCCAGTTTCGCGCATTCCCCGGTCCCCCGTAGTATAATTACCTTGAGCCCGAAAGGGCGAAGCGAATCTGAGGAGCGAAGAGATGACTGAGAAGCGGAACCTGTTCAACCGGCTATTGGGCCGGGCCTTGCGATCAGTGAGTATCGTCACCCTGATCGTCGTAGTTTTGTTGTCTTCACTGATTTTACTGCCCCAGGCCAAGGCTGTCGAAGCCGCTGGCCTATCCTACTTTCTGGACGCCACTTCCGGCAGCGATGCCAATAACGGCCGCAGCGAAGGGACAGCCTGGAAGACTATCGCCAAAGTGAATGCCACCGCCCTCCTCCCCGGCGACTCGGTCCTCCTCAAACGGGGCCAGCTCTGGCAAGAAAAGCTGGTCGCGCCGGCCTCCGGCAGCGAGAGCAGCCCGATCACCTTCTCGGCTTATGGGAC
>JAPLHV010000188.1 GCA_026389455.1 Coprothermobacterota bacterium
ACAAAGTCTCTGGGATTATCAAGGTAGATGACAGTAAGTTAATTCACCACAGCTTGATAGCCCCCAGCAGCTTGATAGGTCACCCGCTTGAAATGAAAAAGAACCAAAAGAATGACATATGAAGATGTGACCCCATTCGGCCCTCGCTTACGGCGGCGGGGGAGGAGCGGAAAGACCGAAAGCCAGGTTGACGCCGTCGGCGGTCACTTGCATCCAGTAGCCCAACCCGACCACCAGGCTGTCCTTGGTGAAACTCACCGCTACGTAGGCCGAGCCGTTCCACCAGTAGGCGCTGCCGATCCAGCCAGCCGCTTTGGCCAGAGGGAGGCTCTTCACCGCCCCACTTCGCCAGGCGCTGACATCATTCCAGGAAATGGCTTGAGGGAAGGGGACACCCAGGCCGTTATAGCCTGGCAACAGGAGCAGATATTGCGGCGAGGGCAACGCCTGACCGGTGAAGGTCACCGCGGCGGCAGCGCGCAGACGAACCCAGTAACCGTAGCCGGAGGTCAGCTTGGCAGGGACCATGTAGTTAGCCTTGGACGGGTCCCAATAATAGATCGCCAGCAGGTTGGCGCCGAAGATCTCAACGGGGCTGGCCTCGCTCAACACAGACATGGCGACCAAGTTCCAATCTTTTACTAGTGCCAGGGTATAGCTCGCTTCACCGCCAGCGATGGTGAAGTTGGCGGCGGAGGCGGAGCTTGCGGAGGGCCAAGCCAGGCTGCTGACGCGCATCCGGGCATGCAGGGTGGACGGTCCGGTAACGGTCCAAGTGAGCAACCCATTATCGGCTGTGCTGGGAAAGAGGGATTCCCAGGATCCGGAGGGGTAATCGCGGTTCAACTCTATCTTCACCGCTCCCCACAAGTGCGAGGAAGTCCAGGTGATGTTCTGGGTGCTGCCGCGGGTCCAGCTCTCTCCACCGTGGGGGGCAACCAGTTGGAGGGTGGGGGTCAGGGAGATGGAGAAGTCCGATTGGGAGACCCCGGCCACGGCTGGGTTGGCCAGGCTGGAGACCCGCATTCGGCATTTACTGGAGGCCGGCCCGGTGACGGTCCAGGTGACCAGCCCATCGTTGGCTGTGCTGGGGAAAAGGGTCTCCCAGCTTTCCCCACTATTTCGAGAAAGTTCCACCATGACGTTGGAGATGGCGCCAAGGCTATTCCAGGAGATGTTGCCGGGAGCGCCGATCACCCAGCGCTCTCCCACGGCTGGCTCCAGGAGAGTCAATGAGCAAGCGCGGATGTAGCGGAAAAGGCCGGCGGTCGCTGTCCCGGTGAAGAAGGTTACCGGAGAAGCTTGTTTCACCAGCAAGGCGTGAGGGTGGAGGTCGGTCAGACCGTTGTTCAGCGGCGCCCAGATCAAGCCGCCGTCGATGGTTTGGTAGATCCCCTCGCCCTCGACCCCAGCAAGCGCCAAGTCCGGGTTAGCCGGGGAGACCTGCAGGGTGCGCACCACCCCGGGGTGCAGGCCCGTGCTGGTGCGGCTCCAACTTGCGCCTCCGTCGTTGGAGCGGAAGACTCCGTTTGCGGCGCCGGCGAAGAGCAAGCTTGGGTCATGGGGGGCGATGGCCAGGGACCACACCTCCACTCCTTGGAGGCCGGTCGTGACGAGGGTCCACTGTTGCCCGCCGTCAATGGATCCATAGAAGCCGCTGCCGGTTCCGGCGTAAACTCTGTTACTGGAGCCGGGCTCCGCCGCTAACGCATGCACGTTCAAGCTGAGCATCCCGCTGTTGCTGGCCGCCCAATGCGCGCCGCTGTCGCTGCTGCGGTAGACGCCGCCGGTGCGGGCGCCGGCCAGGACCACAGTCCCCTTCTCCCCGCTGACTGCCAAGGCGTTGATGGTCAAGTCGGCGAGGGAAAAGCCGGTATTGGCTGGACTCCAGTTCTCACCCCCGTTGACCGAGCGATAGACGCCCCCCGTGGCCGTCCCGGCGAAGAGGTTGGCGGTCACACCGCTCCCGGCTGCCAGGGAAAGGACGCGGGGGCAGGTTAGCCCTTTGCTCAACTGCCCCCATTTCTCACCACCGTTCAAGGAACGAAAGACCCCGCCGCCGTTGGTCCCGGCGAAGATCGTCAGGGGCGCCCCGGGCGGGCTTATCAGGCACTCCACTCCCCATTCATGCAGGTTGGCGAGGATCCAGCTCTCGTCTTGGAGGATGCGGAAGTTGGCGGAAGAGGTATCCATGGCGGCCGGCTCACTGGCGCTGCTGACCCGCACACGGCATCGGGCGGAGGGGGAGCCGGTCACCGTCCACTGCGCTTCCCCATCGTTGGCGGTGGCGACGAAGAGGGTCTCCCAGGGACCCTCCGGATAGCTTCGGGTCAGCTCGACGCGCACCAAGGCGCCGGCGTGGGTGGAGGTCCAGGTGATCTCCTGGCTTTGGCCGGTGATCCACTCCTCGCCCCCGTTGGGCTCCAGCAGGGTTAGGCTAACCTGGCGGGAGAGGGTGAAGTCGCGGCTGGATTTGTCGGTCCAACGGCCGTGTTCTATGCTGGATAAGCGGATGCGGTAGTGGCTGGAAGGGGTCAGGCCAGGGGTCCAGGTCGCGCTGCCGGTCATCGCCGGGGTGGAAAGCCACAACGATTCCCAAGGCAGGTTGGGGTAGTTGCGATTGACCTCCACCTTCAAGTTACCGCTGATTCCGCTGGAATTCCAAAGGATATTCGAAGGCAGGTCGGTATCCCAGGTCTCCCCGCCGTTGGGTCGCTGCAGGGAGAGGCTGGCTGGCCGTTGGGTGAACGCCTTCAGGCAGACGTTGCTGTTGGCCAGGGCTGGGTCGTAGTCGGTCTGGCTGGTGAGGTCTTCCCAAACGGTCCCGTCGGCGCTGATGAAGCTTTGCCCCGGGCTGGCCGTGGCATGACTGGAGCCGACCGCTTCGGAGGAGAACTCTATCGGCAGGGGATAGGTGTAACCCGGAGTGGAGAGGCGCACTGCCACCGAAAAGCGTTGCCCGGCGACGACTGTCGCCGTCACGATGGGATCCAAAGGCACGGTATAGTAGCCGGCGACGGCGAGGGCGCCGGATTCGCGCAAGGCGCCCCGATAGTCGGCGCCGCTGAAGTTGGGGTTGACGTAGATCTGGTAGGTCGTGCCTGGGGCGTTGGCGTAAAAACTGACCGCCGCCAGTTCCAGCGACTCACCGTATACCACCGTGAAGACGTTGGCCATCCAGGCGTATTCCTGACCATAGCCGAGGTTGAGGGTATTCCCCAGTGGGTCGTATTGGTAGTTTCGATTGTAGTTGGCGGTGTCCTCAGCGGAAGAGAAGACCACCGCAACGTCGAAGTTGCTGTCATAGTAGGATGCCCAGAAGTACCCCGCATCGCCGAACGAGGCGCCCCAGCTATTTTTCACCAGGAAAGCCCCGTTGCCGGGCGGCAGGCCGCTGTCCGAGCCGGCGAAGTTGGCACGGTCGAAGTGGTCGTCCCAGCCGATGATGGTGACGGCATGGTTGATGCCCTGTGAGCCATCGTAGTAGTAGGCATTGTGTTCATCATCGAAGTAGGCGCCGTTCCAGTACATGTGTGTGTAGACTCCGCCCAAGCTGGTGATCGCCCCCTTGATATTCAGGTTATCCAGGGCCGAGGCGCGGGGCGGGAAGACGAGCATTTGCTGGACGTGCTTCTGGGGCATGCAGGGAGGAGGAAGGCTGGGACCGGAGGGATAGGGAGCGTCCGGTTCGTCGGCCGGACCTGCCCAGCGGGCCATCTGGGCGATGGACATGACATAGTTCCCCCCCCAATCGTAGGAGGCTGGGTAGGAGGCATAGTTGGAGTCGAAGCCGGAGGTGGCGACAAGGACATCCTCGGAGAAGTCCAGGTTCTCCCCCGGCATTAGCCAGGACTCCAGCGAGCCGAAGGTGGCGAAGGCCCAGCAGGCGCCGAAAGGATTCTGGTCCTTCACCGAAGTGACCCGACCCTCGCTGCGCAGGTCGTAGCTGGAAGCGTAGGCCAAGGCCGGAACACTCTTCGGGTCGGAGAAGATCTGGATTCCCTTCATGTAGGAAGTGTCGATGGAGGGGGGGATCAAGCCGTAATTTACTTCCATCCCATCTTTCCCCTGTGTCTGGCCGGTTTGCCGCTCTTCCATGTAACGCAGCAACTCCGGGTTAATGGGGGAGAGCGAGAGCCGTTCCGCCGGCAGGCTGTTGGGGGCGGCTTCCTGGCCAAGCGTCCCTTGCGGCACGCCGATACTGAGAGTTAGGATCAGGGCCAAACAGCCTGCGGCTGCTCGTCCCGCAATGATCCACCGTTTCCGATTTGCCATTTTGCACCTCCGTGCGTTCACTGAGGATGCCATCAGAGGAGAGACGAACAGGATGAGGTGAAAAGAAAGTGCCGTGTCGGCTCATTTCAATTGTAACGCAAGCGCTCCCGGGATTCACCAACTTTGGCTCTTTCTCATCCCGAGTGTGTAAAGTAGTCTGAGGATAAAAGAGAGGTGTGCTTCATGGAGGGCTGGAAGCTTTATTCGAGAGGTTCTTTCTCAAACCGAGTGGGTAAGGCAGTTTCGTATATTGAACCCAACTGAGCAGCCTGCGGCAGCATGTCTAGAAACAAGGTCTCTGGATCATCAAGGCTGACGACAACAAGTCAACTTGCAGCAGCTCGATAGCCCTCAGCAGCTCGATAGCCCTCAGCAGCTCGATAGCCCTCAGCAGCTCGATAGCCCCCGGCAGCTCGATAGCCCCCGGCAGCTCGATAGCCCCCGGCAGCTCGATAGCCCCCGGCAGGGTATTCCAGAGAATGAGGCATCACGATGCCAAGACAGCCCGTGCGTGGGCGGGTTTGAAACCCGCCCCTACGAGGGCCACTCCGGCGTAACCATATCGGGGTCGATGAGACCTCAAGAGTACAAGGGCTTGACTATCCCTGGGACCGCCGCACCCCAGTGCGGCAACTCTGGGATCGGGATCGTCCTTGGGACTGAGACCGCTCCTGGGACCATCGGCTTTCCCAGGGCCGACAAGACTCGTTAGGATCATCATCGCCTTGAACACCCTGCCGGGGGCTGTCTAGCCGGGGGCTGTCTAGCCGCAGGCTGGCAGGTCACCCGTTTGCAATGAAAAAGAACCAAAAGAATGACATATGAAGATGTGACCCCATTTCCATGTATACTTGGGTAAGAGAGAATCAGGTGAAGAACAACAACTTGGTCAATCCACAGCGCAAGACAGCCGCCAGCCTGAATGGCGGTTTCCCGCCATGAGATTTTCGTGATAGAATTCGCTGGATCCCCCAGGCAGCGCCTGCCCCTCGTACTGATCCTTATTTTCGTCCTCCTCTCGGCGGGGATCGTCAGCGCCGGCTACCTCTACTACCACGGCGGCGAGACCAGCCAGCGCCAGGAAGTGGAGAAGCAACTCATCGCCGTAGGAGATCTGAAAGTAGCTGAGCTGGCGCAATGGCGCAAGGAACGCTTGTCAGACGGCGGCATTTTCTTCCGCAACACGGCTTTTTCAGCTCTGGTCGGACGCTATTTCTACCGGCCGGATGACCTCGAGGCGCAACGAGAGCTGGAGAGTTGGTTGAGCAAGGTTCTGGCCTACGAGCAATATGATCGGGCTTTTCTGCTCGATCCCCAAGGCATCGAACGGCTATCGCTGCCCCTGCGGCCGGAAAGAATCGCCTCCGTCATATCCCAACGGACGCCGGAGATCTTGGAAACAGGCGCGGTCGTCTTTCAGGACTTTTTTCGTGACGACCAGGACCAACGCGTCTATATGGCGGTCCTGGTTCCGATCCTCGACCTTCCCGATGGCGGTCCGCCGCTAGGTATGCTGGTGTTGCGGATCGACCCCGAGCAGTATCTCTATCCCTTCATCAATCGCTGGCCGACCCCAAGCCCGACCGCGGAAACCCTGCTGGTCCGTCGAGATGGCTCCGATGTCCTCTACTTGAACGAGCTCCGTTTTCGAAAAGACACCGCTTTAATTTTGCGCTATCCTTTGGACCGTCAAGAGCTGCCGGCGGTGAAGGTCGTGCTCGGCGAAAAAGGGATCGTCGATGGTGCAGACTACCGGGGGGTGTCGGTGATCGCGGATCTGCAGGCCATCCCGAACTCCCCCTGGTTCCTGGTGGCACGCATCGATGCGGCGGAAGCCTTTGGGCCGCTCGTTGCTCAGTTGTGGGTGATGATCTTCCTCGTGGCTGCTCTGCTCTTCTGCTCCGGCGCCGGCGTAGGCTTCGTCTGGAGGCAGCAGAACACGCGCTTCTACCGCGAGCGCTTCCAGGCGAGCGAGGCATTGCGGCAGAGTGAAGCCAGTCTGCAACGTGCCGAGGCCATCGGCCACCTGGGCCACTGGAGATTGGATCTGGCCAACGAGCAGCTTTCCTGGTCGGAGGAGATGTACCGCCTCTATGGCATTCGCCCGGAGGATTTTACCTTCAACTACGCTGTTTTCACGCGTCTGGTCCATCCGGAGGACCGCGATGATTTCGACCAGACCACGCTAGCGATCCAGAAAGAGGGTACAGCCCCTTTCTCCTATCGGATCGTCCGTGCGGACGGGGAGATCCGCCACCTCAGCGGAACCGGAGAGCTGGAACGCGATCCCTCCGGGAAAGCGGTGGGCATGTTCGGGACGGTCCAGGATGTGACCGGCTTGCATCAGAAAGAGCGAGAGCTGCAGGAGAAGAATGCCGAGTTGGAGCGCTTCACCTATACTATCTCGCATGATCTGAAGAGCCCCTTGGTGACTGTGAAGACTTTCCTCGGTTACCTGAAAGAGGATCTGGGCAACTCTGAAGGGGAGCGGGTCGAGCAAGACATGGGTTACATCCATGGAGCGGCCGACAAGATGGCTCAATTGCTGGACGAGCTGCTGGAGATGTCGCGCATCGGTCGCGTGGTCAACCCGCCGGTGCGGGTTGAGCTGGGCGAGCTTGCGCAAGAAGCATTGAATCTGGTGGCGGGGCGAATCTCGGAGGGAGGGGTGCAGGTGCAGGTTGACAATCAGGCTGTCGTACTAATAGGAGATCGGCCTCGCCTGGTGGAGATCTGGCAGAACCTGGTGGAGAACGCCGTGAAATTTGTAGGGAATCAACCCTCGCCTCGAATCGAGATCGGCGCAGATAGGCGCGGCCAGGAGACGCTCTTTTACGTACGCGACAATGGCTTGGGCATCGATACGCGCTTCCAGGAGAGGGTCTTCAATCTTTTCGAGAAGCTGGACCCTCGCATCGAGGGCGCCGGCCTTGGTTTGGCTATGGTCAAGCGGATCGTGGAACTGTACGGGGGGAAGATCTGGCTGGAATCGAAGGGGCTTGGGAAAGGGAGCTGTTTCTGGTTTACTTTACCTCAGGCAGTGTTGCAAGCAAAGGAAGGAGTACCGAAGTGAGAGGTGAACCTGTCGTCATTTTATTAGTGGAGGATGAACCGGCCCATGCCGAGATCGTCCGGCGCAATTTCCAGGGCTTTCGCTTGGCCAATCAATTGGTCCATGTGACTGACGGCGAAGCGGCGCTGAACTACCTTTACCGCCGCGAGGAATTCCGGGAGGCAAGCCAATCTCCTCGTCCCAACCTGGTCCTGCTCGACCTGCGCCTGCCCAAAGTGGACGGCTTGGAAGTGCTGCAAACCATGAAAGAAGACCCTGCCCTTTGCCAGATCCCGGTAGTTATCTTGACCACCTCGGCGGCTGAGGCGGATCTGGTGAAAGCCTACAAGTACCACGCCAACAGCTACCTGGTGAAGCCGGTGGATTTTCCCCAGTTCATCACTTTGATGGAAACGCTTGGCTACTACTGGTTGGCCTGGAACGAATATCCCTATGAGGTCACCTAAGGGAAGCCATGGAGTACACCCAACCACGGATCCTGATCGTCGACGATGAGGCAGCCCACGCCGAGGCAATCCGGCGCGCCTTGGAAGGGGGCGGGATGGGGAACGAGATCCGGGTGGCGGGCGCCTTGGCGGAATACCGAGCGATGGTGTCCTCCTCGCCGCCGGATATCGCCCTGCTCGATCTGAACTTGCCCGACGGGAAGGCTCTGGAAGTCTTGACTTCCCCACCGGAGGCCGCCCCCTTCCCCATCATTATCATGACCAGCTATGGGGATGAGCGGACCGCGGTGGAGGCATTGAAGGCGGGGGCGCTGGATTATCTGGTGAAGTCTGCGGGTGCTTTCATGGATATGCCGCACACGGTGGAACGGGCCTTGCGCGATTGGCGGCTGCAGCGAGCAAAGCAGCAAGCCGAGGAAGCCTTGCTGGAGAGCGAGGAGAAGTACCGCATCGTGGTGGAACAGGCCAATGACGGGATCGTCATGCTGCAAGGGCGGAAGATGCTTTTTACCAATCCTCGCTTCCTCCAGATGAGCGGATACAAAGATGAGCAATTATCCACTCTTCAGTTCCCCCAGGTGGTCATGGAAGAGAAGCTGGCCAAGATCGAGGACTGGCTGGAACGTTTAGAAAAGGGGGAGACGCCGGAGGCCTTGGAATTCGACCTGATCCGGGTGGACGGCTCCTCCTTGCCCGTGGAGGCCAGCGCCGGCCCGCTACGTTACCGGGATCGCCCCGCCGCTTTGCTCGTCTTGCGCGACACGAGCGAGCGGAAAGAGGCCGAGCGAAAGATGCAGAAGGCGCGCAGCGACCTCCTCTACGCGGTCTCGCACGAGCTGAAAACTCCCCTCATGACTATGCTCCAAGCCCAGGAATTGCTCAACGAATTGGAGGACCGGGAAGCCCTGGCCCGCTTTCGCGATTACCAAGAGACCTGGCAGCGAAACCTGCTGCGCCTCCATCGCATGATCAACAACTTGGTAGACAGCCAGCGCACGGCGGAGACTGCCTTTCCCATGCGCCTGGTCTCCTCCCAAGTCGAGGAGATCATCAAGAGCGTCCATCGTGAATTGACCGGCTATGCCCAAATGCTGCAAGTGGATCTATGGCTGGAGCTGGAGGCGTTGCCGGCTGTGGCCGTCGATGTGGAGGCGATCGGCCGAGTGGCGGAGAATCTGGTCACCAACGCCATCAAGTTCTCCCACAAGGGGGGCTGCGTCAATCTGCGCCTGTGGATGGAGGGCGACACCCTCCTCTTCCAAGTCGAGGATCATGGCAGCGGCATCCCCTTCGAGGAACAGGAACGGCTCTTCCAGCCTTTCATTCGGGGCCGGGACGCAGACCGCCGCGGCATCCCGGGCACCGGACTGGGCCTCTTCGTCTCGCGCCGCATCGTCGAGGAACACGGCGGCACGCTGACCCTGGAGAGCGAAGAGGGGAAGGGAACTCGCGTCACCGTCCGCCTGCCCTGGAAGACACAATCCTCCCAAGAACCAGCCTAACCACGCATCAATCTAATTGGCATGGCGACCTCGTTGAATCAAGTGAGACGACCTCAAATAGTCCCTTCTGGTCTGCGGGTGATATAGTAGGGCCGCACTGGGGTGCGGCGGTCCCAGGGGATATAATCCTAGAAGAGACGGTCCCAGATACATTAGGGCTGCACTGGGGCGCCAAGGTCCCAGAAAGAGAATATCCCAGGGAAGACTGCTCCAGAAGGAGGATTCTTTGCATATTACCGAATACCTGGAAGGGAGAAGTCGTCCTTTGATCTCGCTGGAGATCCTCCCACCGGAGCGAGGGCAGACCATCGAGGAGCTTTGCGCTGCCATCGAGACCCTGATGCCCTTCCACCCCACCTTTATCAACGTTACTTACCATCAGCAACAGCTCGTTTCCCAGCGCACGTCCCAAGGCCCGCGGACCATGCTGCAAACGAAGCGACCGGGAACGGTGGGGATCTGCGCGGCTATCGCCAACCGCTACCGCCTGGAGACAGTTCCGCACTTGCTCTGCGGCGGGTTTAACGCCGTCGACACCGAGGATGCCTTGATCGACCTGCATTACCTCGGCTTCCGCAATCTCTTTGTCGTTCGCGGCGACCCCCCTCCCGGCGAGACTCTCTTCCAGCCCACTCCAGGCGGCCATCGCTACGCCGCCGGTCTGGTCGAGCAGATCTCCCAGCTCAACCGGGGGATCTACTTGGAGGAGCTGCTGCACGCCACCCCCACTGAATTCTGCATGGGGGTAGCCGGCTACCCGGAGGGCCATTACCAATCAACCAGCCGGGAAGACGACATGCTGCGGCTCTTGGAGAAGGTGGAGAAGGGCGCCCGCTACGTTATCACCCAGATGGTCTTCTCCTCAGCTCTCTTTGCCGACTTTCGCCGCCGCGCACGGGAGGTGGGGATCACCGTGCCGATTATTCCCGGGATCAAGGTCTTGACCCGTCCCAGACAATTGGCCTCAATCCCGCGCACTTTCCACGTCTCCTTGCCGCAAGAGCTGTTGGCCTGGAGCGGGGAAACCGACCCTCCTCGTTTCGCCCGCGCCGCAGTGGAACAAGCCACCCGTCTCTGCCGCGAGTTGTTGGCATTGGAGGTTCCTGGGCTGCACTTCTTCACCATGGGCCGAGGCGCGGAAGTCGCATCGGTTTTGGCCGCTCTTCGCGAGGAGGGAGACTTGTCGTGAACGAGCTGGGTTTCCTGGAGCCGGCTCGCCGGCGCATTCTGGTCTTCGACGGGGCGATGGGCACACTGTTGCAGGAGATGGCAGCAAGTGAAAACCTACCCTCGCCGCGTTGCCCGGAGGAATGGGTGCTGACCCACCCGGAACTGGTGCGCCGGGTTCACCGCGACTATTTGGAGGCCGGCGCGGAGGTGGTGGAGACGAATACCCTGGGCGCTGCGCCGCACATCCTTGGCGCTTTTGACTTGGCCGAGCAGGCGCTTCTTATCAACGAGACGGCTGCCCGCTTGGCACGTCAGGAGGTCGACTCTTTCCCCGGGATGGAGAAGAAGCGCTTCGTGGCCGGGTCGATGGGTCCCGGATCGCGCCTCCCCAGCTTAGGGCAGGTCTCCTTCGCCGAGCTGGCCGCCTCTTACCGAGTGCAGGCGATCGGGCTGTTGGCCGGCGGCGTGGATGCCCTGCTGGTGGAGACGGTGCAGGATCTGCTTCAGGCCAAGGCGGCCCTTTGGGCGATCGAGGAGGCCTTCCGCCACCTCGGCCGAAGGGCGCCGGTGCTGGTCCAGGTCACTGTTGACCGGCGCGGGCGCACTCTCACCGGTTCCGATATCCCCACCATCCTGGCCGCCTTGGAGCCGTGGCCGCTGGCTGCTATCGGCTTGAACTGCGGAGAGGGGCCGGAAGCGCTAGCCGAAGCGGTCGGGGTTTTGGCCGAGCGTTGCAGCAGATTCGTGTCTTTGCAGCCTAACGCTGGCTTGCCGCGCCTGGTGGGAGAGAAGACCGTTTACGATCTATCCCCCGAGGCTTTCGCCGCGCAAATGGCATCTCTCTGCCAAGGTTCCGGTTTGAACCTGGTGGGAGGCTGTTGCGGCACTACCCCGGCTCACATCCGCGCGCTCGCCCATGCAGTGGCCGGCATCCCCCCGCGGATGTCACAAGGCAAACGGCTCGCTGCGCTTGCCTCTGGCTATCAAGCGCAGCCGATCGCCGTGCAACCGAGGCCTTTGCTAGTTGGCGAACGCACCAACGCCGCCGGCAGCCGCCTCTTTCGGACAACGGTGATGGAAGAGCGTTGGGAGGAGGCTGTCCAGTTGGGGTTGGCTCAAGAACGCGAGGGAGCTCATCTGTTGGACCTTTCCGCGGCAACCGCCGAGCGAGACGAGGTGGCGGACTTGGGCAGGTTGGCCTTCCTCCTTAACCGAAGGACTCACCTTCCCCTGATGCTGGACAGCACCGATCCCACCGCTGCCGAGGAGGGACTGCGCTCGGTGGCCGGCCGGGCAGTGATCAACTCAGCCCACCTGGAGGACGGCGGGGGGAAAGCCCGGCAAATGATCGAGCTGGCTCGCCGCTACGGCGCCGCTCTGGTGCTGCTGACTATAGACGAGGAGGGGATGGCGCAGACCTGCCGGCGCAAGCTGGAGGTGGCCGAGCGTCTTTGCCGGATGGCCTTGGAAGGTGGGCTGGAACCGCAGGATCTCTTCTTTGATCCCCTCACTTTCACCCTCGCCTCGGGCGACACCAGCCTCTGCGCAGCCGGGCGAGAGACCTTGG
>JAPLHV010000170.1 GCA_026389455.1 Coprothermobacterota bacterium
TTCCCCCCCAGGGCAAGCGGACGGTCACGGTGGTCCCCTTCCCTTCTTCGCTGGTCAGGGAGATGGCGCCGCCATGCTCCTCGACGATGCGGCGGCAGACGTAGAGGCCCAGGCCGGTGCCGGGGATCCTCTTCTGTTGGGGCGAACTACCCCGCTGGAAGGGTTGGAAGAGCTGGGCCTGTTCGTTGGCGGGGATGCCAAAGCCATGGTCCTCCACCTCCAGGAGGAGGGCGCCTCCCTCCATCCCCAACCTTACCTCGACCTTTCCTCCTTTGGAAGAGAACTTGACGGCATTGGTGAGGAAATTCTCCACCACCCGGGAGAGGGCTTCTTCGTCGCAAGCGCCCTGTGGGACAGGTTGCAGATTCAAGTCGAAGGTCACTTGAGAGGAAAGGGCATAGCCTTGTGAATCCTCTACTGCTGATTTAACCAGTTGCGCTGCATCGCAGGGGGCGAGGAGGAGGGGGAAGCGCCGCCAGATCTCGCTGTATTCCTGGAAGCGGACCAGCCCCTCTCCTGGGGTCAGCATGTTCAACATCTCCTGGGATTGATGGAGGGCCTGGAGGGGGGACTTCAGGTCGTGGGAGACGGCGAAGAGGAGGTCGCTGCGGACCTGGCGGATGCGCTCTTCCAACTGTTTGCGCTCGGTGATGTCCACCCCTTGAGCGATCGTCGCTTGGAGCGTGGTTCCGTCTTCAGTGTAGATGTTGGCAGAGTTCCATAAAGCAAATCGGATGGAACCGTCCTTGCATTGAATGGGAATCTCCACCGTCTCCCAGCTTTCACCGCCGTGTGAGTGCTCGATCTGCAACAGCGACTCAGCACGGCTGGCAAGGGGGAAAAGCAAGGAGAGGCGCTTACCGATCACCTCCTCCACCGCGTACCCGGTCAGCCGCTCGAAGGCTGTGTTGAAACGCATGATCAGGTAATCCGGATCCCAGACGATGATCGGCGCATTGGCGTAGCGAAACAGCTTTTCCAGATAGTCGCGGGTCTCCCGCAGGGCTTCCTCCGCGCGCTTGCGCTCGGTGATATCGCCAATGCTGGCCAGGATGCATGTTTCGTTATTGATCGTCACCAGGCTGGCCGAAAAAAGCCCGGTTAACGCCTCTCCCGTCTTCTTACGGAACTCGTACTCTTCTCCTTGTATTTCACGACCCCGCGCCAGCTCCTTGGTCACAGCCAGGCGGTCTTCCTCACGGACCCAGAGGTTCAAACCCAGTGTGGTTTTTCCAATGACTTCAGCGTATTGGTACCCGGTGATATGGACGAACCCCTCATTGACTTCGAAGATAGCGCCATCGGATGGCCGAGTAAGGGTAATGGCATACGGCGAGGAGTGGAAGGCCTTGGTGAATTTCTCTTCCTGGACTTTCACGTCTGTCAGTAAACGCCTGTTAACCATCAAGACCAAGCTGATGATAATGCAGACGCTTAAGACGATGTATGCAGTGATGGCCACCACGTCGACTGCGCCCGATTTAAAGAAATCACTGGTCTGCGCCGGGAAAAGCCCGCAAGACGGGTGATTTGGCGCATGCCGGGGTTTGCCCTGCGCAGCAAGAGCAAGCTGGACTGGAAGGTATAGATGGCCAACACCGCTGACACGGCAATTTCCCGTACGGTCAGGTTTGGCTGCACCACGACGAAATAGGCATTTACAGCAACAAAAACGGCCAAAAGAAGATAATTATGGATTTGCCGGCCTTTTTTCCCGGTGAAGCGCTCCAACCCAATGAAGATGAATAGCGCCCCGGCTAGAATCAGGGTATTGGAAAGCGTCATCGATATGACATTGGGCACCTGTCCGCGCAGGACAATCAATGCTGAGCCGACTGCCTGCAAAATCATATCAATCAGCCAGAAGGAGATGCCGGCAAAACGTCCCCGGTTCTGGCTCCATATAATGGCTACTGCACCAGCGTTGACCACGTTGATGATGAGGTAGAGGAACATTAGTGTCTTGATGTCAAGCATCATCGGCTTCTATTAGTGATTGGGGGTATAGCGGCAGGCGAACGACGACGGTGGTCCCCTTCCCAAGCTCGCTGGTCAGGGAGATCGAGCCGCCGTGCGCTTCCACGATCAGCTTGGCTGTGTAGAGGCCCAGGCCGGCGCCGGGGATCACAGCCCGGTCGGCGCCTGCTGTCCGTTGGAAGGGCTGGAAGAGCTGGGGGATCTC
>JAPLHV010000141.1 GCA_026389455.1 Coprothermobacterota bacterium
TTCTCGATCCCCTCGAAGAGGCCGCCCAAGCTGATCTGACCCGTGCCCAGGTCGATTTCGATCCCTTTTCCTTCCTTGTGATGACGATCTGACTCATGCCGCTCGCTCATTTTCAATCCTCCTTGGGTTTGACCCTCCTCGTATGCGGGGGGCCTGCGTCTCAGTATTTTAGTTTGATCTTCTTCCACTCGACGCGGGCTGTGGTATTTCGCTGCTGCGATTCGCGCGCCCGCGTCCTTGTCGCTTCACGCTTTTCGAGCTCAACCCGGATCGCCTCGATGCGTGCCAGAATCTTGGCGTGAGTGTTCATGAAGACGCGATCCTGGCGGTTCAATCGCTCCTCCTCCTTTTCCAATAGGAAGATGTCAAGGGAAGTCGAACGGTTGCGGGGGACAGAACTCCTGCCGGTGTGGATCGAGGACACCCCGCGAATCGAAGCCGAGCCCTTCACGATCATGCGTGCGCTCCTTTCAGTGATTTTCCAACGAGGGGAGGATCCAGGGTTGCGATGGGCGGGCTGATCTGCGCCTGGACTAGGTTACGGACGATCTCCCTGACTTTGTTCTGGTTGGTCTTGGAGCCGACCCGGCTGCTCTGGGAGGCGAGGATGTCCTGGCAGATCTCGCCGAAGAGGGCCCCCCCGCGGGATGGGGAGATGTTGAGAGATTTGCAGGTGCGGGCGATCATGATGGAGGCGCGGATGGTGGGCAGGTACTCGCACTTTCCCGATTCGCGCAACCCCCGCACGATCTGGACGATTCGTTCCGCCTCTCGCTTGGCCAGCTTGGACTTGGCCTGGGTGATTGCCACTTCGGTGGCGAAGTCGAAATGATCTAGATCCATCGTCACCATCCGGTCGCGCAGGGCATCTTGGGTGCGGTGGACGCCGGCGTATTCCTCCGGGTTGGAAGTGAAGATGGCGTGGAAATCGGGGTGTACTTTCAAATACGGCTCGTCCATGCCGCGCCCTACCGGCAGATCCATGATCTTCTCCTGCAGGATGGAGAGGAGGATGTTGTTGGCCTCCGGTCGCGAACGGCTGAACTCGTCGTAGACCAGGGTCAGGCCATAGCGGCAGGCCACGGTCAGGCGGTTGTCCACCCAGCGCTTGGTCATGTCTTCCTCGGTCTTCAGCACGCGGGATTGGAAGCGGTCCACCACCTTGCGGAAGCGGTAGCCGTATTCCCCGCCGACCAAGTCCGAGGTGGTGAACTCCTCGTCGCCATGGATGAGGACCACCGGACGCGCCAGTTTGCTGGCCAGGTGCAAGGCAAGAGTGGTCTTGCCGGTCCCCGAGACCCCCCGAAAATGAACCGGGAAGCCGGCTTGGATGTAGGCCAGGGCGCGGTCCGAGAGGGTCTTTACGAAAGCGGTCTCGACGAAGTCGGGGAGCGGCGCCGGCTCCAGCACGGTGGTCATCTCTTGGTACATTAAGTGTTCTCCTTTCCAGCGAAGGGGAGCAAAGAGGTCATCGGCGGATGACCTCTTTGCCGAGACAATAACTGCAGGGAAGATAGCCGAGCGGCGCCTTCCCGGCGCCATGGCACTGCGGGCAGGTCTCAGTTTCACCCTCCAGTGACGAATAGGCTCCCTTGCCCCAACAGACCGGACAGGTCAGCCGGCTACCGTGGGGGTTCACCCCGGACCCCTGGCAATAGCGGCAAGGGGTGTGGGGTTCCGGCAATTCCACCGTTCCCCGTCCGAGACAGACCTGGCAGGCGGATCTGGGAGAGAGGATACCGAAGGGGTCTTTCCCCGACCCAATGCAAAAAGCACAGACGATACGGCTCATATCACGCTCCCTCCTGAGTTGGCCTCAACCATCGGTGGTCTCGTTCCCCTAAGCTTTCTTTTCGGGGGGCTTGTCTTCCTTCGGCGCGGGGGGCGTGAACGGTTTGGCCTCTACCTTCGGCGCAGTGGGCGTGAACGGTTTGGCCTCTACCTTCGGCACGTAGGGGGTGAATGGTTTGGCCTCTTCCTTCAGCGCGGGGGGCGTGAACGGTTTGGCCTCTTCCTTCATCACGGGGGGCGGAGGCGGAGCGGGCCTGGCTTCCCAATGAGGGGCGGCAACAGGCTTTGGGGCAGGCGGCGCGCTGGGGACCACCGGTCGCCCCAGCTTGGGAGCAGGGGCTTTGCCCATCCCTAGCCAAAGTTTGGCAGCGGCTTGATGATCGGTCCGGGTCTCCGCCAAGCTCTTCTGTACATCCATCTTAAGCAGCTCGACCTGGTTGATGATTCCCTTTATAAGCTTTTGGAATTCAGCCAGCCGGGCTTTTTCCTCAGCCAACCGGGCTTTTTTGTCAACAGCGAAGGCGGCCTGCTGCTCTTTGGCCATCTTGGCGTGGGCGGCATCCATCTCCTTCAGATATAAAGCGACGCTCTTCTCGATGGCCTCGATCTCGTTCTTTCTCGTGGTCGGCAAGCATCGTCTTGGTGTATTTCTTTAGTTCGGCCAGCTCCTTGTCCAGTTCGGTCATGCTCACCTTGAACTCGGCCAGGCGCTTGGTCTGAAAGTCGGCAAGAAAAGTCTCGGTGTATTTCGCCAGTTCGCTGATGGTCTTGTCGATCCCGGCCATCATCTTCTTAAACGAAGCTAACCGAGCCTTATCCTCAGCCAGCCTGGCTTTTTCGTCAGCGGCGAAGGTGGTCTGCTGCTCTTTGGCCATCTTGGCTTGCTCTTGGTCGAAGCCGCCGAGCATCTTGGCAACGTCAGCTACGCGATCTTTTATTTCCTTGTCCCGCTCCTTGTGAGAGGCGGTGATCTCCTCGGTCAATCTCTTCATCTCGTTGTGCAGGGACATCTTTTACTGTTCCTCCTTCATGCTCATTCTCGCTGTCCCGGGTTGCGGGACTGCGTGAGTACCATGGCTGCGAGCCAGGCGGTAACTCTGCAGCTTGCGCTGGATTTCCTCGCGTCTGGAGCCGGCTTGCGCCTGGCGGGATTGCCGTTCCTGCTGGAATTGGTTCAGCATCCGTTTCAAGTCCTTGATCCGGAGGTCACGGCCGCGAGCTAACAGTTCCCGGAGAGAGTGGATGACGCGCCCCTCCTCGGATTGCACCCGGAGCAGTTGAGCCCGCACCTCTTCCTTGCGCTCTTCTTGGCGCTGGCGAACCTGGCCGATGAACTCTTGAAATTGGGTAAGGCGGATCGATTCAGGTAATCCTTCAGCAGGGAACGAACCTCCAGCTCGCGCTCTCGCTGTTCCCGCTGGAGATCCTGCATCATGCGGCTGAAGTCGACCCGCCGCAACGAACCATTAGTCGCCAGGGCTTCACACAGTTGGCCGTGGACGCGTTCCTGCTCGTACTTGAGATCGCTCAAGGACTCTTGGGAGTCCAGGAGCAGCTCCTGCGTAGTCTCGATGAGGCCGGAAAAATCTTGAACGCGGTTCTCGTACGAGGCAAACACATCCTCAAGAGAGAGTGGTTTTTCGCTTGTTTCCATGGCTTTCTCCATCCCGGGAAAGAAAAGGGCAACCTTGGCGTGGTACGCTGCACTCGCGGAGGAGGAGGGTGCCACGGCAAGGACGCCCATGCTGGCGGATCTATGCGGCGGTAGCGGTGAGGCCAATCGCCTCGGCGTACTTCAGATAGGTTTCCACAGAGGCCACAACGACGCGGGCTTCGATTGCCAGAAGCTCGATGCCGACCAGGGAAACGCGAACCCAGGCGTCAACCACAACACCCTTGTCCAGGATACGGTCAATCACTTCGACCAAGCTGGAAGAACCAATCGCCTTCTCTACTGCCATTTCGTAATCTCCTTTGTTTTAGCCGTACTTCTCCGGAGCCTTGCGGCTCGGCGTGACGCCTGCTTATGCGGCGGTGGCGGTGAGGCCAATCGCCTCGGCGTACTTCAGATAGGTTTCCACAGAGGCCACAACGACGCGGGCTTCGATTGCCAGAAGCTCAATGCCGACCAGGGAAACGCGAACCCAGGCATCCACAACAACGCCCTTGTCCAGGATACGGTCAATCACTTCGACCAAGCTGGAAGAACCAATCGCTTTTTCAACTGCCATTTTGTTTTCTCCTCCTTTCCATCAATTTATGGTCTTGCGTCTGCCAGACGGAGCCAGCAGGGCGGCCACCAAAGTAGAGATCTCGAAGGGTTTGTCGAGGAAGCCTTTCACCCCCAACCCAGCGGCGCGTTCGCGGCTTTCCTCATCGCCGAAGGCAGTGATCACCACTACCGGGGTCTGGAGGCCGGCGGCGCGGATCTGCTCCAACAAGTCCAGGCCGTTCATGTCCGGCAGGTGCAAGTCGAGAATCAGGACATCGATCCCTTCACCTCGCCCGATATAAGCCAATCCTTCCTTGCCGCTGTGGGCCGCGCTCACTTGGTAACCCTCCTGGCTCAGGATCTGCTGAAGCAGCCAGCAGATCTCCTTCTCGTCGTCAATGACCAAGAGGTTCTTTCTCATCCTAGTTTATCGGTCTGATCCAGCGCTCTTGGTCTCATACTAGACTACTGAGCAAAGGAGGCGCCAAATATGAGGAATGACAACGAAGCTCGTCCGGAAGGCGGTTTGCAGGTACTGCCAACGATCGGGAGGGGTCTTTCGGATGCTCGATGTTGGGAATCCTGCCCGGGTATGCGGGAGAAACGCCCAGGCTAGGAGGGTTTTTGTTTCAGCTCGTACTTGTGAATCTTGTTGCGCAGGGTCTTCTCATCGATTCCCAGGAACTTGGCAGTCCGGCTGCGGTTCCAGCCATGCGCTTCCAAGGCTTGACGGATCGCCTCCCGCTCAGTCTCGGCCAGCCGTCCCGGTTCAAGAGCGACGGGGACTCCCTGGTTGAGGATCAAGGGAAGGTGTTCTACGTCGATTTCCCGGTCAGCCAGGATGACGGCGCTTTTGATGGCGTTCTCCAGCTCGCGCACATTGCCCGGCCAGGGGTATTTCTGCAGTCGGTCGATCGCTTCCGGGCGGATGCGTTCGATTGGCCTGTTGAACTCACGACGGAAGCGATCGAGGAAGTAGCGGGCCAATAGGGGGATGTCGCCCTGCCGGTCGCGCAATGGGGGGATGGTGATGGGGAGAACCTGGATGCGAAAGTAGAGGTCTTCACGGAAGCGCCCTTGGCGCATGGCCTGCTCCAGGTCGGCATTGGTAGCCGTCACCAGGCGGATGTCGACGGAGTGAGGCGCTCGCCCGCCCAGCCGTTCCACCATCTTTTCCTGAAGAACCCGCAACAACTTTGTCTGCATGGCCAACGGCAGATTGCTGATCTCATCGAGGAAGAACGTTCCCCCGGAAGCCAATTCAAACCGCCCGATCTTGCGCTGGTCGGCCCCGGTGAAAGCCCCTCTCTCGTAGCCGAAGAGCTCGGACTCGAAGAGCGTCTCCGGCAAGGCGTTGCAGTCGACCGCCACGAAAGGCCCTTGATGGCGCGGGGAAAGATCATGAATGGCCTTGGCCGCCAGTTCTTTCCCGGTGCCGCTTTCGCCAACCAGGAGAATGGCTACGTCGTAGGGAGCCACTTTGCGGATCTGTTGGCGCATCGCCTCTATCTGGGGACTGGAGCCGATGATCCCTTCGATTCCCCGGTCGCGTTTCAGGTCGCGGATCTCTCGCTCCAGGGCGGTTTTCTCCAGGGCATGCTCGACGATAATCGGCAGGCGGCCGCTGGAGAGAGGTTTAGGGAGGTAATCGTAGGCTCCCAGCTTCATCATCGCCACGGCTGTCTCCACCGATTCAAAGCCGGTCAGGACGATCACCGGGACAGCCGTATCGGAGGCCCGCAAGCGGCTCAATATTTCCTCGCCATCCATGTCGGGAAGGCGCAAGTCGAGGAAAACCAGGTCAGGAGGGTCTTGCTCAGCTTTCTGCAGGCCGATCTTTCCATTCTTGGCGCCGATTACCTGGAACAAGTCCCCTAGCAATTCACCGAAGAGCATGCTGATGGAAAGGTCGTCGTCGATCACCAGGATCGACGTTCGCTTACTCACC
This sequence comes from Coprothermobacterota bacterium, assembly GCA_026389455.1. Taxonomy (GTDB): domain Bacteria; phylum Caldisericota; class JANLFM01; order JANLFM01; family JANLFM01; genus JAPLHV01. The sequence goes on from JAPLHV010000141.1 coordinate 5,952, forward strand.
GCTTCATCTTCCCATCGCCGGCCGGGAGAGAGGCAGGGCGATCTGGAAGGTAGTCCCGCGGCTTTCCCCCTCTGCTTCACTCTGGAAGGTCAGCCGTCCGCCGTGCTCCGCGACAATGCGTTGGCAGAAGACCAGTCCCAACCCGGAGCCCAACTTCTTGGTTGTGAAGAAGGGAACGAAGATCCTCTCCACAGCGGTTTTGGGTATGCCGCAACCGCTGTCCTGGATGCGCACGAGCAGCTTTTTGCGTTCCACCTCCAAGCTTGTCTCCACGGTCAAAAAGCCTCCTTCCGGCATCGCTTCCAAAGCATTGGCGAACAGGTTGGCGAAGACCTCATCCATCGCTTCTATGTCAATCCAAGCCTGCGGCAGATTGGGATAGTAATGCCGGACGACCTTCACTCGCTGGGCTTTGGACGGGGCTCGAACCATGATCAGGGCCTGCTCCAGGCATTGGTGCAGGTTGGCGGAGGTGATGTGCAACTGGCGATATTTGCCCAAGTGGATCATAGCGGCAGTGACCTCGTCCAGTTTGTGCACCCTCTCCAGGATGGCCTGGGTCAATCTGCGCTGGGGATCCTTGGCCGGCAGCTTCTTCTCGATTGACTGCGTCGACAGGGAGATGACAAAGAGAGGGTTGCGGATCTGGTAGGCGATGCCGGAGGTCAGATCTCTGGTGGTCTTCTTGGCTGTTTCACGCTTCAACTGCTCCCGTTCGGTGATGTCTTGGAAGGTGCCGACGACGCCTTTGGGCTCCCCGGCATGGTCCAGGAGCGGCGCAGCATTGACATTAATCCACGAGATCAAGCCGTCCGAATGTTTAAAGCCTATTTCGACATCCTTCAACGGACGAAAACCCCCCATCGCAAAAGTGCCGGCTATCTCTTCCGGCGGTATCGGCGCCCCATCAGGGCGAAGGAGCTCCCATCCCGGACCATCGTATTGACGACCTTCGATTTCCGAACGATTGAGCTTCAGAATGCGTTCCGCCGCAGGATTGGCATGGGAGATTTGACCATCCGGGGAAATCAAGACGACACCCTCGGTCATGGTCTCGAACAAAGTGCGATACCGCCCCTCGCTCTCCCGCAGCACCTCCTCCGCCTGCTTGCGGTCGGTAATGTCGGCGAGGAAATTCAATGTAGCAGGCCTGTCTTCCCAATCGATCAAGACAGAGCTGATCTCGACCCACTTGATGCCACTGCCTCGTGTCATCAGCCGGAAAGCATATCTGGGTAGAGACACATCCCCCTTCAACCGGCTCAGATGGCGTTCCACCACCATGCCCCGGTCATCCGGATGGATGAATTCGGGAAAAGGCCGCGAAGTGAGTTCCTGCTCTGAATAACCGGTTAGCTCAATTGCCATGCGGTTGACGAACTTCAGCATGCCGTCCTGTGCAACGAAGATCGCTTCGTTGGCATTTTCCACCAACAGGCGGTACTTCGCCTCGCTCTCCCGCAGGGACTCCTCGGCTTGCTTGCGCTCGGTGATGTCCCGCAAGATGCCGAGGATTACCGAACCAGAAGGCAGGCGCACCGAACCCAATCTTACTTCCACGGGGATAGCGCTGCCATCCTTGCGCATCTCGCGGCTCTCGAAAGTGAACTGCTCGCCTGCAAGGACTTTGCCCCATAGCTCATGCCTTCCAGCTTGAATCGCTTCAGGATCGTCGTACCCAATGGACTTGGAAAGAAACTCTTCCCGGGAATAGCCGAGGCTCTGGCATGCTTTCCGGTTGACATCCAGTATCCGGCCAGTCTCGTCGTGTATGAAGACAGCGTCGGCAGCTTGCTCCATGATGGCGCGATACTTTTCCTCGCTTTCCTGCAAGGCTTCCTCTACCCGCTTGCGCTCGGTGATATTCCTGGCCACCGACTGGATCGCAGTATAAGCGCCTTTGGAAAGAATTGCCGATCCTTTTGTCTCTATGTACACGTCGTTGCCGTTCCTGAGCCGCAACCTGTACTCCGTCAAGTCCCTTTGAAAACCTGCTTCCCGAATCTCCTGCACTGCCTTAAGTGCAAGCGGCAACTGATCCTCGCTCAGCAGCGAGGAAAAATTAACGCCACGAATTTCTTCTCTCGTGTAGCCAAGTAAATTCAAGGCTGCATCGTTGGCATCGATGAAGCGACCTTCGAAATCATGGATATAAACACAGTCGAGCGAACGGTCGAAAAGAGCCTGGTACCGCTCCTCGCTCTCCCGCAGCCCTTCCTCTACCCGCTTGCGCTCGGTGATGTCGGTAAGGAAGTTCAATGTGGCGGGCCTGCCTTCCCAGTCAATCAAGACGGCGCCGATCTCCGTCCATTTGATAGCGCCGTCGCGTGTCATCAGCCGGAAAGCATATCTTGGTAGAAACGCGTCGCCCTTTAGTCTCTTCTGATAGCGTTCCACTACCACGCCCCGGTCATCCGGATAGATGAATTCGGGGAAAGGCCGGGAAGTGAGTTCCTGCTCCGAATAGCCGGTTAGCTTACAGGCCATGCGGTTGACAAACTTCAGCATGCCGTCCTGCACAACGAGGATGACTTCATTGGCGTTCTCTACCAGCGCCCGGTACTTTTCTTCGCTCTCCCGCAGCCCTTCTTCCACCTTTTTACGCTTACTGATGTCTGTGACCATAGCGAATGGACCGCGAAATTCTCCCTGCTCATTGACGGCGGTGGTAGAAATGATGGTCCAAAGAGCGCTCCCGTCTTTGTGTCGAAAACGCCTTTCGTACTGTGAAGGCGCGGTTCTTCCCCGGGCACTGGTTCTGGCGGCGAAATCCGCGAGATCCTCGGGAAAAAGAAAATGCTGAATCGGTCGTCCTACCATCTCTTCCGGTTGATAACCGAGCATGTCTGCCATCCGGCTGTTAACGAAGGAGGTATTGTAGTCTTGGTCGGCGATCCAGATCCCTTCGTTGGCTGTGTCCACGATACGGCGATACAGCGCTTGGTTCTCCTGCAGAGCTTCCGCCGAGCGCCTCCGTTGCTCCACGGCTTTCTCCATTCGTTCCGGCAACTGTTCCAGGTAGTTGCGACCGACGTCTTTGACCAGGTAATCGCAGATCCCTGCTGTGAAAGCCCGAGCGGCAATCTCCTCGTTTCCCACGCCTGTGATCAGGATCATGGGGACGCCCGGCGCGAAAGGCAGCAAGTCCAGAGCCGTTCCGTCCCCCATGGAATAGTCCGCGACGATGATATCGAATTCCCCTTGGCTCAGAAGGCATTTGGCTTCGTTAAACGATCCCGCCAGCACATAGGCGATGGGCAAGCCTCGCTCTTCCAAGAATTGTTCGAACGCCAACTGGTCCACCCGATCGTCTTCCACGAAAAGCGCTTTGAGTGTGATCATTTCACCCCATCCCGTGAGAATAGGAGTACTGGGCGCGCAATCCTTCTTCGGTGATTCAAGGTTTATCTCTCCTTAGACAAGCAACTGGAAGAGAGGCGGCGAGATCAAATGCGACCGATATCGGCGTCGCTCGCTTCGCTTATATCATACTCTTTGTTCATCCCTTAGGGAATAAAGGGGACAGATTTATTTATTGAATATTGGTTTTTTCTTAAACTGAGTGGTAAGGCAATCTGAGGGTGAATAAGGTCTCTAGGATCATCGGCTTTCCGGGACCGCGGCGCCCCAGTGCGGCAAATCTGGGATCGAGATCGTCTTTGAGACTGAGACAACTCCTGAGACCATCGGTTTTCCTGGACCGCGGCGCCCCAGTGCGGCAAATCTGCAGTGAACAGACAGAAGCCAACTACCCTGGGGAGCAACCAGCCAGAAGGCAGCGCTCCCTCGGCTATCTGCCCAACTTCAACACAGAACACCCTGCCGGGAGCTATTCAGCTCGGAACAGCCTGCGGCAGCATGTCTGCTTTCATCATACTCCAGCGCTTCATCTCACTCTCGTTCTCCTCCCTGTCATTTCCTTCTTCTATTACGGAAGGGGAACAGTCTTAGGTCTATCTTGGCACAGAGGGGGTCTATCTTGGCACAGAGGAATGCGGCGCGGTGGAACCATGAGAATAGGAGCCGCACCCCAGTGCGGCATTGCTGGGAGTTGCGCTCCTCTTGGGAAAGCTGACGCTCCCAGGAGTTGTCACAGTCTCAGAGACCTTGTTAACCCTCGAACTGCCTTACCCACTCATTTTTCGAAAGAGCCATAATTTTACGCTCCGCCCGCCCTAAGATCGCCACGTGATAGGGGCGGATGCGAGCAAAGGCGGCGCCTGCCTGGATCTCAGCAGTAACTGCGACGGGGAGCAAGACCTGCTTGATGCCAAGAGGATGTCCCGCTCTAGGAGAAAAGGGGACAGATTTATTTATTGATCCGTAGATCGCTCCAAGGGGGACAGTTGACTGGCGACCTGTCCTACGAGCAGCGAAGGATCGGATCTTGTGGACGAAATCGAGAAGATCATGCGGCTAATGGGGACAGATTTAAATCTGTCCCCATTAGCCGCCCTAATCTCCCAAGGCATAGAGGAAGCCATCCCAGGATCCGAAGTACACCGTCCCGTCGAGAGCGATGGCGGGAGAGGAGGGGATCTCCTTTCCAGTCTCATACTTCCAGCGCACCTGACCGGAAGGGGAAAGGGCGTAGAGGGAACCGTCACCGGATCCGACATACACCGTCCCATCCGAAGCGATGGAGGGTGACGAAACGACCCCACCTCCAGTCTCATACTTCCATTGCACCTGACCGGAAGGGGAAAGGGCATAGAGGGAACCATCACCGGACCCGACGTACACCGTCCCATCCAAAGCGATGGCGGGGGAGGAAACGACCATGCCCTTAGTCTCATGCTTCCAGCGCACCTGACCGGAAGGGGAAAGGGCGTAAAGGAAATGATCGATGGACCCGACGTACACCGTCCCATCCGAAGCGATGGCGGGGGAGGAACGGACCCAAACTCCGGCCTTGTATTTCCACTGTAACTGACCGGAAGGGGAAAGGGCGTAAAGGTAACCATCCCAGGATCCGAAGTACACCGTCCCATCCGGAGCGATGGCGGAAGAGGACTCGAGCCAACCTCCAGTCTCATATTTCCATCGAAGCTGTCCGGAAAGGGAAAGAGAGTAGAACGAAGCATCATGCGACCCGACGTACACCGTCCCATCCGGGGCGATGACGGGAGCGGAATCGACCATGCCCCCAGTCTCATACTTCCAGCGCAACTGACCGTAAGGGGAAAGGGCGTAGAGGGAACCATCACCGGACCCGACGTACACCGTCCCATCCGAAGCGATGGCGGGGGAGGAAACGACACCACCCCCAGTCTCATATTTCCAGCGCAACTGACCGGAAGGGGAAAGGGCGTAGAGGGAATGATCGATGGACCCGACGTACACCGTCCCATCCGAAGCGATAGCGGGAGAGGACCGAATTCTGTTTCCGGTTTGATACCTCCAGCGCAGCTTGGGATTGACCAGTCCGTTGAAAGAGGAGCGGCCGGTGTGCTGGAGATCATGGCGGAACATCGGCCAGGGAGATGAAGGCGACAACGCTGATGCGCCTCTTGTTTTCGTTTTTGAGGGAAGCAATGGCTCAGTTTCTCGCGACTCGGCCGAGGCGACGAGGGCTTTTTCAGGGAGTTCTTCCAACCAAAGAGTAGCCCCACAGCGTTGGCAGTAGCGAGCCTGGCCGATATTTGGCATACCGCAATGGGGGCAAGAATCCTGAGTTGCCCCTTCTTCCCTCCCCTGGGGCTGAAATACCCCCAAAGCAATCCCCCAAGTCTCTACTGCCCAGTGCGCTGAGTCTTCCATAATTCCCCGATGATCGACCAATTTCCTTGCTAATCGAGCGAGCAACATTTCGAGAGGAACCCCCTTGGAGGCGGAGAGGAGCTCTGCCGCGATCCCCTCCTCGACGGCGCTCATCAACAAGAAGATCTCTTTTCGGGAAGCGCTGCAATGGTCCAGGAGCAGCCCCTGTAAGCATTCTGGGTCTTCCACCAGGGTCACTTCCTTTTCTCGAAGGAGCCTGCTCAGAACCTCGAGCACTTGCTGGTCCATGGAACCTCCCACCATCTAGACTTGCAACTTCCTGGCGACCAATGCCCTGTTTCCTACCCGCCGACGAGAACGAATCGCATCGAGCGATGCGCAGCCGGACTGCGGAAAGCTAGCGAAGCTGGAATCGAAAGGAGAAGCACATTCCCATCTTACCATTAAGCATAACGCCGTCTTATCAACCGGAAGGGCTTCCCATGGGTAGGTTCTTCTCTTTCTCCGGCAAGATCCTGCCTCACCTACCAGATCTCGGTCTCCCCTGCAGCATCCGGCATGGGGCCGATCGCAGGAGCTCCCGGCTTGGATTCGCCGCCTTGGACGGATGGCGCTGAAGAGGCTTGAAGAGCGGTGGTAGAAGCCCACTTGATGTAACGGGTCAGTTCTTTCGGGTTTCGTGCCTTCAACACTGGGATCTCCGAGTGACCAATGAATTTCTTCAATGGCCCCTCGTCCGCGTCTTCACCGATGGCGATGGCCAGACGGACGCTGTGCTTCCCCCAATTTTGCGCCATCAGCGCAGCGAGCCCCCCCTCGAAGTCATCTGTAGGCTGTCCGTCTGAAATCAGAACTAAGACCGGTGGCAAGCCTCTTGAGGGCATTGGCGGCATGCGCAGTTGTTCAGCCATCGCATACAGAGCAGCGCCCATGGCGGTGTTTCCTCCTCCGGCGCCAAGACCAGCCGGTTGTTTCGAATTGGGATTGAGATCGAATTCATGAACTAACTCCGCCGGTGAAGATCGCTTATCGTGAGATATTTGGCCAGTAAATTCCCTGACCTCGCCGCCGGCGGATATGGCCACTTTGTAAAGGGTAGGATCGGTGCAGCCATGCATGCCATGATTCTTGTAGTGATGTACGTATGCCTTGTAATGGCCTTCAGGCGCTCCACCTGCTGGCCAGTAGACGTTCTCTACAGGTTCCGCGGACGTGGGGGAGACATTCATATCCACATCAAGTTCTCCCCCGCAACGAGATCGTTTGTGAGCGAAGTAGATCTCCTCGCCCGAAGGGCAAATCACATGCAGATCAAGATCATTGTAGTTATTCCAGAGCAGCGAGATTTGTACATCACCGGTTTGCGCTCCCTCTCTTTCCAGGCGATTGCGGAATTCAGCAGAAAAGGCAGCGGTCCTGGGCAATTCATCAGCCTGCAAATCAAGCCAACTGTATTGATCAATGGCAGTAGGTTCGTCGGATGCCCATCGAACGCCAGACGAAAAACGCAATGTATTGCACAGCACGTTGGCCATTGGATTAGCGCCCGCGATTTGTTGCATGTGTGAGAGAGCTTCTCGAATTGCTGCGTTGAGCGCCTGTATTCTACCGTCCAACGCCATAGAGCCGGAGCAATCGCACAACCAGAAAAAATGGAGAGGCCTGCTAGACATTGAACCGCCAGGTATGTTCATCACTCGCCTTTCTTTCTGCAATAATCAGCTTGCCATTGTTATGCACCAACTACGGAAAAACATTCATTAGAAATGATACTGCATCATCATGTCTGTTGTGCAGACGCGAGCATCGATCCTTGTTTCAATATCGGCAATTAGCGCAACAATAGGTAAATGATGAGTCCAATGGAAACCAACGATATCAATGCAGCGATAAGAACCCATCGAGTAAGACTCCTACTTTTTCGATCAATGACTTGCAAGAATGCTTGAGTGTTTGCCAGCTTCTGATTGATCTCGTTGTTGTGTTCCGCCTGTGTCTTGATGAGCTCTCTTAAATCCTCGCTTGTATCTTCAAGGTGTTTCTCATTCCGGGCGCTTCCCTCCGCCCTTTTTTCGTCCTCTTCTGCTCTTGAAGACACTAGTTGTTCAATGCTTGCCTTTGCAGCAATGTCTCGTTCCAATGAGCTGAGCCGGAGATTGAAACAATCCCAGTCCTGTTTCTCCGATCGCTTTATCATTCCCAAAGTAATGTCGTCCCCGCTGCCCTTGCGGGATGTTTCCTCCAGGAATCCCTGCAGTTTCTGCTGGACCGCTTCTATACCTTCCGACCGGATCATCCGCAGGTAGTCCGGTCCCGTCTGGAGAAAACCTTCCTCGCTGGCGTATGAATTGGAATAGCCGTCCGTGGAAATCAACACCAGAGCCGGCGGCGCCTGGCGGAACGGGATCAGTTCGACGTGATCGTCCTTGGCCACCAAACGGCCGGCCACCCCCGCCGCATCCACGGCCAGGATGTCCCCATCCCCTAACTGCATGCAGAGCAAGTAGGTCTCGGTGACGGCAGCCAGCAGCAGAGTCGCGCCATAGGCCAGGAACGGATCATTCTCGATGGCCGAGCGGGCCTCTTCCCCCACCTTCTCCCTCAGGAAATCCCACTCTTCCTGGCGGAAGGGATTCTCTGCCAGGTGTTTCTCCACCTCTTG
>JAPLHV010000123.1 GCA_026389455.1 Coprothermobacterota bacterium
AAATTGGATGCCGAGATCAAGCTTTAGCTTTCTGCTGATCTTCCTGTTGGTGCTGACTTCCCTGCCCGGACCGCTCCCCGTCCTGGGAGAGCCGACCCCGGTTACCATCAGCGAGGATGGCGTCTATCTTCGCTCCACCCCTACCACCACAGCCGAGGCGCTGGCCACCCTGAAGCAAGGGACCGGAATCACCCTCTTGCGGGAAGGGGTGGACGAGGCCGGCTCGATCTGGTTCTTCGTGCGCACGCCGCAGGGGCAGGAAGGGTGGGTGGCTTCTTGGCTGCTGACCTTCGGCGAGACGCGCTGGGTGGTGGTCAGCGAGGACCAGTTGAACCTGCGTGAGGGGCCGGGGCGGTCCTCACTGGTCATAACTCAGTTGAACGCGGACACCATGCTGCTCCTTTTCGGGGAGGAGACGGACGAGGCCGATCAGCTCTGGTACCAGGTGCGCACACCGGATGGAGAAGAAGGGTGGGTGGCTTCCTGGTTGGTGCGCTCAGGCCGCGTCTCCACCCCTCCGCCGCCCCCTCCCATGCCGGTGGTCGTGTCGACTCCGGAAGGTCAGATCACCCTCATCGACATCTACTACCACTGGGCCAAGGAGAACATCGTCGCCCAAGTGCAAAGCGGTTTGGCGAAAGGGTACCCGGATGGCGCCTTCCGCCCGGATGCCCCCCTTTCCCGGGCCGAGTTCTACACCCTGCTGGTGCGCTTGCGCGGCCTTTCTCTCCAAGCGCCGCCCACCCCCACTTTCCCTGATCTGCCCCCCACTCATTGGGCCTACACCACTGTGGAGACGGCCGTTCGACAAGGTTATCTGGGGAAGAGCTTGCCCGCCAATTTCCAACCGGATGCTCCCGCGACCAGACAGGAGATCGTCCTGGCCGCAATTCGCGCATTGGGGCTGGAGAGTGTCGCCTTACAGCGGCCGGATGCTTTTGCCCCCTTCCAGGATGAGATTCCCCAGTCATTGGCGCCGTATGTGCAAGTCGCCTTCGACTGCAAGTTAGTGAACGGTTACCCGGATGGCACTTTCCGCCTTCAAGGGCAGGCCACCCGGGCTGAGGCGATGAGCATCCTGGAGCGGATGAAGAAGCCGGCCAAACCTGGGACCATCTACCTCTCCCAGCGAGCTGTAATACTGGCCCCATCTCGTACCACGACCGTGCAGTTCGCCAAGGTCGACTTGAAACAACCTAACATTCGCTCCCGCGTCTTCCTGGCCCACGATCAGGTTGGGCGTCTGGATTCGATGCAGAACCTGGGCGACGCCAATGGCGTAAGCGTGGCTATACCTACCGCCTACTTCGACAAAAAATCCTCCGACCCGCTCAATCCAGATGGTCCCTTTCGCTACATCTGGGGAAACCTGGAGAACGATGGAACCTTCCTCACCATCAGCAACGAGGGAACCTCCGTCGGCTTCACCGCCAGCAACACCGTCACCTTTGCCCCCCTGGAGGTAGGGATCACCGGCCGCATCATCCCCGCCAAGGCCGACAGCCGCACTCCCAGCGACCTGAACTTCTACCTCTCGGGAATGAACCAACCTCTCCTGTCCCCTGACTCGGTGCGCCTCTACTCGCCAGTCTACGGCGAGAAGGTGAATGTGGGCGAGGCCAAAGCGGTGGTACTGCGCCAGTACTTGGTGAAGGAGATCGCCACTGGGACCATCACCATCCCCCGCGATGGTTTCGTCATCGCGGCGCCAGCCGGGACCTGGTTGTATACCCACTTCCAGGTAGGAGACCGGGTCGAGTTGAAGTACAAATACAGCCACAACGTAACTGGGCAGTTGTTGCCCTGGTTGGATGTGCGCACCACTATTTCGGCCGGGCCGCGCCTGCTGAAGGACGGAAAGGTTGCACTGAACAGCGATGAAGAGAAGTTCGACGACTCCCTGCTGGCCAGCAGCGCCCGACGCACGGCGATCGGCATCACCGGGGATCGGGTAATGATCCTCTTGAATGCGATGGAGCCACTCACCCTGGCCGAGCTGGCCCAGGTGATGCTCTCCTTGGGCTGTACCGATGCCGTCAACCTGGACGGCGGCGCCTCCACCAGCCTCTACTACAAAGGGATTGTCGTCAACGAGCCCCGCGGCAGCCTAACCAATGTCCTCGGGTTCATCGAAGACTAGCTCCGAATGGGGGTCACATCTTCATATGACACCAAATCTCCCTTTACG
>JAPLHV010000120.1 GCA_026389455.1 Coprothermobacterota bacterium
GCTGCTAAGTTGAGCCCAACCCTGCCGAATCTGCTGATTGTGCTTTCCGGTCCTTCCGGGGTAGGAAAAGGAACCTTAGTACAGCGTTATCTAGAAGCTCATCCACGAACGTTTCTCTCGATCTCTGCAACCACACGGTTGCCGCGCAGTTGCGAGCTGGACGGGGTGCATTATTGCTTCTTGGACATCGAACGTTTCCAGGAGATGCGGAAGCGTGGGGAACTGCTGGAATGGGCCGAGGTTTTCGGTGATCTTTACGGCAGCCCGCGCCGACCGGTGGAGGAGGCGCTTGCGGATGGCCGCGACGTCATCCTGGAGATCGACGTGCAAGGAGGGCTTAAAGTACGTCAGGCGATGCCCGAGGCGGTTCTGCTTTTCGTGCTTCCGCCCACCTTCGAGGAACTTTCTCGTCGTCTCTTCACTCGGCGCACCGAAAGCCCAGAGCGGATTGAATTCCGCTTGCAAACAGCCCGTCTTGAGCTGAAGGCTCTTCCGCAGTATGATTATCTGCTCGTGAACGACCGCCTGGAGGAAGCGGTTGCCGCCATCTGCTCGATCGTCGAGGCGGAACGGCGCCGCATCAGCCGGATCGTCCCCGGTCAGGAAGGAGATTGGCTGAAATGATGACCCCACCCTTGGAGCTGCTATTGGAGGAGATGAGAGAAAACAAGTACCGCTTGGTCGTTGCCGCCGCCAAGGAAGCCCATCGGCTTTCTAAGCGACAGTCGTCCCGAGCCGGGCATCCTCTCTCGTCAGCCTTGACATCCATCCACGAAGGAAAGGTGGAGGTACTCGAGCCCGGCGAGTGACGGAAGGCCCGTTCCGTTCCCTGATCCTCGTTGAAGTCCCCCTACCGCTGGGAGAGGGACTTTTTACGTATACGAGCGAGGAGCCGCTGATTCCCGGAGAAATCGTCACCGTCCCATTGGGCAAGTCGAACCGGGCGGTGAATGGGTTGGTTCTCGGGGAGGATCCGTCCACTCTTTCCACCGAGCTGCTGAAGCCAATCCTATCCCGTAGCCGAAAGACGGCTTTTGACTCTATCCGGGCGCAGTGGTTGCTCTGGCTCTGGTCTCGTTATCTATCCGGCTCGCAGGCCATCTGCCGAGCCATTCAGGTGAAGCCGGGAATGGAGGTGCGCTTGCTTCTCTCCCCTCTAGAAGTGAGATCTCTAGAGGGAACCTTGGCGACTGCTCCAGGTTACCGGCAACTGCTTGATTGGTTGGTGGGGGAGGGGGGGGTGGCCGACAAGGTGGATTGCCCACAGCCTGGATTATTGAAGAGAGCAGCGCGTCGTGGTTGGTTGCAAGCGGAAGAGCGGACCCTCTTGTCGGGTCTTCCCTGTTCTGCAGGAGAGAACCGTGAGTTGGTTTGGGCGCCTTGGCGCCAACAACTAGATCGCCTCCTCGAATTGGCGACCTCGGTGAGGAACGAGGGCCATCAATGTCTGATCCTGGCGCCGGAGGCATCCTTGGCTGAAACCCTAGTTTCGCGCTTGCGCGAAGACGGGATTTCGGCTTACCTCTATCTGGGCGACCGTTCTCCCCGGGCTCGCGTCCAGGCCGTACAACGCGCTCAAGGAGAGGCGCCTGCTGTTTGGGTGGGTCATCTCCCAGCGCTCTTCCTCCCCTTCCGCCGCTTGGGCGGGATCCTTGTACTACAGGAGGAAAGCCTCGGCTATCGCCCCCGGCCCCCCCTTCATCTACCCCTCGTCCCAGCGGCAAGCCGTCTGGCAGCCCTTTGTGGCGCACGCCTGGCCCTCTTCTCCCGCGCCCCTTCGATGGAATCCTACTTAGAGACGTACCGCGGCCTCTCCCTGTTGTATCAACCGCCCGTCCACCTGGCAAAGCGCCAATTGGTCGTTCAGCGCAGTGCCAAGGGGCTCTCCCCAACACTTTTAACCGGGATCCGAACGACTTCCCGGTCCAGGAAACGCTCGTTGGTCTACATTAACCGATTGGGGTACGCTCACATCCTCCTTTGCCGGGAATGTGGAGAGACCTTTTTTTGCCCTCACTGCACCGTCTCCCTCACGCCGCACAGCAGTCAGCTTGTTTGCCATTATTGCGGTCACCGGGAGGAGATTCCCGCTCTCTGTCCGACGTGCCGGAGCCCTTCGCTGGAGGCTTGGGGGGCAGGGATCGACCGCCTGGAGGAAGTGTTGATGAAGGAAGTTGATGGCAGGCTCGTCTTTCGACTGGACGCGCAATCGGAGGAGGGACAGCAGGGGCGGAAAGATCTGCTGGAGCGTTTTCGCCGCACGCCGGGGGCGATCCTGTTGACCACCAGCCGTCTGCGCGGTTCCTCTCTGCCGCCTGTTTCCTTCCTGGCCGTCTTGAATGCCGACCAGGCTCTTAAACGGCCGAGCTTTCGCGCCACCGAGAGAGCTTTCCAATTGTTGACCAACCTGGAACCGCTAGCCCGGGAGCATTTTTTCCTCCAGACCGGCAGCCTTCGCGGCATCGAGCGCCTGCTGCAACCAGGCCCCTCGTTCTATCGCCAGGAGCTGGAAGCTCGTAAGCAAGCCGGTTTCCCTCCTCACATCCGCCTCCTGCGTTTACTCTTTCTGGGGAGAGAGGAAGAGAGCGTTTGGAAAGAAGCCCAACTCTTTCGCCGGCGCTTGCTGGACGCTCAACTGCCATTCTCTCTCACCGGCCCCTTGGCCGCAGCCTATCCACGCCTGCAAGGGCTCTGGCGAGTGGAGTTGCTGGCTCGTTTTGATATTGGGCCATTGCCGGAAGAGGTCCGGCCACTCCTCGCTTTTCACTCTCCCCGCGGGGGAGTGCATCTTTCTGTTGAACTTGATCCGGAGGATTGATATGCGCATCATTTTTTTCGGCAGCCCGGCCTTCGCGCTTCCAGCGCTGGACGCCCTGGCGGTCTCTCCCTACCGGCCCCTGGCCGTCGTCACCAAGCCTGACCAACCACAAGGCCGTGGACTGCGACTGAAACCCACCGCAGTTCGCCAACGAGCGGAGTCGCTAGGCTTTCCTGTCCACGCGCCCGTCTCCCTAACCGACTCCCATTTCCAGAGTATCTTGCGGGATCTCCAGCCCGACCTCTTCGTGGTAGTGGCCTTCTCCATCTTGCCAAAGTCCCTGCTGGCCATCCCCCGCCGGGGAAGCTGCAACATCCATCCCTCGCTTTTACCCGCCTATCGCGGGGCGGCGCCGGTGGAAAGGGCGCTTCTAGCGGGCGAGGAGCGTACCGGCGTGTCCCTGATATGGTTACAGGAGAAGATCGACCGCGGCCCCTTGATCAGCCAGGAGGAGACCCCCATCGCCCCCTTTGAGACTGCTGGGGAGCTGCGCTGGAGACTCAGCAGGCAAGGGGCCGACCTGCTGCTGCGGACGATGCCGTTGGTGGAGGATGGCAGTTGCCCCTCAGTGCGGCAGGATGACAGCTTAGCCTCTTGGGCGCCGAAGATCGGCGAAGAGGACTGCCGCATTCGCTGGGAGGAGCCTGCCCTGGCCAGCCACAACCGCGTCCGTGCTCTGGACCCATCCCCCGGCGCCTATACCACATGGTCGCGGAAGGCGAGCGCGGTACGCTTGAAAATATGGCGAGCACACCCGCTGGAAGAGCAAAGTCTGAAGCCCGGGGAAGTCAGTGTGATCGGGGACCGGTTAGTTGTCGGCTGCGGGTCAGGCGCCCTGGCTGTGGAGTTGCTGCAGCAAGAGGGAAAAAAGTCACTGGAAGCCTCCGCTTTCCTTCGTGGAGCCGGCTTGCGCCAGGGGGAGCGCTGGGGATGATCTTCCAATTGAGTTACGAGGAGCTGGCCATCTACTTGGCTTCCCGCGGTGAGGCAGCCTACCGCAGCGAACAGGTCTGGGGTTGGCTCTACCGTCAATCAGTGTCCTCCTTCGAGGAAATGACCACCCTCTCTCTACCGCTGCGCCGGCGTCTGCAAGCCGATCATCCCGGCTCTTTCCCGGAATTGATGGATCGCGCCATCTCCCGCGACGGAAGCGAGAAGGTCCTTTGGCAGTTTGCCGATGGCGAGCTGGTGGAGTCCGTCCTCTTGCAGACCGAGACCCGGGAGGGGAGCTGGATCTCAGCCTGTCTCTCTACCCAGGCTGGTTGCCCGATGGGTTGCTCGTTCTGTGCCACCGGGCAGGCCGGCTTTCGCCGCAACCTGACTGCTGGGGAGATCCTTGCCCAGTTGATCGGCCTGCAAGCGAAGAGTGGGGAGCGAGTTGGGCGTCTCTTGCTGATGGGGATGGGAGAACCTCTACTGAATGCCGATGCAGTGAAGAAGGCCATCTATCTGGCGCAAGACCCGCGTGGCCTGGCCTTGGGAGGGCGCCGGATTACCCTTTCTACAATCGGGCCACGAAAC
>JAPLHV010000025.1 GCA_026389455.1 Coprothermobacterota bacterium
ACGAATTTCTGCACGATCGGCATCCGCGTCGGACCGCCCACCAGGATGATCTTGTCGATCTCGCTGGGGGTCAGCTTGGCGTCGGAGAGGGAGCGCTCGACGGAAGGGCGGCAGCGTTGCACGATGGGAGTGACCAGCGACTCCAGCTTGGCCCGGGTGAGGGTCATCACCAAGTGCTTGGGGCCGGAAGCGTCAGCCGTGATGAAGGGCAGGTTCAAGTCGGTAGAGTAGGTCGTGCTCAGCTCGATCTTGGCTTTCTCGGCAGCCTCGCGGATGCGCGGCATCACCATGCGATCATTGCGCAGGTCGATCCCAGTGTCCTTCTTGAACTCGTCGCAGATGTATTCGACCAGCAAGTTGTCCATATCGGTGCCGCCCAGTTGGGTGTCGCCGGAGGTGGAGCGCACCTCGAAGACGCCCTGTCCGAAGTCCATGATGGTGACGTCGAGGGTTCCCCCGCCGAAGTCGAAGACCATGATCTTCAGCTCTTTGTCCGCCTTGTTCAACCCGTAGGCGAAGGCGGCGGCGGTGGGCTCGTTGATCAGGCGCACCACCTCCAGCCCGGCGATCTGCCCGGCGTCTTTGGTGGCCTGGCGCTGCGAGTCGTTGAAGTAGGCAGGGACCGAGATGACAGCCTTGTCGACCTTCTCCCCCAGGTATCCTTCGGCGTCCGCCTTCATCTTCTGCAGGATGAAGGAGGAGAGCTGCTGCGGCGAGTACTCTTTGCCGAAGATGGTGATCTTGGCGTTGGTGCCCATCTTGCGCTTGATGGCCAAGACAGTGCCCTCCGGGTTGAGGGTGGCTTGCCGGCGAGCCGGTTCGCCCACCAGTCGCTGGCCGTCCTTGGTGAAAGCCACTACCGAGGGAAAGAGGTGGCTGCCTTCAGACGAGGGGATCACCTGCGGCCTGCCGTGGTCCAGATAGGCGACCTCCGAGTTGGTCGTTCCCAAATCGATTCCTAAAATTACTCCCATTTCTATGGTTCCTCCGTTTCTATCTCTAGGTTATTGTTCTTCGCCACACGCACGCGGGCGGGGCGAAGGATCTTTCCTCTGTAAGTGTAGCCCTTGTTCAGGACATCGGTGACAGTGCCCTCCGGGCAACGATCCGTCATCTCGAAGCAATCAGCCTCCTGGCGATTGCAGTCGAAGGGCAGGCCGAGGCAGTCGATCTCTTCTACGCCTTCCTGCTTCAGCAGGTTCTCGAACTGCTTGGCGATCAGGAAGACGCCTTGCTTGACCGGTGAATCGGGGGCTGCTTCCATGGCTTGCAGGGCGCGCTGGAAGTTGTCGTAGACCTCCAGCAGGCGGAACAGCAGCTCCTCGTTGGCTCGCTCTTTGAACTGGCGAGTCTCCCGCTCGAAGAAAGCCTGCTTGTTGAGGGCCGAGGAGACCTCCTGCTTTAGCTGCCCAATGACGCTGTCCAGTTGGCCGTCTCTCTGGTCCAACTGGTCCTTCAGGCGGCGGATCTGCTCGTCCTGTTCGGCGAGCCGCTCCTCCACTGTCTGTGTCTTCTCTTCCTTTCCCTCTTCACGCCGAGGGTTCCCAGGCGTCTGTTCCTTGTGTCTCATCTCGTTGTCCAGTTCATTCATCTCCCTTTAGCACTCTCAATGCCAGAGTGCTAACTGGACGAAAGATAACATGGAGGCAGGTTGCTGTCAATAGCGAATGCGCCTCTACTGCCCTAGGAAAAGCAAGAGCGGCCGGATGGCCGCCCTTGCGCAGAGGAGGGAGAAAAGATGAGAGTCGGTTAGGGAGCAACAGTCACAGCAATCTCCTCCCAGGAGAGAAGGAGCAAGCTGACATTACTTGTCAGGAAGCCGGGGGGGAGATGTTCTTGCTCATCGGTGAAGTCGTGGAAGCGGATGTCCACGTTGCCGCTGAAAGTAATAGCGCCTTTGGCGGTGATCGCTCCGACCAAATTGGCGTTGCCGGTCCAGGTGGCGGCGCCTCCGGCATACAGATATCCTTGAATCTGCTTGTTGCCGGAGAGCCCCAAGGTGGTCCCAGCGATCATAGCAGTTCCCTGCATTCCGGAGATGTCGACGTTCCCGCTCATATTGATGCTGCCCGGCGTAACGAAGACAGCGTTTCCTCGAAAATTGCCTGCCACGGTGATGGCGCCTTCCGCGAAGACCACCCCGTTCAAGGTGGCATTTCCGCTGAGGCTGAGATTTCCGTTGACGTAAAGGCCATCGAAGGTGTAATTCCCCGGGAAGCTCTGATTACCGCTGTAAAGGTGACCGGACGCTTGGGCGAGCCCTCGCCAATAGGCGATGTTGGGCGTGGTGATGGTGTCGGTGGGGACCAGGCCCTTGGTGGTGTCTCCAATGTTGCCGTTCAGTTGGACCGAGCCGCCCGCTACGTAGCCCAGTCCGGGGGAGCCGACCACATCGATATTGCCGCTAAATACAATGGAGTTCGCTTGCGCCAGGTTGGACTGTCCAGTGGGACCCTTGGCTGGGTCATCGAAGCGGATATTGATGTTGCCGGACCCGGTCAGTTTGCCATCGGTGGTGATGGCCCGATGCCAGAGCGTGGAGGCGTTGAAGCCGGCAGCGGTGGTGAAAGCGGTGCGGATGGCCCGCTGAGCGGTCGGTGTTTGGACATCAGATCCATTGATCTGACTTTGCGAGACCACAATGATGTTGTTTCCCATTCGTTCAAAGCTGATTGTTGTTTGCCCGGAATCAAAGAGGAGAGTGGTCGAGGTGATGGAGAAGGCAGCGTCGGCGCGCAGCTTGGCGGCTGCCCAATCGACCCCGGCCTCGGCCAGGCTGAAGGCCTTTTGGCTGCGCTGGCTGGAGACCACGGTGGAGATCTCGGTGTGGGTGAGGACGATGGTCGCCCCGATGGCTACCACCGAGATGGCCAGTAAGAAGACCGTCGTGATCAAGGCAATCCCGCGTTGGTTGTTGCGCTTTCCTCTTTTTTGTCTCATCCTGCACTCCTTATTGGGGGTTGAAAGTGGTGATGTAGTAACGGTCGCCGGCGGTCACGTTTAACGATGTGACGGCCACCGTTCCAGATGAGGAGACGGCGATCCCGGCGGGCAGCTTGTCCGCCGAGGCGATGCTCCAGGAAGCGATCGTGCTGCCTTGACGTGACAGTTTGTCGATTTTCTTGGCTTGCTGCTCAACGACGTAAATGCATCCTTCGTCATCCACCCCGATGCCATAGGCCGAGGAGACGCTCCATGTCGTCAGGATCAGTCCTTCGCAGTTGATCTTGCGGACCTTTCCCTGGGAAAAATCCGTGATGTAGAGGTACCCCCACGGATCCACTGCGATCCCCTGGGGATTGGAGAGGCCTGATACCGAGAAGGAAGTTTGTGAGATCCCCAGGGGATCGAACTTCTTCACCATGGCTGTACTGCCGTTCTTACCCACCACATAGACCGATCCATCCCATGAGACGGCGATCCCGGCGGGGTCGCTCATCCCGGCATTCCAACTGTACCAGGGTGTTCCATCCGGGGCGAATTTCTGCACCTGGTCGTCTCCGCTGTCAGTCACATAGACACAGCCGGCGGCATCGACAGCCACAGCCGTGGCTTGCGTCAGTTGACTAATGCTCCCCGACCAGGCGCCCAGGAAGGAACCGTTCAAGTCGTAGGTCTTGATTGGATAGTACGGGTCGGAGGCGTCAGCGACGTACATCGTCCCGCTGGGTGAGACGGCCAGGCTGCGCGGGGAGGTGAAGGAGGTGGGAGTCAGGCCGTATTCACCCCAGGCTGGGCCGGCGCTGTAGCTGGTGGCGGGAGTGGCG
>JAPLHV010000113.1 GCA_026389455.1 Coprothermobacterota bacterium
CCCATGTCGCCGGGGCGAGCGTAGCCGCAGGTTCCCTCCAGGTTGGCCCCGTCGTAGTAGAGCAGGCCGCCGGCGGCGTGAACCAGCTCGGCGATGGTAAGGATGTTCTCATCGAAGAGGCCTAATGTGTTGGGATTGGTCAGCATCAGGGCCATCACCCGATCGGAGAGCTTGACCTGGAGGTCTTCCAGGTCTACCCCGCCCCTGCTGTCGGAGCGAACCACCACCACCTGGCAGCCGGCCAGCGCAGCAGAAGCCGGGTTGGTGCCGTGGGCGGAGTCGGGAACGAGGACGATGTCGCGTTTCTCGCCCTTCTCCTGGAAATACCTGGCGATCAGGAAAAGGCCGGTCAGCTCGCCGTGAGCGCCAGCCGCCGGCTGCAGGGTGAAGCGGTCCATGCCGGTGATCTGGCAGAGGGCGCGATCCAGCTCCCAGAGAAGCTCCAGCGCCCCCTGGGCGGTGGAGTCTGGCTGGTAGGGGTGCAACTGGGCGAAACCGGGCAGCGCGGCCATGTCTTCGTTGACCTTGGGATTGTATTTCATGGTGCAAGAGCCCAGGGGGTAGAAGCCGATGTCGAGGGCGAAATTCTTGCGCGAGAGGTTGGTGAAGTGTCGCACTGCCTCCGGCTCGGAGAGGGCGGGAAGGCCGATCCCGGCGCGGGTGGGAATGTCCATCTCGGCTTGCGGAACATCCAGACGGCTCATGCTGCAACCGGTGCAGCCGCGCCTGCTCTTTTCAAAGATCAGCTCGCTCACGCCAACCCTCCTCTCCACTGGGCCACACAGGCGACCAGGGCATCAATCTGTTCCTTGCTGTTCATCTCGGTGGCGGCCACCATCCAGGAATTCGCCAGCCCGGGGAAGTCGCGACCAAGGGCGATGCCGCCCAAAATGCTGTGCTTCAACAGATAGGCGTTGAGTTCTTGGGGGTCGCCGGGAAGAGTTCTTGGGGGTCGCCGGGAAAAGTGAAGGCTACCTCGTTGAAGAAAGGAGCGGCGAAGGTGGGCTTCAGGCCGGCTACCGTTTGCAAGCGTTCGGCCAGATAGTGAGCTTTGTGGTAACACTGCTCGGCCACCTGGCGGAAGCCTTCCTCGCCCACCAGGGAGAGGTAGATCAGCGCGTTAAGGGCGCAGAGAGCTTGGTTGGAGCAGATGTTGGATGTCGCCTTCTCGCGCCGGATGTGTTGTTCGCGGGTGGCCAGGACCATGGTGAAAGCGCGCTGACCATCAACATCCAAGGCCTCGCCGATCAGGCGGCCGGGCATCCGCCGCACGTACTTCTCTTTGGCGGCGAAGATCCCCAGGCCGGGACCGCCATAGCTGGGAGGCATCCCCAGACTTTGCCCCTCGCCGCAGGCGATGTCGGCGTCGAAGGAGGCCGAAGGGGGAAGCAGTCCGAACGAGGCCGCCTCGGCGAAAGCGTGAACGAAGATGCCGCCGGCGGCGTGGATCCATTGTCCGGCCTCGGTCATCTCTTCCACCAGGCCGAAGAAGTTGGGGCTTTGGACGATAAGGCAGGCGGCCTCCTCGGCGCGTGCCTGAGAGAGGTCGAGTTTTCCCCGCTCATCCCAGGGGATCTCCACCAGCTCCAAGCCTTGCAGGTGGAGATAGGCGCCAAGGGTGGCGCGGTATTGGGGATGAAGCGAGCCGGCCGCCAGCACACGCTTGCGGCCGGTGATGGAACGCGCCATCAGGGCCGCTTCGGCCACTGCTGTGGCGCCGTCGTACATTGAGGCATTGGCGACTTCCATCCCGGTGAGGAGACAGATCATGGTCTGGTACTCGAAGATGGCCTGCAGCGTCCCCTGGCTGACCTCGGCCTGGTAGGGGGTGTAGGCGGTGTAGAACTCGGCGCGCATCAGCAGGTGCTTTATGGCGGCGGGCACGTAGTGGCGGTAGATGCCGCCCCCCAGGAAAGAGGAAACGGACTTGGCGTTCAGGAACGCGCTGCCGCGGACCAGGTTCTTGGCGGCCAGGCTCTCCAAGCGTTCCACCACCTCCGGTTCGGAGAGGGCAGGGATGGAGAAGGGCTGCCGGATACGGATCGCGGCAGGGATGTCGGCGAAGAGATCCTCGGTCGAGGAGAGCCCCAGGGCGCCCAGCATCTCCGCCCGGTCGTCGGGCGTGAGGGGAAAATAGCGCATCTTAGTGTTGGCTCGCCAGCAGCGTATCGTAGTCGGCCGCGCTCAGCAGGTTGGCCGCTTCGCCCGGATCAGCGATCTCCAGCACGACGACCCAGCCCTCGCCGAAGGCATCCTGGTTGATCTTTTCAGGGTTGGAAGCAAGCGCTTCGTTCACTTCCAGCACTTTTCCGGAGAGGGGGGCATAGACATCGGAGGCTGCCTTGACGCTCTCCACCACCAGCAACGGTTCGCCTTGCTTCACTTCCTTGCCAAGCGGCGGCAGATCGACATAGACGATGTCGCCGAGGTGTTCCTGGGCGTATGCTGTCAGCCCAACGCGGGCCGTGCAGCCTTCAATTTTGGACCACTCGTGATCTTTGGTGTAAATCAAATCCGTAGGGTTCATTCAATAACCTCCAGTTTTCAAGTATTCAG
>JAPLHV010000157.1 GCA_026389455.1 Coprothermobacterota bacterium
CTACGATGCCTGCAAATCAGTCGCCACAGCTACCTTTAAGTCCAGCTTAATTGAACTGGGCGTCAAAGAAGGCGGCGTCGGCTACAGCGCCTTGATCTTTACCAAGGACATCATCCCTGCGACCGTACTGGCCACAGTGAATGCCCTGAAAGCGATGATCGCAGACGGAACCATCAAGGTTCCCGCTACCCTGGAAGGGCTGGCGACCTTCGTTCCGCCGGCCGTTCCCTAACTAAGCAATCGAGCAAGCATGGGAGATGGGGCCAAACCCCATCTCCCATTTTCATCGTGAGGTGAGCGTTGGAACCGGTTATTGAGCTGAAGGGCATCACCAAACAATTTCCCGCAGTCCTGGCCAATGATCATATCGACATGTCCATCCGGAAGAAGGAAGTCTTCGCCATCGTCGGCGAAAACGGCGCTGGGAAGACCACCCTGATGAACATTATTTATGGACTGTACCAGCCGGACAGTGGAAAGATCCTCATCCGCGGCAAGGAAACACGCATCAACGGGCCCCACCAAGCCATCGCCGAAGGGATCGGCATGGTGCATCAGCACTTTATGCTGGTCCCGGTTCTAACGGTCGCCGAGAATATCGTCTTGGGCATCGAGCCGACAAAGGCTGGTCTAGTAATGGACATGGACCGGGCGCGCAAGGAAGTGGCCGAGTTCTCTCAGAAGTACGGGATGCCGATCGACCCGGATGCCCGCGTGGAATACCTACCGGTAGGGATGCAGCAACGAGTGGAGATCATCAAAGCGCTCTTTCGCGGCGCCGAAATCCTCATCTTGGACGAACCCACCGCTGTCCTAACCCCATTGGAGCGGGAGGGTCTCTTCTTGACCATCAATGCCTTGATCGAACAAGGAAAAACCGTGATCTTCATTTCTCACAAACTCAACGAGGTAATGGCCATCGCCGATCGGATTGCTGTGCTTCGAGGAGGGCGTGTGATGGGGGTCGTCGACAGCAAGGAGACGAGTGAGGCGCAATTGGCGCGGATGATGGTCGGTCGAGATGTGGTGCTGGACATTGCCAAGAACCCCCAGAAGCTGGGAGAGCTGGTGCTTGAAGTGCAGGATCTTCGCGCCAAGAACGAGCGAGGACTGGATGCAGTGAAGGGAATCTCCTTCCACCTGCGCCGGGGAGAGATCCTTGGCATCGCCGGAGTGGAGGGCAACGGCCAGACTGAGTTGATTCGGGTTCTAACCGGAATGGCCAAAGCGGAATCGGGCAAAGTTCTGGTGAACCGGAAAGAGATGACCGGAGCAACGGTCAAATCACTGCGCCGGGCAGGGATCGCTCATATTCCCCAGGACCGCTTGAGAACCGGCTTGATCCTCCCATTCAATATCTCCGAGAACATCGTCCTGGGGATGCATGCCGAACCCCCCTTCGCCCGAGGCATCGTTCAACAGCGGGCTGAAGTGAACCGATTCGCCAAGGAGAAGGAAGATGAATTTGACGTGCGCCCACGGGATATTACAGTCAAAGCGAAGAGCCTCTCCGGCGGGAATCAACAGAAGGTCATCATCGCCCGCGAAGTCTCCTCCGGTCCCGAGGTGATGATCGCCGCCCAGCCCACTCGCGGCCTAGACATCGGGGCCACCGAGTTCGTGCATCGCAAGCTGCTGGAAGAGCGGGACAAGGGAAAAGCGGTGCTCCTGCAATCCCTTGAATTGGAGGAAATCCTCTCTCTTTCCGACCGGGTAATGGTGATGTATGGCGGTGAGATCGTCGGTTGTTTCGAAACGAAGACAACCAATGAAGATGAACTGGCTCATTACATGCTGGGTCTGAAGAGGCAAGAGCATGTCAAGGCCTAAAGCGCGTTTTTCCTATTCCAATCTGCTCGACTTGTTGGTTCCCATTGTCTCCATTCTCCTTGGTCTGATCGTGGGGATGATCCTCATCGCCGTAGCCGGCAAGAATCCTCTCGGAGCTTACGGGGCCATGTTCAGTGGAGCCTTCGGCAGCATCAACAGCATCTCCGAAGTGATCATCAAGACCGCGATTCTCACTTTCACCGGCCTCTCCGTGGCATTCGCCTATAAAGTGGGGCTCTTCAATATCGGCGCAGAGGGCCAGTTTATCATCGGCGCCATAACCGCCGCCTTTCTGGGTCATTGGATCCATCTTCCGGGGATTCTCCATATCCCCGTGATCATGGTGGCCTCCTTCATCATGGGAGGGCTTTGGGCAGCGATCGCCGGTTGGTTGAAAGTGACCCGCGGGGTGCATGAGGTGATCTCGACGATCATGCTCAATTGGATCGCTGTCTACTTGGTGGAGAATTGGCTGGTGACAGGCCCCCTTTCTGCGGTGAAGGCGACCGGATCGAGCGATGCCGGGACACCAATCATCGACGGTAGCGCCATGCTCTGGCGTTTCATTGCCTATCCGCCTGATCAGGCCGGTAGAATCGGTCTGCTGGTTGTCATTTTCCTTGTGGCAGCGATCGTGGCTCACTACATCCTCAACCGCAGCCCTATAGCAAAAGCGACCAATTTGATACTCTCTTTGGTTGTCGGCGCCGGAGTGGCGGCTCTTTCCTCGATCGCTATCTTTCAGTGGCAGTACGGCATCCCTGGGGATCGTGCCAACATTGGCATCTTCTTCGCCATGGCTGCGGTGGCCATCACCTTCATCCTTCTCTACCGCACCGTTACGGGCTATGAGATCCGAGCCACCGGTTTCAACCAAGAAGCCGCTCGTTACGCTGGGATCAACATCAAGCAACGCACTATCTTGACCATGTTCATCGCCGGTGGACTTTCTGGTTTGGCTGGGATGTTGATGATTTGCGGTACGGAGAGACGTTTCCCTGGCGTGTTCCCTGGCGGGTACGGTTTTGACGGCATTGCCATGGCTTTAATCGGCCAGAACAGCCCGATCGGCACCTTCCTGGCCTCGGTTCTTTTCGGCATCATCCGTGGAGGGGCGACGAGCATGCAACTGCCACCGTATGAGATCCATAAGACCTTCGCGGATATCATCCAAGGATCAGTGGTTCTCTTCATCGCCGCGAATAACATTATCCGCTATCTCCTTATGTTTCCCTTCAAGCGAAAAGGGGAGGTGGACTGATGTTCCAACAAATCCTCATCGCTGCACTCTTCTCGATGCTGCAATTCGGCACACCGATTCTCATCGCCGGCTTGGGCGGGGTGATCAGCGAGAATTCCGGCGTGGTCAACCTCGCGTTGGAAGGGATCATGCGTATGGGTGGCTTCTTTGCAGTGGTCGGCGCTTATTACACCGGCAACCCTTGGCTGGGATTGGCTCTCGGCATTGGAATGGGAGCTGTCATGGGTCTTCTGGCCGCCTGGGTGACCGTCAGTTGGCGTGGCGACCAAGTTGTCTATGGTGTGGCTGTCAACGTCTTCGCACTGGGCGGAATGACCTACCTGCTGCAACTGTTCTTCAACACCACGGGTCACTCACCCCCAGTCTCCTCCTTCTCCTCCGGTGTGGTGATCTCGCCCACATTTGCCCAAGGATTGCTGGTATTCCTGGTGGTCGGTTTGACCTATGCCGTTGTCTCCTGGTCGATGGCCCGAATGAAACGCAGCAATGCCAAAAAAACTTTGATCCTAACCGCGGTGATCGGTCTTCCACTCGGCATTGCCTTTTCCTTTTTTGCTCCAGCGCGAGAAGTCGTTTTTGGTGCATTCAACAAGCAGACCATCTTCGTCTACTTCGCACTGATCCTTCCCTTCCTCTTGCATTTCCTCCTTTACCAAACCAAATGGGGCCTGCGGATTCGTGCGGTGGGTGAGAATCCAAAGGCCGCTGACACCCTGGGCATCAACATTTATGTGATCCGTTACGCCTGCGTCATCCTTTCCTATGTCTTCGGCGCCATCGCCGGCGCATCGATGTCGATCGGGCAACTGGACATCTTCGACAACCATATGCCGGCCGGCAAGGGATTCATTGCTTTGGCAGCCATGATCTTCGGCAAATGGAAACCGCTTGGCACCTTGGCAGCCGTCCTCTTTTTCACCTTGGCCGGGGTGGCTGGCGATCTGATCCAGGGGCTTAGCACCACTTACCCAGTACTGGCTTCAATCCCCCGTGGCTGGTTGAACGCCTTCCCGTATATGCTCACCTTGCTGGCTCTGGCCGGTTTCGTGGGACGGGCGGTCCCTCCGGCTGCCGATGGAATCCCCTATGAGAAGGGCGAGAAATAATCCCTAATAAACCTCCGGTCAGTTCGGGTCGAGTGTCGAGAAAGGCCGGCATCCCCCGGCCTTTCTTTATTTTGGCGGTGAGGGAGAGAGGGGTGAACCGCTGGCGCTCCGCTGTGCAATCTCGAAGCCAGGGGGAAAAGCCGCGAATTGTAAACAAAAGGGGCTTATTTGGCTTCTAATAAAGAAAGGAGGTTAGTCACGAATGATACCCATCAATCGCAAAGAAACGTTGCTTTTTATGCTGGATGACGCGCAATCGAACCTGGAGATGGCGCTGAAGGATCTCACTTCGGAGGAGTTCTATTGGAAGCCGGTCCCGGGGGCGCTGATGCCCGAAAAGGCTTTCGAGCACCCACAACCCTCTGGGGTCTCTACCATCGGTTTCAAGATTGCCCACTTGGTGGTAGGCCTGGCTCTGACTGGAGAATATGCGATCGGCCCCGGTAAGCTGACTCCTAAAGATATATTGGCTCGCGCTCCCCAGGATTTCGCCGGCTGGATGGAATTCCTCAAAGAAGCGATCGCTTCCTTCCGCCAAGCTTTCTTGGACAGCTCCGAGGAATCATTGGCAGAGAGGGCCAAGGCCTTCTGGGGGGAAGAATATCCGGCATGGCAAATCTGGGTCTGGCTGATCGCTCACAATACATGGCATGCCGCCCAGATACGCACCATGCGAGCGCTCTACCAAGCCAAGAAGCCCTGATCGAACCTAGCTAGCGCACCTCTTCACCGGAAAGGAAACGCTGCGCTTTCTCCAACCACTGAGGTATAGGAATGGCCTGAGGGCAATGCTCTAGGCATTGACCGCAACGCGTGCAGCGGTCTGCTTTCCCTTCTGGTCGGAACCAGTTGGCGTAGACAAAACGGGAACGTATCGCCGTGTTGTACATGATCGCCTCGTTGTAGAGTTCCAGGACAGCAGGGATCCGCACACCCTGAGGGCAAGGTTGGCAGTAGCCGCAGCCAGTGCAGGGGACAGGGCTCATCGTGCGGTATTTCTCGCATGCCTGAGCGATCAGAGCTTGTTCCTCGTTGGAGAGAGAACCAATCTGGGAACGTTCCGCGCTGGTTAGGTTCTCCTGGACTTGCGCCAGCGTGCTCATGCCCGATAGAACCAGCGAAACCTCAGCTTGGTCCCAAACCCACTGCAAAGCCCAATCAGCCGGAGAGCGAGGGTTCTCAGCTTGGGACCAAAGCATTTTAATGGGATCGGGAGGGTTGGCCAAATGCCCGCCTCGAATGGGTTCCATCACCACCACGCCTAACCCCTTGGCTGCTGCGTATTGCAGACCTCGCCTGCCGGCCTGCTGTTCAATGTCCATGTAATTGTATTGGATCTGGCAGAAATCCCAGTTGTCGTAGGCGTCGATGATCTCCTGGAAGACAGGATAGCTGTCATGAAAGGAGAACCCGAGATGTTGGATACGACCGTCTGCCTTGGCCCGTTCTGCCCAGTCCAGCACACCTAGATCCCGCACTTTGCTCCATGTCCCCTTGGATAGGGAATGCAACAGATAGCAGTCAATGCTCTCCGTGCAAAGCCGAGCCAACTGTTCATCAAGGTAGCGTTCGAAGTCATCTGCGCCGGTTACCAACCAACAAGGCAGCTTGGTGGCCAGTCTCACCTTGCTGCGGTTACCGCCCTCCAATGCCTTACCGATGAATACTTCACCAGTTCCACCATGATAAGGATAGGCAGTATCCACATAGTTTACTCCACCGTCGATCGCAAGTTGGAGCATGGCGGTGGCTTGCTCCTCGTCGATGCGTTTGGGGTCTCCATCTAAAACCGGCAGACGCATCGCTCCAAAGCCTAAAGCGGACGGCTTCCAGTCCAGACAGCCGAAGGTTCGATATTGCACGTGTTCCTCCTTCAAGAAACGATTGCAACAAACATCTTACGTTAGCTCTCGTAATGTAGCGAATGCTGTACAATGATACCCGAATTGACCGGAGGTCTATCAATGAATAGAGATTTCCTCACGCGTCTTTGCTCTATCTGGCGCCCGGGAATGTACCACGGCTTCGGGTACAAGCAAGGCTTCTTCCAAGGATGGCATTTCAAAATGGTCGATGCTTCACAGGAGCATGCCTTAGCAGTGATCCCCGGGGTTTTTCTCGGCCGCAGAGGCGAGCATTCTCACGCTTTCGTGCAAGCGCTGGAAGGGAAAAGCGGACATAGCTGGTAGCGCCCGCACCCACTAGCGGCTTTCCAGGACGCGACTGATCGT
This sequence comes from Coprothermobacterota bacterium, assembly GCA_026389455.1. Taxonomy (GTDB): domain Bacteria; phylum Caldisericota; class JANLFM01; order JANLFM01; family JANLFM01; genus JAPLHV01. The sequence continues at coordinate 6,429 of JAPLHV010000157.1, forward strand.
TTTCAGATCCAGGTTGGCCCGAACCACTTCACAATGACTTCTCTCTCCCTTGATTTAGACCTAGAGGAGAAAGTTCTGCGGGGGAAGGTCCACTTTCAGGGGATCAACCCTTGGCCAATCCATCCGTTCTCCCTCGGGATCATGGGGCCTTTCGCCTTTATCCCTTTCATGGAGTGTTACCATGGAGTTCTCAGCCTGGACCATTCCATCGGTGGCACGCTGCACTGGGGTGAAAAAGCCATCGACTTTCACCACGGTCGCGGGTACACCGAGACCGACTATGGCCAAGCTTTCCCCCGGGCATGGGTGTGGATGCAAAGCAACCATTTCTCTATCCCAGGGACATCTCTCACCCTCTCGGTGGCTCGCATCCCCTGGCTTGAGGTGGCGTTCCGCGGTTTTGTCATCGGGTTTTGGAACGAAGGACGCTTACATCGGTTCACGACCTATCTGGGTTCTCGGTTGCGCACCTTGAGCGCGACGGACCAGGAAGTCCGGCTGGTAGTGGAATCTCGGCAGGAGTGCTTGCGCATTCGGGCAATCCGCAGCGGGAAAGGCCTGCTTCACGCCCCCTACCGCGTTACTATGGAACGTCGCGTGACCGAGAGCTTGACTGCCCAAATTGAAGTGGAACTATTCAGAAAAAAGAATGGGAAGGAGTATCTGCTCTTTCATGGCAGGGGGGAAACGCCGGCCTGGAAGTGAACGGGGCCCTGTAGAATTCCCCTTGCGCTTTTGAGTGAATGCGCGCCCACTTCATGAGCGCCAAGTAACTTCCTCTTCTTCGTCTATGCGTATTGACTTTCAAGATATACTGTGTAATGTATACATTACCCCGCTTAAGGAGGAAAAGAAATGAAGAGGTTCTGGGTCAATGGAGTAGTTTGTCTTCTCGTCCTGCTCCTTGCTGGCAGTAGTTTGGCTCTCGGATCAACTATGCATCCAATAGACTATGTTTCCCCGATTCGCGACGCTTCTTGGGTGCAGATTCCATTCGAAGAAGGGCTTGGTTCCACGCAGTGGACAACCGACAAGGGTCCTGTCACAACAGAAGGAGCCATGATCATTGATGGAACGACCTATGTGCCCTTCCGCTGGGCGGTGGAATTATTCGGTGGAGCCGCGACTTGGTCCAACGCGGCGGATGGGAGCACCGACGCGGTCTATTTATATGCTCCAGGGGCTGAAATCCCTGCGACGCCTACGGAGACAGCAACTAGACGGCCCCTTTCGACAATCGTCTACAACTGGATTCCCAACCTAGACGAATACCTATCCACCATGGAAAAGGATTTCGAGGCGGCTTATCCGGAAATTGACCTAGAGATCATGAATCTGCCCGATTACTACGGTGATCCCTACGGGGTTCTTGTCAATCAGGCCGATGTCTATGAATGCGATGAGGGCATGTTGGAGGCAATGAAGGCTGCCGGCAAACTGCAACCCTTGGCCACGAGTGAAGTCCCCAATCCGGATGACTTCTTGCAGATCACCAAGGATGTGGCAGTAGATAGCAGCGGCGCCTGGTGGGGCATTCCTCACTGGACCTGTACGGACTTCATGTTCTACAACAAAAACGATACGGAACTGGCCGCAGTGAAGACCTTCTCTGAGTTGGAGAAAGTGATCGGCGGCAAGGATCACCCACTGGGTGAGGGATTATTGATTGACATCATGGGGAGCTACGTTACGAACCGTTACAAGGATACCCTGATGGATTTATATAAGGACAACCCTGCTACCTTTTGGAGCTATGTGAACAAAGATAACATCAACACGCAGGCTGTGGACCTCATGAAACGCATGATCTCCCTGGAGGACCCGGGCAACGGAAGAAACGCGCTGAACGACAAAATGTCCGATGATCTGATCCGAAAGTTCATCTACGGCAACGGCCGAGCCTATGTCTATTACTCTGAGGCACTGGGCTACATGGCGGACATCATCGATAACGCGCAGAATACATGGTTCGATACGACCCTCAGCATGGATGACATTGGAATTATGCCGTTCTATCAAGCCGATACCCCCGTGTCCGCCTCGACCGGTTACGTAGACAGCTTCTGTCTGGATAAGTCGCTAACCGGTCAGAAGAGAGCCGATGCGCTGACATTCGCCCAGTGGGTTACCAGCACGGCGGAAAACATCCGTCAGGTAGCCCCTCCGGATGGCAGTGCCGTTCGTTACCTCTCCCCTGCGCGGATGTCCGTTTACACGGCCCCGAGTTTGCTGGCAATCGCTCCTCTCTATAAGTCGATGCTCCCGGCGATGCAGCTTGGCCGCTACTTCCTTCCTCCGGCTGGTTTAGACGAGACAGGATTAAAAGAGAAGTTAAACGAGCTTCTGCCTTTCAACTAGAAACAGAAAGAGTCCAGTGGCCGGGGATGATCCCCGACCACTGGATGAATGAACAAGGGAAGGTGAAGGCCATGGAAGCATCAGTATCAAATAACCTTCGGCGGACCATGCGCACGGAACTGGTGCAACTCATCCGGGAAGCAATTTTGAACCGAGAGTTTTTGCCGGGTCAAAAACTGGTCGAAGAGGAAATCTGCCTGAAATTTGGAGTAAGCAGAACGCCGATTCGGGAGGCCTTATTAGTCCTCGAGCAAGAAGGATTGATCGACAATCAACCTCATGTTGGCATGTTTGTTATTTCGTTTCGCCGTGAAGAGATTGTGGATTTACTCCGTGTAGAAGCTGCCATGGAGGGTTTAGCGGCCGGCGAGGCGGCAAAAAGGATTACCCCTGAGGAGATCGGTGAATTGGAATCGCTTCAGCAAGAGATGAGTTTGCGCCAACAACCAGTAGGCCAAGAGGAATTCTTCGATTACGACCGAAAGATACATGCGATGTTAGTTCGCTGTTCTGGTTCTCCAACATTGATCAATATCTTGGAAAAGCAATTATCATTAGTATATTTGTGCCGATTTTATACGATAAGGGCGCCTGATCGCTATTCTCACTCGGTTAAGGAGCACCAAGCAATTATCGATAGCTTCAAGAGCCACGATCCAGTGCGATCAGAAAAAGCGGCACAAGATCATATGGAGAGCGTTATTAAGGATTTTGTGCGAATGGATAATGGAAAGGAAGCGATAGCGGATGGAAAAAGCAACTAGAGTCTTGGGAACGAATGAAGTGGCTGCAAGCGATGGGACATGGTCTCAATGTGTGCGCCGTGGGGGGATAGTTTGCATCTCTGGACAAATCTCTTTGGATAGCGACGGCAAGGTTGTGGGGAAGGGAGATTTCGAAGCTCAGGCCAAGCAAGCATTGGATAATTTGATGGCCATGTTGAAATCTGCAGGTGGGAGTCCTGAAGACTTGATCAGCATCAATGTTTTTCTTACCGATATTAAGAACCGTACGATCTTTGCGAAGGTCCGTGATCCGTATTTTCGAGACAATCCTCCTGCCAGCACGCTTGTCGAGATCAGTCACTTGGTGATGGAGGAATTAATGATCGAAATTAATGGAATCGCAGTGCTAGGGTAAGTATGACAGCGCACTCTTCCCCTTTCGAAAAAGCGAATGAGGAGGTATTGCGGCGGATTGGCTCTGCCCATGTATTCTGGGTCGGAATGAGCACGGCTGGTCGAGAAGTGCATTGGCTAGGCAAGGGGCATCGTTTGCTTCATGCCGGACCTCCTTTGATTTGGAGTGAAATGTGCGGAGCAATGCGCAATGCTGCAATGGGTGCGATCCTCTACGAGGGATGGGCGGCGACTTTGGAAGAAGCCGAGGGCATGGCTGAGAAGGGGGAAGTAGATTTCGCTTCCGCACACGCTCATGGGATGTTGGGTCCGATGGCTGGTATCGTAAGTCCCGCCATGCCTGTTTTCATTGTCGAGAATAAGCCTTTTTCTAATAGAGTTTTTATTACCATCAATGAAGGCCTTGGGAAAACCCTGCGTTTTGGCGCCAATGGAATCCATGTTATCGAGAGACTGCGTTGGATTGAACGCTATTTTGCTCCTTTGCTGGAAGAAGCAATTGCGCTAGGAGGAGAGGTAGATATCTCCGCTATCATTGAAAGAGCGCTGCAACGAGGAGATGAGTGCCACAATCGCAATAAATCAGCGACTTCATTGCTGTTTCGCCGGATCGCGCCTTGGTTGGTGAGATCATCTTTCTCCAAAGAAGAGATCGTTGAGGCCCTTTTCTTTATTGATGGCAACGATCATTTTTTCCTAAATCTTTCGATGGCCGCAAGTAAAGCGACGATGGACAACGTGAGAGATGTTCAAGGAAGCACTATTGTTTCATGTATGTCGGCAAATGGTTATGAATTCGCAATCCAAGTTGCTGGTTTAGGATCTCGCTGGTTCACAGCACCAGCTCCGTTGGCGGAAGGCAGATATTTCCAGGGTTATGAACAGCAGGATGCCAATCCGGTAATGGGAGACTCCTATCTATCGGAAGCAACCGGGCTAGGAGGGGTAGCGATGGCTGCTGCCCCAGCCATAACCAGTTTTGTTGGAGGAACAGTTCAAGATGCTCTCGATACGACAGAAGAGATGTATAGTATCACCGATGCCGAACACCCTCGCTTTAAGATCCCTTTTTTAGATTATCGCGGCGCCCCCTTGGGAATCGATGTGCGTAAAGTCGTCGAACTGAAAATTGCCCCGGTGATCAACACGGGGATTGCCCATCGCCTTCCAGGTGTGGGACAAATCGGAGCTGGGCTTTTTCGACCTCCTCTCGATTGCTTCCTGAATGCAAACATTGCAATAGACAATCAATAGTTAATCTTGAAAGGAGCAAGTATAGAATGAGAATAATCGATATCTCGATGGTAACATCTACCGACCCCAGCCCCTTGATGAATGTAAAAATCACCAATCTGCCGCATGAGAATGGCGCCAAAGAAGACCAAAAATACTACGGCATCGATCCTCAAGATTGGCCGTTTCCCGGCAAGGCATGGGCGGATGATTTCCTTGAGATGACAACCCATGCAGGAACGCATCTCGATTCTCCTTGGCACATGGGTCCGCTCTGCGCTGGGATGAAACCGAAGACCATCGAAGAGTGGCCGTTGGAATGGTGCTTTGGGGATGGCGTAGTGGTCGATATTCGGGATTTAGCGGATGGTTGCCAGCTCTCTGCAGGTGAGCTGAAGGATCGTTTGAGCAAGATCGGCTACACGCTGAAGCCGCTGGATATCTTCCTCGCCATGACCGGCAACGATAAGCTTTGGGGCCAACCAAATTACGCCGATCATGGCGGCCATCTTTCCGCAGAAGCCTTGGAGTGGGTTCTTGACCAAGGAATCAAGACGGTAGGAACTGATTCGTGGAGCTTTGACATAGGATACAACCACTGGTCCAAGCAATATAAAGACCATGGTCGCGATCCGAAATATCTTTGGCCATGCCATTTGGTAGGAACTCGTAAGGAATATGCTCACTACGAGAAACTAGCTAACTTAGACCAATTGCCACCATTTGGTTTTAAGTTTTACGGATTCCCTATCAAGTTTTTCCACGGGAGCGCTGGCTTTGTGCGAGCGGTTGCTTTTCTCGAGGATTAATAAGCTGTGAGAATTCGAGATCATTTGTTTCCGACCAGCCCCTCAGAAGCTATTGAGATGCTTCTGAGGGAAGATGGAAAAGCTCGTCTAATTGCAGGCGGAACCGATTTAATCCTGGAGATTCGTGATCATGCCAACAGTTTTGAGGCACTGGTTGATGTAAGTCGAATTCCTGGATTGGATCGGATTCATTCGGATGGAGAACGCATTCACTTGGGTCCGCTGGTAACGATGACCCAAGTAGAGGAATCATTATTGCTTAAACAGCATGCAATAGCTCTATGGGAAGCCTGCTCCTGGGTTGGCGGGCCTCAGATTCGAAACCGAGCTACATTGGCGGGCAATATCGTCTCAGCCCAGCCGGCAGCGGACGGAGCAATCGCCTTGGTTGCGCTGAATGCCGGACTCAAGATCCTTGGCTTCCAGGGAGAGCGAGACCTCATGCTGAGCGATTCTTATATCGGTGTTGGAAGATCGGCAATAGACGCATCCCGTGAAATGATCACGTGCATCGAGTTCGAAGGACAACACCAGGGGGAGGCATCGGCATTCCGAAGAATGGCACAGAGGAAGGCCATGGCCTTACCCCAGCTAAATTGCGCAGTGTGGATTGCTTCATCCGTAGGGTATTGCACTAATGCTCGAATCGCTGTTGGTCCCGTTGCGACGATGCCATTTCGAGCACGCCAAGCGGAAGCTTATCTAGTCGGTAAACCCCTCACTGACGAAACGATAACTGCCTGTGCTGCAGCCATTCAGGAGGAAGTGCAACCGAGGGATTCGATGTTGCGTGGATCCGGACTTTACCGCAAGGAAATGGCAGAAGCGCTTGCAAGAGAGACTATAAAGCTAGCGATCAGTCGCTTGGAAGGGAGCCTGGCGTGAAACATATCCGCCTTCAGATCAACGGAGTGTGGCGGACAGGATGGGCAAATCCGGGACAAACGCTTCTAGATTTCCTGCGCGAAGAACTGAACTGCACGGAAGTGAAGAAAGGGTGCGGCAAAGGAGACTGTGGCGCCTGTACCGTCATCATGAACGGCATATCCATTGATTCCTGTCTCACCCTGGCGTTGCAGGCAGAAGGCGCTGAGATCATCACGGCAAAGGGGTTGGGAACCAAAGACAACCCTCATCCACTGCAAGAAGCTTTTATCGAAAAGGGCGCCTTTCAATGTGGGTTCTGTACGCCCGGGATGATCCTATCAGCCAAGGCATTGTTGGACAAAAACCCCAAACCCAATCGGGAAGAGATTCGTAGAGGGTTATCTGGAAACATTTGTCGTTGTACCGGTTATCGAAAAATCGAGGAAGCAGTCGCTTCTGCAAGCGAGCGATCTTCCAACCAATCCGACGATAGAGAGCTCAAAGATCAGTAACTGTACCAGCATTTTAGCTTGCAAAGAGTTTGGCGCTAAGAACCGGTGATACTTTGTGTGGCAGAACAGGAGGGTAGCAATGCCGGAACCAAGAACGATTGAGCTCTTGATCCATAGCGGGATTGTTGTAACGATGAATCCAGAACGACTCATTATTGAAGATGGAGCTGTAGCGATTGATCAAGGCAGAATCACCGACGTAGGAGATTCGAAAGCCCTTCGAAGCCAATACAGCGGCAAGAAGGAAATCGATGCGACTCATAAAATAGTAATGCCGGGACTCGTCAATCTTCACTTTCATGCGGATAATTTTTCACGCGGAGTTGGCGAGCATCTGGGTTTGGAAGAATGGATCGATACGATCTATTACCCTATGCTGGCTGCGATGACGCCTGATGATGCCTACAAAACTGCCATGTTGGCCTACTCAGAAGTGATAAAGGGCGGAACGACAACCGTCAATGATATGTACATCAAGCTCCCTTCCTTGGCCGATGCGGCGGAGAAGACCGGTATCCGCGCCGTGCTTTCCAGCGAAGGCGCCGATTTGATCCCGGGCCAAGAGACCTTGGAAGACAACGAGAGGGCTTTCCTGGAGCGGAATAATACCGCTGGAGGACGGATTCTGGTTGTTTTCGGCATTGAATGGATTCCTGTTTGCTCTGCGGAATATATCAAGAAGTGCCGTTCTTTGGCTGACAAATATGGAGTTGGCGTTCATGTCCACCTCAATGAATCCAAGGGTGAAGTACAGTTGTGCAAAGAGAAATATGGAAAGCCTCCCGTGGAGTTCGTTAATGACTTAGGTCTCCTTGGACCGGATGTGGTTGCCGCTCATTGTGTTTGGCTGTCGGATCCGGAAATAGAGCTTATTGCCAAGACGGGTACCCATATTTCTCATAATCCTGTTTCCAACGCCAAATTAGGGAACGGGGTGGCGCGAACCATTGACTACCTGAAGGCTGGTATCAATGTTGGCCTGGGCACAGACGACGCACCTTGTAACAACAACAATGATATGTTCGAAGTCATGAAATACGCCTCCCTTTTTCAAAAAGCCATCCACACCGATGCTAGCCTGCTCCCCTCTTGGCAAATCCTGGAAATGGCAACGATCAACGGCGCAAGGGCATTGGGGCTTGATAAGCAAATAGGGTCCCTAGAGGCAGGAAAAAAGGCAGACGTGATCTTGGTTGATACCTGGACTCCCGCTTTGACACCCGTCTTCCACGGGAAAAACTCAAACGTGCTTCCTCATCTGGTCTATGTGGCTCACGGTGACAACGTTGATACTACGATCGTAGATGGCAGGATTCTGATGGAAGGCCGGAAATTGCTTACCGTCGATGAAAACCAGGTTATTGAGGAAGCGACTCGGGCTGCACATAAGGTAATTCAAGCCAGAAAGATTAAGTGAATGATACTAACTCGAGGCAGAGAATGTGGAGGAAGTCATGATTGAGGAAGGCTTGACCGCGGCAGAAGTCATTCAATTACAGGATCAATATGTAATGAAATGCGTAGAGCCCTGGAACGAGAAAGTATTCGTGAAGGGGAAGGGATCCACGCTCTGGGATATAGAAGGGCAGGAATACCTCGATTGCTTTAGTGGAGTTTCCGTGATTAACATCGGCCATGCGCATCCCAAAATGGTGGCGGCCGTATCCGATCAGATAAACCGATTAACCCATCTTTCTACACTGTATCGAACAGCTCCGATGCCAATCCTAGCCAAGAAGCTAGCCGAGATCGTCCCGATGGGTGAGGGTCGTTCGAAGAGTTTCTTCTGCAACTCGGGAACCGAAGCGAACGAACATGCCATCACCTTAGCCCGTATCGCTACCAAGAAGTTTGAGATATTTGGCCTGCAAAACGGCTTCTATGGGCGGGGCGGCTTCACCATGAGCATCACCGGCCTGGGAGCCTGGCGTTCTGGCCTGGGGCCATTCATGTCTGGAACACTGCATTTGCCGATGTACCACTGTTATCGTTGCCCCTTGGGACATCACCATTACAGTGAGTGCGGCTATGCTTGTGCCAACTACCTTAAAATCGCCTTGAAGACTCAGACCAGCAACCGGACAGCAGCCGTTGTCGTGGAACCGATCCAAGGCATTGGCGGCATTGTGGAAGCTCCGCCGGACTATTTCAAGGTGCTCAAGCCAATCCTTGAGGAAAACCAGATCCTGTTGATCGTGGATGAAGTGCAAACGGGTTTCGGTCGCACTGGAATGATGTTCGGTATCGAGCATTATGGGGTGGAGCCAGATGTTGTCACTTTGGCAAAAGGATTGGGTGGTGGACTTCCAATCGGCGCAGTGGTGGCCAAACCCGAGATCGCCGATACCTTCCCTGGACCTGACTTCGCCACTTTCGGCGGTAACCCGGTCAGTTGTCGGGCAGCTTTGGCAGCGATTGAGGTCACACAAGAAGAGGGGCTGGTGAAGAACTCCGCTGAAGTTGGAGAATTCCTTAAAGCAGGCCTGGTAGAGTTAAGCAAACACCACCCTTTCCTAGACGATGTGGAAGGGAAAGGTCTCTTCATCGGAGCGGAAATCACCACCGACAAGGAAAAGAAAACACCTGCTAGCAATATAGTCATGACCCGAATCCTCGACGAAGCTTTGAAAGAGAAAATGCTGATCGGCCGGGGTGGTCTCTACTACAACCGCATCCGCTTTCAGCCGCCTTTGTGCTTTACGCGGAAGGAAGCCGAGCGGACGCTGGAAGTATTCGAAAAGGCCCTGACGATAGCGGAGGGCGCCGCGTGAGCCAAGGAAGCTCGTGCATGGGAGTCGAATCTTTGCTCGCTCTGATGCAGAAACGACGTTCCATCCGAGCGTTCAAGCCAGAGCCGGTATCCGATGAGAGCATTGCCAAGATCATCGAAGCCGGTCGATGGGCGCCATCCAGCGCGAATTCTCAACCTTGGGACTTTCTCGTGGTGCGAGATCCGATCACCAAAGAAAAAATCCAATCAAGCGTACAGCGTTGCATCAGCCGGATAAAAGAATTACGCGATTTCCCCTTCCTCCGCACGTTCACGGGTGGATACATGCTGGAAGCTCCAGTTCACTTGGTGGTGATCGGAGATCCTCGTTTCCGTTACGTCAGCATGATGCACCAGGTCGAGGAGAACATCGAGCAGTTTGCCTTTTGGGGCAGCGTCAGCATGGCCATCCAGAATATGCTATTGGCCATAACTGCACTTGGATTGGGCACTGCCGTTTTTACCAACTTTTTCCCAGAGGAGGTAAAGCCTTTCCTGGCCATACCGGATCCACTGCGGATCGTGTGCATTTTGCCCCTGGGTTACCCCAATGAGTATAGAGAGCCGCGGCCTCGACGACCGGCTGATTCGTTCACTCACCTGGAACGTTATGATTCGAGCAAAATGCGTTCGGATGAGATTATCGAGCGAGCCCACCGCGACCCATATGGCGAGCAAGTAAAGGAATATTGATCAATTCGATGGAGGCTAGAATGGAACCACTGAAATACATTGGGAAGCGAATTCCAGAGATTTACGCTTGGGCGAAAGTAACCGGAGAAGCTCCTTTCACGGATGACTTGCGATTGCCCGGATTGCTCTTTGGGAAAATTCTAAGAAGCCCCCATGCTCACGCACGAATTCGAAGCATCAATACCTCTCGAGCCTTGGAATTGCCAGGTGTAGTAACCGTCATGACAGGAACGGATACGCCTGGTATAAAGTACGTTGCCCAGATCTCGGACATGTATCCCTTGGCAATCGACAAGGTTCGTTATGTGGGTGATCCGGTAGCTGCTGTGGCGGCAGAGACGGAGGAGATTGCGGAGGAAGCATTGGCCTTAATCGAAGTTGACTATGAACCTCTGCCTGCCGTCTTCGATCCTTGTGAAGCATTACTGGATGGAGCTCCCCTGATCCACGAGGATCGGATCAACAACCTGGTATTGAATATGAAGCGAGATTTCGGAAATGTGGATGAAGGCTTCGCCCAATCTGACCGAGTCTTTGAGGACCAGTTTTCCACTCAGGCCGTGCCCCACTGCAATATGGAGCCACGCTCCAGTGCAGCTTGGAAGAACCCCGATGGCGTCCTCCAGATTTGGACGGGAACACAGAGCCCTTACTTCGTCCGCAAAGAAGTCGCGCATGTTTGTAACTTGCCCATTTCATCGGTCCAAGTAATGGAAGTCCATTGTGGCGGGGGTTTCGGCTCTCGTTCCAAGTATTGTGAGGATGAAGGCGTCACCGCTCTCCTGGCCATTCGTTCCGGCCGCCCTGTGCGCATTACTTTCACTCGTGAGGAGGAGATGACCACTACCCGCATTCGCCACCCCTTCATATTGCGCATTAAAACCGGAGTGAAGCTGGATGGGACTTTGATGGCACGGGAGATGCAGGTCATTGTGGATAAGGGGGCTTATTGCCACTACGGTCCCGCTGTTACCGGTTATGCCGCCGGAACCGCAGCGTCCAGCTACCGCATCCCACACTTCCGCTTCAATGGCGATATCGTCTACACCAACAAGCAAGCTGGAGGACCTTTCCGGGGTTTCGGAGCTCCTCAGGCGATATTCGCCATCGAGTCTCAGCTCGACGAGATCGCGGAGGTCTTGGGGATAGACCCGTTGGAATTGCGCGTAAAGAATGCCAACCGTTCCGGCGACCTTACGCCCTGCGGTTGGGCTATAACGACCTGCGGATTAGAGGAGTGCCTGGAAAAAGTGAGCCAGGCAATCAACTGGAAGGAGCGCCAGAAAGGACCGAAAGAGGGTCGCTATCGTCAAGGAAAGGGTTTGGCCACAGCAATTCACGTTTCAGGCAGCAACGTTTTTCCAGATGGAGAGTTTTCAGCGATCGAGCTGAAGATGTTCATCGATGGCCGGGTTTCTGTGTACAAGGGATCCGGAGATACCGGCACTTGGGCCAACACGGTCATCACTCAGATCGTTGCAGAGGAGTTGCAGCTACCGATGGAGTCCATCCGCCTGATCAGCATGGACACTGAGACGACGCCACAATCCCTTGGGAGCTTCGCCTCTCGCGTCGCTTTCGAGGATGGGAACGCCGCCAAGATGGCTGCCGCGCAGCTAAAGACTTTTCTGCTGGAATCGGCAGCAGCCGCGCTACAGGTTTCCATGGATGCTCTTTTTCTACAGGATGGCATGATTGTCTATCGAGAAGACCCAAGTAAGACCCTTTCCTATGGAGATTCCGTGTTTCGTTCCCCTCGCACTGTTGGACACATTCTCACTTCAGCGTATCACTATGTCCCTCCAACCGTACGTCTGACTCCCAAAGGGTACGCCAATGTCTCTGCCGCTTATGCTTTCTCAGCTCAAGGAGCAGAGGTTGTCGTGGACACGCAAACTGGTGAGATTCAGGTGAAGCGCTTGGTTGTGGCTCAAGATGTGGGGAAAGCCCTCAATCCGATTGCTGTTGAGGGACAGATTGAGGGAGCTTTGGCTCAAGGGATGGGTTATGCTTTGACCGAGGAACTGATCGTCGATCGGACTACGGGCAAAGTAATTACTGACTGTCTGGATCGGATCATGCTGCCTACAGCAATGGATATTCCCGATGAGAGTATATTTCTCGTCGAGACGCAAGATCCGGAAGGACCATACGGCGCCAAGGGCGTCGGCGAGATCGGGCTGAACCCAACGGCGGCGGCCATTGCCAATGCCATCTATGATGCAGTTGGTTTCCGTCCACACAAGCTTCCAATCAAGGCCGAGGAAGTATACTTTTTTCTACACCCAGAGAAGAGGTAGCAGGGATGGAAGCAACCAGTGCGCCCGAGATCGTTCTGGAAGCAAAGGGGATCTCCAAACACTTTGGATCCGTACAAGCGTTGGATTGTGTTTCGCTTTCTTTCCGCAAGGGTGAGATTCATACGTTGCTCGGAGAAAACGGAGCAGGCAAGACTACTTTAATGAACATCATCTACGGGCTCTATCAAAAAGATGCCGGTGAGATTCTGGTTAACGGGAAGGTTCATGAAATCAGATCGCCCCGCGATTCGCTTCAATTGGGAATCGGCATGGTCCCGCAATTCTTTAAGCTGGTGCCTGATCTTAGCATCTTAGAGAACATCTACCTTTTCATGGAAAAGACCAAATTCATCATCGATCGCAAGGGAGCCAAGGCAATCATCCAGCAACTCTCCGAAATGTTCGGTTTTGGATTGGAAGACAAGATCGATCGAGAAGTAGGTTCTTTAACTGAAGGAGAAAAACAAAAAGTTGAAATTCTCAAAATACTAGCCCGTGGGTCAAAAATACTATTGTTTGATGAAGCCACCAATGTATTGGCGCCAAATGAGTTGGATTCATTTCTGCAAATAGTTAAAGATCTCAATAAAAGTGGCTATTCAATCATCTATATTACGCACAGGTTGCAAGAGGCATTGCAAATATCCGACCGCATTTCCGCCTTCCGCAAAGGAAAATTGGTTGGAACGATCTCCGGGAAAGAGGCAACCCTCGAGAAACTCACTGTCATGATGGTAGGCGCTGAGCTGGAGAAAATCTCTACTGTTCTACCACAAGAAAAAGGCCGCATGATCCTAGAAGTGAAGGATTTGAACGTCATCGATGAAAGAGGATTACTTGCATTGAAGAATGTATCTTGTCAGTTCTACGAAGGAGAGATCGTGGGATTGGCGGGGATTGAGGGCAACGGCAGCAACTATCTTGCAGAAGCCTTAATTGGACTGCGGCGAGTAAAAAGTGGAAAGGTTATCTATCGAGGCGCTGACATCACTCGCTCCTTGCCATTGCATCGGATGAATCTGGGAATGAGCTTAATGCCCAGTTCCAACGCACTGGTTCCTCTCTTTTCCGTTCGCGATAATTCGATCTTGGATTACCCTGAAAAACCCCCCTTCAGTCGCCATGGGCTGCTCGATCGAAAGGCCATTACAGCTCATGCAAAGAGAATCGTAACTGATTATCAGGTCCAAACTCCCAGCATTCTGTTGCAGGCGGTGAAGCTCTCCGGTGGAAATCGTCAAAGGCTGGCAATTGGAAGGAAGATTGAATCGAACCCTAAGTTCATGATCGCCTACCATCCCACGAAGGGTTTGGACATCAAGTCGCAAAGCTTCATCTACGAAAAACTCCTGACGATGAAGAAGGCCGGAATGACAGTGTTGTTTATGGGCGCCGATCTTGATGAGCTCTTGTTGGTCAGCAATCGTTTAATGGTCATTTACCGGGGAGAGATAGTGGGGGTTTTCGACGATCTCCGTTCAGTGTCCAAATTCGATGTCGGCGTCCTGATGACCGGAGGGTCACGTCGCGAAGGAGGCGCCAAAGTTGGAAACTAGCAAACAAACAGACCAAAACCGGAAAGAGCCTCAACATCGAGCAACGCGGTCCAAAATGCCGAACATCTCGAGACTCTCCATGGCCTCTCCTCTCGCTTATGTGATCGCCTTTTTGCTCACCTTCCTCATCGGCGGAGCGGTGATCTACGCCCTTACCGGGCAAAACCCCATTGCGGTTTACGGCTCATTCTTTTCCCACAGTTTCTTTTCGCAATACGGCATCCTGGAAGTGCTGGCGAAAGCGACGCCGATCATCATTGCCGGCGCAGGAATGATCATTGCTTTCCGCTGCGGCCTGTGGAATCTGGGGGCGGAAGGGCAAATGGCGATTGGAGCGATCGTAGCAACAGCCATCGGCGTCAACCTCAATCTGCCGGCCGGCATCTTATTGCCGGTCATATTCCTCGCTTCTTTCATAGGCGGCGCTCTGTGGTCCGGAATCGCTGGATTTCTGAAGACCAAGTTTGGCGTCCACGAAATGCTCTCTACCCTAATGCTGAACTACATTGCTTTGAAGTTGTTGGAGTATATGATCAGCGGACCTCTCAGCATGCCCCATCCTAACTACCCCAGGACTTCGGAAATCCTGTCGCAGGCGCAGATGCCTTTCCTCCAATACCCGCTTAATACAACCTTCCTTATCGCTTTGGCGCTCATTCCAATCGTCTGGTTCATCATCAATCGCACCAGCCTTGGGTATCGTTTGCAGGCTGTCGGCTTTGGGCGTGAAGCGGCACGGCTGGCAGGCATGGACATCGCCAAGCTGACGATGATCGTGATGTTGATCAGCGGCGGTATCGCTGCGCTAGGCGGCACCGTCGAAGTTGTGGGCGACTTCATGAGAATGGAGAGAAATGTCACTGGGGGCTATGGATTCACTGCCATCGTGGTGGTGATGTTGGCCAGAGAGGAAATCATCGCCATGCCGTTTGCGGCTTTTTTTATCTCCGGCATGATCGTCGGCGCCTCTTCCCTTACTCTCGCCGGAATCCCCGCTTCCTTTTCGCAAATACTCATCGGTCTCTTGCTGTTGTGCGTAATCTTTGCCGGATACATCGAGCGATGGTTGAGGCAGCGATGGGAATATGCCGGGAAAATGGCATGTTAGCCAACTCTCCAAGACTCCCTTGTCGCCAGGAGCTTCCACTTCAGCAGACCTTGGCATCTGCGAAGTTCAGCATGATCTCGAACCATGACCTTTGTGTGAGGTGAGCAATGACTCTCGATCTGATCGTCAACCTTCTGTTTGCAACGCTCAACATCTTGCCGATTTATCTGATCGCTTCTTTGGGGGGATACCTTTCTCAACGCGTCGGCGTGTACGATATCAGCATGGAAGGCAACATGACCTTTGCCGCCGTGTTGGGAATCATTGGTTTTTTTGTCGCAGACTCGCCTTGGATGGGCTTACTATTCGGTTTCCTGGGCGGTGTATTCTTCGGTTTAATACTCGCGACATTGGCGGTGAGATTCAACTTAGATCAGATCGTCATTGGTTTTGGCTTATGGTTCCTCGGTCTCGGTCTTGGCAGTTTCCTCTATAAGCTCTATGTTCCCTCCGACCAGCATACCATCGGCTTTTCTACGCTCGGTCAGCTTGTCGGGTATAAAGGAGAGTTGACCGGATTCGCACGTTTCCTGGAGTTGGATGTCATTTTCTATCTTTCCATCCTGCTCCTGATCATTATTTCACTGGTGGTTTACCGAACCAGACTGGGGCTTCAGATGAGAGCCACCGGAGAGAATCCTGCCGCCGCGGATGCTGCAGGAGTGAACATCTTCAGGATCCGCTATTTCACCATCTTGGTGGGCGCCGGCCTTGTCGGGATCGCCGGCGCATATCTGGCGGTTGCTTTTCTCCAAGGCTTCACTTCCGGGATGGTTGCCGGCCGCGGCTGGATCGCCTTTTCCATCGTGATATTCGGACGCTGGAAACCATCGAACATCTTCTGGGGTTGCCTCTTGTTCGCTGGAATCAATGGATTGCAGGTAAGGCTACAAACCATCGGTGTGACGATTCCATCCGACTTAATGACCATGGCTCCCTATATCGTCACACTGATTGCATTGGTGATCATCATGTCAAGAAGCGGTAGATCCCGCATACCATCGGCATTGGGAATTCCGTACTATAGAGAATGAGAAAGAAAGGAGAGCATTGATTTTTGTTCCAATGGAAACACTTAGCAAGTTTGCCCAAAAACAAGGAGGAAAAGAAGGTAAATGGGTAAAAAGACTGTAGTATTGCTGGTTACTTTGGTTTTGTTAGCAACATTCCTAATCGGATGCGCCGCTCCGGCGGCTACGCCAACTCCGACAGCTACTCAAACAGCTTCCTCGCCAACGCCGACTCCGACCTCAGCAAAACTGACACTTGCTGCAATCTTGTATGGCCACGCCAATGAAGGAACCTGGGATCCGGCTGGATACAAAGGAATCCTTTCAGTACAGGAGAAAATTCCCTTCGAGCTTAGCATGAGTGAAGCAGTGAGCTCCCAGGATGCTGAAAAAGTGATCCGCGATTGGGCTGCGCGAGGGACCAACATTGTTTTCGCCCACAGCGATACATACACCGATCAATTAATCACGGTGGCCGCCAATTTTCCCAATGTCTATTTCATTGGTGAGTTCGGCATTGATCCCGCAGTGAAAGCCTCCGAACCAGACCAGGCGAAGTATCAAAAAGCCAATGCGCCAAAGAACCTCGTTTTCCTTGGCGACACACCGGAGGAAGGCAACTATCTCGCTGGTTACGCAGCCGCATTATCGAGCAAGTCTGGCAAGATCGGGATCCTGCAACCTTTTGAATCCGGAACCATGAACCGTTACACCAACGCGTTCATTTATGGCGCCAAGGCTGCCAAACCAGACATCCAGACTCTCGTCGTCTATGTAGGTGATTACGTGGCGCCCGCTGAGACGAGAGATGGCATCAAGAGCATGGCACAGCAGGGAGCGGATGTCATATTCACGGAGTTGGACGATAATTCGTCGATCCTGGAATGCGCCGCCCAGAAGATCCAGTGCGTCGCCATGTATGTGGACAAGATGGATTTCGATCCAAAGACTGTCCTATCTTCCGTGGTTCAAGATTGGTCTGTTCAATTGATGAGCGCGGTTGAAGCAGTGCAAAAAGGCGCTTGGACTGCCTTCCGCCAGGCTAACTACTTCCAACCTCAAACGCTTTCCAATGGCTCCGTACACCTTGGCGCCTGGGGTACTGCGGCAACGGAAGATGTGAAGAAAGCAGTCGCTGGCGTCGAAGCCAAGATCATCTCCGGGGAAATCAAGGTTCCTATGGACGATTCCAAGCCTCTCTCCGGCCCGAAATTGTCGGTAACAGCCATTCTTCCCGGCCAAGCCAATGAAGGCACCTGGTGTACAGCGATCATGGAAGGATTTGCTAATGCTCAGAAAGTCGTCGCGTTCGATCTCAACCTGAACGAAGCGACGGAAAATCAGGATGCCAACAAGGCAATGACGGACTGGGCCGGGCAAAATGTGAATGTGATCATGTGCCACGGCAACCAATACACGGATTCCGCCATTGAGGTCGCCTCTCGTTTCCCCAATGTGTATTTTATCGGAGAGGCTTACATCGACCCAGATTCGATCGTCGGTGACCCAGCACAGGACAAGTACCAAAAAGCCAATACGCCAAAGAACTTTGTTCTCGCCGGCGTGACACCAGAGGTAGGGAACTACCTGGCCGGCTATGCGGCCGGGCTGATGAGCAAGTCAGGAATGGTGGGCGTCTTGCAACCGTTCGAAGCTGCGCCCTTGAATCGCCAGTCCAATGCGTTCATTTTCGGAGCCCAAGCAGCGAATCCCAACATCAAGTTCAGTGTCGTCTATATGGGCAATTATGTCGCTCCTGACTTAACCAGGGATGCCGTGAAGTCGTTAAAGGAACAAGGCGCAGACATCATTTTATCGGAAATGGATGACAACTCCGCCATCTTGGAATGCGCTGCCAATGGTATTTACTGCGTCACCCCTTGGGCAGAGAGACATGATCTCGACCCAAAGACGAATTTGGTCAGTGTTTTTACTGACTTCTCCGTAGCGCTGACAGGCGCCCTTGAGGCAATTCAAACGGGTACTTGGGATGCTTATCGGGAAAGCAACTATTTCACGCCTCAGACGTTGGCCAATGGTGGCACGAGACTTGGTGTTTGGGGAGATACCGTTCCGGAAGACGTCAAGACGAAAGTTGCAGCGATCGAGGCAAAGCTTAAGGACGGCAGCTTGAAGGTTGAATGGAGCACAGAAAAGCCAGCCCAATAATACCGGATCTACAAGGAATTCTCGTATCAAAGGCCTCGAACTGAGGCCTTTGATACGTACGAGAAAAGATAGTGATCTCCAGTACAAAGCGTAAGCTAATTATTATTCGAGGTGAATCATGAAAGCAGCAAGGCTTCATCCAGGAGAATCAAAGCTTAGATTGGAAGATGTTGAAAAGCCAGAGCCTTTGGCAGGATGTGCAATTATCAAGGTGAGAGCCGCTGGAGTCTGTGCAACGGAAACCCACTTCGTGGAAGGGTTGATCCCTGTAGGCGCCCCCTTGGTGTTGGGGCATGAAATCGCTGGAGACATCGAGTCGATCGATACGTCTATTAAAACCTCCCTAAAAGCGGGAGATCGCGTTGCCGTATACAACATGATGAGTTGCGGTGATTGCTTCAACTGCCGCAATGACATGGAAAATATGTGCACACAAGCTGCCGGCCAGCTTGGTTTCAATGCCGACGGAGGTTTTCAGGAGTATGTTCGGGCGCCAATACGTTCCTTGGTGGCCCTACCGGCCAACGTCTCATACGAGGAAGGCGCTGTTCACGCATGCTCCGGCATGACTGCCGTTCATGCGACACGGTTGGCCAGCACAAAGATCGGCGACATCGTCGGCGTACATGGAGTAGGGGGAGTCGGCCTGATGTGCATCCAGGTCGCCAAGCTCTGTGGCGCCAAAGTGATCGCCATCGCAGACTCAGAAGAGAAGGCCACTCTTGCCAAAGAGGTTGGCGCAGACGATGCGATTGTCTGTTCAAACTATGCGGCTTTGCCTGAAGCGATCAAGGAAGCAACCGCTGGCGCTGGCATGGATGTAGTCTATGATTTGGTCGGCAGCACAGTGGGATGGAATGCCATGGTCGATTCCTTGGCTTGCCGTGGGCGCTTGGTTATCATCGGCTATCGTAAGGAAGATATGCTTAATTTCTATCCTGTCGGCATGCTCTTGAAAGAAGGGCAAATCCTTACTTCCGTGGCTGGTTGCAAGCGAGACCTGGAGCTTTCGCTGCGTTATGCCGATGAAGGGCGAATTACCACCATTGTCGCCAATCGAGTTCCGCTGGAGATGGTGAATGAAGCGATTCAGTTGATCATTGACCGGAAGGTGAAGGGAAGAAGCGTTATCACCACACCCTAAATCACGTTGGATATTCGCCATTTGATCTTGGCGTCTATTCCCGCTTTAATGGTTTTATCCCATAATGATTTGATCTCATCGCAGGAATGATGAATCAAAAGAAGGAGAAATTATGAGAAAAGCGATACCAGAGCAGGTTTCCCAGACGGAAATTACCTTCAAAGTAGAGGAAATTGAGGCAATACTCAGTCCGCCAGACATGGTCATTAAACCTTGGTCCCCGATGTACTGTGACCTTAAGCAGAAGGACGGCGCCAAGAAGACCATGTTGATCCGATCCATCGAGCGAGATGAGATTCCTCTCGTTCTCCCCTACATCAAGCGGTATATGGATATTGATCGAGACCTTTACGATGTGGTCGGCGCTCGCGTCTATGCTGAGTTATTGGCCATGTTACGGAATCGGATCAAAGATGAGTACTTCTTGATTGGAACGGTGGATGGCGAATTGGCGGGTATCGCCAATGGTCGTCTACTCAGTGAGAAGATCAACATCAGCTTGCATACCATGGCCTTCATGCGGGGGATGAACGCAGGAGCTGTCCTGTATTATGCGAAGTGCGTCTATTGTTTCGAGGTTCTCCAACAGGAAGAGTTCTGGGCAACCTACGAAAGCTATAACGGTTGGAAAAGGTGGGGCATCGGCATGGCCTTGCCTACTTACCCATACCCGGATGTGCAACACGAATTGGGTGGCGCCCGTGTTTTCTACCTCACGCGCAAGTACTGGGATGCCTATATCCGTGAGTACACCAAACAATTGGCTGGGACGGAGCTTCTACCCAATCCGCTACCGGAATTGTTAGAAAAAAACAAACAGCTCATCATTCCAACAGAAATCCTTGTCTAAAGAAGAGGCTCAGGCAGTCTTCCTGAATGGGGGGGGGCTGCCTGAGCATTCCCAGGGACAAGAGGGTCTGGTCATAATGGTTCGATCAAGTGGAGGAAAATAGTGGACGAGCTTATTAGACAATTGGCTGAACAGAAGAAGAAGATAACGGAGGGCATGGGGGAAAAAGCAGCGGAAAGCCGGCACAAAAAGGGCCAGCTTACGGCGCGTGAGCGGATCGAACGGCTATTGGATCCCGGATCCTTTCAGGAGCTGGATCGGTTCGTAAAAACACGGTCTACCTACTTTGGGTTGGATAAGAAAGATATCCCCGCAGAAGGGGTGATTACTGGATTAGGTTTGGTGAATGGCCGGCGTGTCGCCTTGTCTGCCCAGGACTTCTCCGTTTTAGGTGGTTCAATAGGGGAGATGCATGGTCTGAAAATGATGAATATGCAGGATCTTGCTCTGAAAATGGGCATTCCCTTTCTTTGCTTGAACGATTCAGGCGGCGCTCGCATTCAAGAGGGAATCGATTCATTGATGAGCATCGCTGAAGTGATGAAGCGAAACAGCCTTGCCTCTGGCGTAATACCTCAAATTTCGATGGTGTTGGGTCCGGTGGCAGCCGGAGCAGCCTATTCGCCATCCCTGATGGATTTCGTGATAATGACTGAGATTGCCACGATGTACATTACCGGCCCCGACGTACTGGAAGCGGTAACGGGTCAGAAAACGACTCACGAGCAGTTGGGTGGAGGAATGGTTCACAATCAACTGAGCGGAGTAGCTCATTTCCTCACCAAAGACGACAGTGCAGCGATTTCCTTAGTAAAGAAGCTTTTATCTTTTCTTCCAGACAATTATCTGCATGAATCCCCACTATCTCCGAATCAGGATTCAATCAGTCGAGTGGATGAATCGTTGCGGGTTATCGTTCCTGCAAATCCCTCTAAATCCTATGATGTGAAGGAAGTGATCCACCGGTTCGTCGATCTTAGCGATTTCCTGGAAGTCCACGCACTCTTTGCACCAAACGCGGTCGTTGGGTTCGCTCGATTGGGGGGGCGAGCCGTCGGGATCGTGGCTAATCAGACCCAATACCGGGCCGGAGCTATGGATATCAATGCGTCCGATAAGATCGCTCGCTTCGTCCGTTTCTGCGATTGTTTCAATATTCCCCTGATCACGTTGGTGGATACGCCAGGATTCTTCCCCGGTATCGAACAAGAGCATGGCGGCATCATTCGGCATGGCGCCAAAGTACTCTTTGCCTACAGTGAGGCGACAGTGCCAAAGATTACCTTGATTCTTCGCAAAGCTTATGGTGGAGCTTACATAGCCATGTGCTCGAAGCACTTAGGGGGCGATCTATCTTTCGCCTACCCGACAGCAGAGGTTGCGGTGATGGGCGCTGAAGGAGCTGTCAATATCTGTTTCCGCAAAGAGATCGCCGAGGCAGCTGATCCGGCGCAAGCCCGAAAAGAGAAAATCGAGCAATACCGATCGCAGTTTTCCAATCCCTTCCGAGCTGCTGAGCGCAGTTATGTTGATGATATCATCGACCCGAAAGATACGAGGCCGGTGTTGGCAAGCGCTTTGGAGTTTCTCCGCTCCAAGAGCGTCGAGGCGCCCGATAAGAAGCACAGCAATATGCCCTTATAGAAAGCAGGCAGATGATGCAATTTGTGACCTTGTGGGACGGAGTTCTCCTTTCCCTTATCGGGATGGTCAGCGTATTTGGCGTACTGGCAATCCTCGGAGCGATTCTCACCCTCTTTCGATACATATTTTACCGGCCTTCCCCTCAAGCCGGATCGTCAATCGTTGAGACAGCACCTCCCCAATCAACCATAGGTTTACACTTCAGCAAGACGAAAATGGCAGCGATCATGGCCGCAGTCTCCGCTGGCCTCGAGCAACAACCCAAGGCGGACACGATAGAACAGGGGACAACAACCGTAGTATCTCGTCCGCATCGCAAATCCTTCAAAATGATCAAGATGGAGCGCTGGAATCGTGATTAGAAAGTTCAAAGTGAAAGTGGAAGATGAAGTATTTCTGATTGAGGTGGAAGAGTTAGATAAGGATAAAGTTATCCAAAAGGAGACAGTGAAACCAGTTAGCGAGGTGATTGCGCCTCCTCCAATTCCACAAGTTATAAGTGCACCACCAAAAACCCCGAAAATCGCGGCAGCGCCTGGCGTCATTACCGCGCCCCTTCCCGGGAAAATTAACACTATTGCAGTAAAAAGCGGTGACGCGCTCAAACGCGGCAACCTGCTTCTACTGATTGAAGCGATGAAGATGGAAAACGAGTTATTTGCTCCCTATGACTGCACCGTCAAGAAGGTTTTCGTGTCTGTTGGTCAGATGGTGGAGATGGGAGAGCAGTTGCTGGAGATCGGATAATCAGAGATGGATGCAATCATCCGCTTGTCCCAAATAACCGGCTTCTCTGCGTTGACCTGGCAACAGGGGGTTATGATCCTGGTAGGGTTGCTGTTCGTATTCCTGGCCATCTTCAAGAAAACCGAGCCTTTATTGTTGTTGCCGATTGGCTTTGGTTGCGTCCTTGCCAATCTTCCCCTCACAGGGATTCTGGATGCTCCCTCCGGCATCATCTATCTGCTGCTGCACTTCGGCGTGGAATCCGAGTTCTTCCCGTTGTTGATTTTTCTTGGGTTGGGAGCGATGACCGATTTCGGCCCCTTGATCGCCAACCCGTGGACCATTCTGATGGGAGCGGCCGCACAATTTGGTGTATTCGTCGCCATGCTTTTCGCCCAGCTGCTCGGTTTCTCCATTTTGGAAGCCGCTTCCATAGGCATCATCGGCGGGGCAGATGGGCCGACTACCATCTATGCAGCCGTTGCTCTGGCGCCTCATCTCCTGGGAACCGTGGCCTTGGCTGCCTACACCTACATGTCGCTGGTGCCAATTATCCAGCCTCCAATCATGCGACTTCTCACTACCAAGAAAGAACGCTCCGTGGTGATGGCTCAGTTAAGGCCGGTCTCGAGGGTTGAAAAAGTCCTCTTCCCGATCGTCGTTACGATCGTCGTCAGCCTGATATTTCCTGCAGTTGGCCCCCTCATCGGTATGTTTATGCTTGGAAACATTCTCAAGGAATCCGGGGTTGTTGAACGATTGGCCAATACCGCTGCCAACGATTTGATCAACATCGTCACCATCTTCCTCGCGACCAGCGTTGGAGCGACCATGCAGGGAGATACCTTCCTTACCACCAAGACCTTGGGCATCGTTCTTCTCGGCTTGATCGCTTTTGCCTTCAGCACAGCCGGCGGTGTTTTGCTGGGAAAACTTTTCTACATAGTGACGCGAGGCAAGGTGAACCCCTTGATCGGGTCGGCAGGCGTTTCCGCAGTGCCAATGGCCGCGAGGGTATCGCAGCGCGAAGGCCAACGGGAAAACCCAGGGAATTTCCTATTGATGCATGCCATGGGTCCCAATGTGGCCGGTGTAATCGGCACAGCCGTGGCTGCGGGTGTGTTTTTAGCGTTATTGGGTCGATAAATACTCCGATTCACAACCCTTAGGAATCATCCATCAGGATTTTTGGAGCTATTTGATGGCACGAGGTTTGTATTGCAAGAAAAGCTACCTGCTAGGAAGGCAGACCGATGCGAGCTGCATCAAGCCTTCCTAGCTGGACGCTCGCTTGAACGCAGTGGTTGTGTATCCTGACAATGTGTCAAAAACGAGGAATACCGAAGAGTATACTTTCTTCCTAAGGAGAGCTTGGGAACAGAGCAGTTCAGTGATTTCTTCCCCTCGAATCTCATGCACTTTCCACCGCTCCTTTTATCTGAAACCATGCGCTCCAACCGGCGCAAGGAGGAATAACCAGCAATGCATGAATCGTTGAGCGTCCCCTTGTGGGCTTCCATCCCTTTCCTCCTGATGCTCCTGGCCATCGCCCTGGGGCCCTTGTTCAAGCCGCACTGGTGGGAGAGAAACTACCCCTGGGTGGCGCTTGCCCTGGGGGCCGTAGTGATCCTGCTCTACCTCTTCTATTTCCGCACCCTGGCACCGCTGGGGGAGGTGGCCCTGGACTACTTCGCCTTCATCTGCCTGATCGGCTCCCTCTTTGTCGTTACAGGGGGGATCCTGATCCGCATCGAGGGGGTGGCTACCCCCTTCCTCAATACGGCCATTCTCCTCGTGGGAGCCATCATCTCCAACGTCATCGGCACCACCGGCGCCTCGATGCTGCTGATCCGTCCTTTCCTGCGTTTGAACAAGGGGAGGCTCTCTCCCTACCTGGTGGTCTTCTTCATCTTCCTGGTCTCCAACATCGGCGGCGCCTTGACCCCCATCGGCGACCCGCCCCTCTTCCTGGGCTTCCTCAAAGGAGTGCCCTTCTTCTGGCTGATCCCCCGGGTGTGGTTGATCTGGCTCTTCACCATCGCCCTCGTCCTGGCCGTCTTCTACTTCTTCGATGTGCGCAACCGTCGCGGCCTGGACGCCGAGCCCGCCTTCGCCGGACCCTTCCGGGTGCGGGCTTTCGGCCTCTACAACCTGGCCTTCCTGGCCGGGATCATTCTGGCAGTGCTCTTCCTGCCCACTCCCTGGCGCGAGCTGGCCATGATCGGCTGTGCCCTGGCCTCTTTCCTCGTCACCCGTCCTTCCATGATCCACGAGGACAATGCCTTCACCTTTGGCCCCATCCGCGAGGTGGCCATCCTCTTCGCCGGCATCTTCGTCACCATGCTGCCGGCCCTGGCCTGGCTGCGCGGCAACGCTCCGGCCCTTGGTCTGAGTACCCCCGGCCAATTCTACTGGGCTTCCGGCACCCTTTCCTCTTTTCTGGACAACGCCCCCACCTACCTCTCCTTCCTCAATACGGCCATCGGCTACACCGGCCTGGACGTGCCGGCCATGCTGCAACAGGCGCCGCAATTCATCGTGGCCATCTCGCTCGCTGCGGTCTTCTTCGGCGCAACAACCTACATCGGCAACGGGCCCAACTTCATGGTCAAGTCGATCTCCGAGACGGCCGGGGTGAAATGCCCCTCCTTCCTTGGCTATATAGCGCGTTTCTCCATCCCCATCCTGATCCCTATCTTCGCCTTGGTCTGGTTCCTCTTTTTGCGGTAGGGGAGCAGTGGTTCAGTAGTCAAGTGATTAAGTAATTTAGTTCCTTCTCATTACAAGTGGGTAACCTACCAGCCTGCGGCAGGAGAAGACATGCTGCCGCAGGCTGTCTAGTCCAGCTACCCTGTAAATAGCCCCCGGCAGGGTGTTCATGGCGATAATGGTCTTAAAGAGTCTTGTCGACCCTGGGATGGGACCGTGGCGCCCCAGTGCGGCATCCTATTCTCATGGATCTACCGCGCCGCATCGTTCTTGCACGACTATGCGATCCTCCCCAAAGAGAACCTCCCTCAAGCGGTTTGACTAGACAGCCCCGGCAGCTCGATAGCCCCCGGCAGCCCGATAGCCCCCGGCAGCCCGATAGCCCCCGGCAGCTCGATAGCCCCCGGCAGCCCGATAGCCCCCGGCAGCCCGATAGCCCCCGGCAGCTTGATAGCCCCCGGCAGCTTGATAGCCCCCGGCAGGGTGTTCTGTGACATGCTGCCGCAAGTTGATTTGTTGTCGTCAGCCTTAATAATCCCAGAGACATTGTTTCTAGACATGCTGCCGCAGGCTGTTCTGTAGACATGCTGCCGCAGGCTGTTCTGTGCCCACTCGGGATGAGAAAGAGCAAGAGACATGCTGCCGCAAGTAGACATGCTGCCGCAGGTAGACATGCTGCCGCAGGTAGACATGCTGCCGCAGGTAGACATGCTGCCGCAGGTAGACATGCTGCCGCAGGTAGACATGCTGCCGCAGGCTGTTCTGTTAAGTATTGGCTGGTTTAGAGATACGGTTCATCAACCACCGCAAGAGATAGATGCAGATGCCGATCAAGACCAGAGCCAAGAGGACTTTCCCCATCCCTTGAAGGAGGATTTGCACTCCTACCCAGACGCTTGAGATGTTTCCGAAACGCAGGGCCAAATCCAACAGCACGCCCCCAGCCAACACGGAACCGATTTGGCCTGAGACATTGGCGCTGGCGGCAGGCATCATCAAGTAGTTATGGCGGTCTTCCTTCTGCCCCATGATGTGTACCAGGCGGGCGGACATCGGGAATGAGGAGAGCCCGGCCGCCCCGATCAAGGGGTTGACCTTCAAGCCGGCCGCATGCAACCCCTTTCCTACCAGGATGCCGATGGCAGTGGAGAGAGCGAAGGCCAACAAACCGAGGGCGAAAATCAGCAAGGTGTCGGCTCGTAAAAAGATATCTGCTTTCATTGTGGATCCAACGGCGATGCCCAAGAGCAGTGTGACTAAGCCGGCCAGGGTTTCTTTAGCTGTTTTGGCTAACATTTCTGTGACGCCGGAGGTGGCCAAGATATTTCCAAACATCAAGGCGCCGATCAGTGGAATGCTCATCGGGCTCAAGAAACTGGTCAAGATCACGATCATGTATGGGAACGTTTTGATCATCCCATCATTGATCTTCACGGCACTGATTTCCATGCGCACCATTCGCTCCTTCTTGGTTGTCAGAAGGCGCATGATGGGAGGCTGGATGATTGGAACGAGAGCCATGTAGGAATAGGCAGCAAGGGTCACCGTGCCCAGTATCTGTGGCGCCAATAAGGAAGTGACGAAGATGGATGTTGGCCCATCGGCGCTGCCGATGACGCCGATGGATGCTGCTTCGAAGAGACTGAATCCCAAGAGCAAGGCGACGATCATGCTGCCGAAGATTCCGATCTGGCCGACTGCCCCAAAGATGATCAACCACGGCTTTTCCAAGAGCGGCCGAAAATCCATCATTGCGCCGATGGAGATAAAAATCAGGAGAGGGAAGAACTCGTTTACCACGCCGTACTGGAAGAGGAGATCGAGGAAGGAGCCCGTCTCAGCAAGGGGGGAGAGCGGAAGGTTGACCAGTAGGATGCCGATCCCGATCGGCAGAAGGAGGAGAGGCTCATATTTTTGACGGACGGCGAGGTAGGTTAGCAAGAGACCCACGAGGATCATCACCGCTTGCTTGAGGGTTGGGAGGTAGATGAAGTTTTCCATATCGTGATCCTTTCTGAACCCGCGGATTGGTTTATTTCACGAATGGCGTTAGTATAGCTAATCTGAAGGCTGCATGCAGTCGAACGATCACCCTTCCTGTTGTTTGAGGGGAATTGAGCGAAAGATTGGATCCCCCATCTTCTCAACCATGAACTCAAGGCCTTAGAATGGTATAAAGATCCAGCGAATGAGAGGAGAAAGTGACGCTTGATTAGACCGTTCAAGTACAGCAAACCGCGTTTCTTGAGGGAAGCGCTGGAAGCCTTGGAAAAAGAGAATGCCCGAGCCCTGGCTGGTGGAAGCGATCTTTTGGTAGAGTTGCGGGAAGGGAAGAGCCAAGCAGAGCACATTGTTGATGTGAAAGCCATTCCTGAGCTAAGTTGTTTCTCGATTGGCAAGGATGGGATCATTATCGGGGGGCAGTTAACACTCAATGAATTAGCAGAATCCAAGGAACTTGGGCAAACATGTCCTATCTTGGGTGACGCAGCCAGGACGGTGGCCACGCCGCAAGTGCGCAACCGGGCTACCCTGGTTGGAAATCTATGCACTGCTTCCCCTGCGGCCGATTTGGCGCCTCCACTTTTCGTGTTAGGCGCCGCTGTGGTTGTCGCTTCAAAAGAGGGAGAGCAAAGAATCCCGATCCAGCAGTTCTTCCAAGGACCGAAAAAGAACTGCTTACAGCCTGGCCAACTGGTCCTGCGGGTAGAGATCCCGCCACGCTCCACTGGACGAGGCGTGTTCATGAAGAAATCGCGCGTGCGAGGACATGATCTGGCTACCATCAATGTAGCAGGCTGGACAAATCCTCAAGCCGGCATCCTGCGCATTTGCATCGGGGCTTGTGGTCCCACCCCGGTATTGCTGACGAGCAGCGATGAGCTCTATCAGCGGGCGGTTTGCCGTGATGAGCTTCTTGATGGATTGGCCACGCTCGCCCAGGACCAAATTGCCCCAATTGACGACTTGCGGGCATCTGCTGCGTACCGCCGCAGTCTGGTTACTGTTTTCCTGGGTCGGATGGTGCGGATTCTTTTCCCGGAGGAAGGAGGCTGGCCTCATGTTTGATGAAACCCCACAGAACACCCTGCCGGGGGCTATCAAGCTGCCGGGGGCTGTTTACACGATCAGCGTTGAAGTAAACGGGAAAGCATGCACCGAGGAGGCGCCTGCTCAGATGACTTTGCTGCAATTCCTGCGCGAACGGCTATTTTTGACCGGGGCCAAGGAGGGTTGCGGAGTAGGGGAGTGTGGCGCCTGCACGGTGCTTCTAAATGGGCGAGCTGTTGATGCCTGTTTAGTCCTGGCAGTGGAGGCAGACCAGGCCAGTGTCCGCACGGTGGAAGGGGAAGCCAGGGATGGAGAATTGACTCTCCTTCAGCGAGCCTTCATCGAGCACGGCGCGGTGCAATGCGGCTTCTGCACTTCGGGAATGCTTTTATCGGCACAGAGCTTGTTGGAGAGTAACCCTCATCCCAACAGAGAAGAGATCGTAGAAGCCATCTCCGGCAACCTTTGCCGCTGTACCGGCTACGTGCAGATTCTGGAGGCGATTGAAGCGGTTGGAGAGGGAATGGAGGAGGGCGGATGAGCGCTGATCAGGATTACAAATACATCGGCAAAGGGATCTCCCGCCTGGATGGGCCGGAGAAAGTAACCGGCAGCGCCATGTTCGTACACGACATGACCCTGCCGGGGATGCTCTATGGCAAGATGGTGAAGTCTCCCCACGCTTGCGCGCGCATCGTTTCCATCGATATCAGCGAAGCGGAGAAGTCGCCGGGCGTGCGCGCTGTTCTCGTCGGTAGAGAGCTGCCCTACAAGGTTGGCATCTACATGATCGACAAAGACATCCTGGCCAAAGAGGTAGCCCGCTACCATGGAGAGCCGGTGGTGGCAATCGCCGCACAGAGCGAGTTGGCCGCCGAGGAGGCTTGTGCCAAGGTGAAGATTGTGTGGGAGGCGTTGCCCGCTGTGCTCGACCCGCGCGAAGGATTGTCTCCAGCAGCCCCCTTGGTTCATCCAGAGTTGGCGAGCTATAGCTACATGAAGGGTGTCTTTCAACCTCAACCCGGCACCAACATCTCCCACCACCAGAAGATCCGTAAGGGTGATGTGGAGATAGCTCTTGCCAAAGCGGACGTAGTTTGGGAAGCCAAGTTCTACAACCCTCCCGTGCAGCATGTTGCCATGGAGACGCACACCTGCATCGCTCAAGCTTTGCCCGGCTCCCAAGTTCAAATCTGGACTTCAGCCCAATCTCCCTTCACCGTGCGCAACCTCTTCTCAGCCTGCTTCGGCATCCCTCATCAAAATATCCGTGTCCATGTTCCCTACGTGGGAGGCGGTTTCGGCGGAAAAGCCGGCATTCACCTGGAGCCGTTGGCATATCTCCTATCCCAAAAAGCGGGAGGGCGTCCAGTCAAACTGACCATGACCCGCGAAGAGGAGTTCGGCGCCATGCCTTCCCGCCAAGGTCTTTACAGCCAGTTCACCACTGGCGCCACGCGCGAAGGGAAGATCATCTCTTTGGTCGCAAAGTACATTTGGGACGCCGGCGCCTATGCGGACTATGGGGTAAATGTTGGGCGAGCGGCCTCCTATTCGGGAGCCGGTCCCTACGAAATACCGAACTGCCATATCGATTCTTTGGTGGTCTATACCAATAAGGTGTTCGGCACAGCTTATCGCGGCTTCGGCCATTTGGAAGCGCTCTGGGGAATCGAGCGAAACATGGACATCGGCGCTCGCCGGCTTGGCTTGGACCCAGTGGAGTTCCGCCGGCGCAATGTGTTGCGTCCTGGAGCAAAGACGATTACAGGTGAGACAGTGACCGAGCACACCGGCCGTGTCGACCTCTGCTTGGAGAAAGTTGCCGAGGAGATCGGCTGGAATGGGATTCAGACGGAGGAGGAGAGGGCACAAGCGATGGCCGGCGGAAAGGTGCGGGGAAAGGGAGTGGCTCTGCTGCACAAAGCCCCGGCGATGCCTGTCTTCACTTCCAGCGCCGCCCTGCTGAAGTTCAACGAGAATGGCTCGGTGGATCTCCTCACCTCGATCATCGACTACGGTCAAGGAACCTACACCGCTCTTGCTCAAGCTGCAGCAGAGGAGTTGAAGATGCCCATCGAGCGGATTCAAGTTCCCTGGGAAAGTGACACTGCTATGACTCCTTATGACTGGCAGACAGTCGCCAGCCGCGGCGCTTTCATGGGCTGCAAGGCAGTGATTGCAGCGGCCCGTGACGCGTTGCAGCAGATCAAGGAAACTGCCAGTCAGGTATTGCGGGCGCCGGTGGAAGAGCTGGTGTGCCGGGACGAGGTAGTTTTCGTCGCCCATCGCCCAGAAGAATGCCTTTCCTATCGAGAGGTAGTGATGGGGTACAGCTACCCCAACGGGAACTCCATCGGTGGACCGGTGATCGGCCGAGGTCACTACATCGCCCAGGGGCTGACCCATCTTGACTTGGAAACAGGGCAGGGTTTACCCGCTCTGGATTGGACCTACGGCGCCCATGGGGCAGAGATCGAGGTGGATCTGGACACTGGGGAGATCACCGTGCTCAACCTGGCTACCGCTCTTGACGTCGGCCAGGTGCTAAACGCCCAATCCCTGCGTGGGCAGATCATCGGCGGCGTGGTGCAAGGGTTGGGGAGCGCCTTGTTGGAGGAGTTCCGCTTCTCACCCCAAGGCCGGCTGCTGAATGCCGGATTCGTCGATTATAAGATTCCAACCAGCAAGGATCTGCCCAGGAAGATGAGCCAGCATATAATCCTGACGGAACAGTTGGACGGGCCGTATGGAGCCCGCGGAGTGGCTGAACACCCCATGATATCAGTGCCAGGCGCGATCGGGAATGCTCTTTATGATGCCCTGGGAATTGATTTCTTCGAGTTGCCCCTGAATGCGGAGCGCGTTTGGCTGGGAATCCAGCGAAAGAGAAGTGAGACCCAGGACACCCTGCCGGGGGCTATCAAGTTGCCGCGGGCTATACACTTGGATAAGGGAGGCGCCTGATGCAACGCCTCGTCGTGAAGAAAGACCAATACCGCGACTCGGTTTCCCTGATGCAGCTCTCATTGGAGCTGAAGGAAGGGGCGGGTCTGGAGGAAGCATTCGTGGCGATGGGCGTCCCCGCCAACCGGGAAATCCTCGCCAAGATGGGCATTTCCAAGGATCAGTTGGATGGGGTTGGCCCCAATGATCTGCTGATTGCCCTCTTGGCGGAAGATGACGCGTCGATCGAAAAAGCTTTGCTAGCCATCCCAGCATTGATGGAGGGAACCTGCGCGCAACCCGAAGGAGGCGAAGCCTACCAGCCGCGCACTCTTGAGCAAGCGCTGCGCCAACTTCCTCAGGCCAATCTGGTGCTGATCTCCAATCCGGGTCCCTATGCCTCTGGTGAAGCGAGAAGGGCCTTGGAGAAAGGGCTCCACGTGATGATCTTCTCGGACAATGTGCCCCTCGAGGAGGAGATCGCTCTGAAGAAACTGGCCCAGCAGCGCGGTCTTCTATTGATGGGTCCGGATTGCGGCACCGCATTGCTCAACGGCAAACCTCTTTGTTTCGCCAACGTCGTGCCATCCGGAGCGATCGGCATCGTTGGCGCCTCTGGCACCGGAATTCAGGAAGTCAGTTGCGCCATCGCCCGGTTAGGAGAAGGGGTTTCCCAAGCCATCGGTACGGGCGGACGCGATTTGAGCCGGGAAGTGGGCGGCTTGATGGTGGCTGAAGGGATTAAGGCGTTGGCCCAAGATTCGCAGACTCAAGTCATCGTGGTGATCTCTAAACCGCCCGCCCCGGAAGTAGCCAAACGGGTCACTGACCAGTTGGTCTCCTGTGGAAAACCTAGCGTGGTCTGTTTTATTGGGGAAAAACAACAATCCAACGAGGGAACCCTCTGGTTCGCAGGCAGTCTCGCTATGGCTGCCTCTTCGGCTGTCGCCCTTCGCCGCGGGGAAACACCCGGTCCACTCATTCAGGATGATAACCTGTTGGAGCGAATCGCCACCGAGGAAACTTCCGGGATGAGTGAGAAGCAGCGCTTCCTGCGCGGACTCTATACCGGGGGCACCCTGGCTGATGAAGCCATTTGCCTGCTGGAGCAGGAAGTTGGCCCTATCTATTCCAACATCCATAAAGAAAAGGAGTTCCAGTTGACAGATCCAACCCGCTCGCGGGAGAACACGATCATCGATTTGGGAGATGATTATTTTACCCGAGGGAAGCCGCACCCAATGATTGATCCTTCTGGGCGGGCCACTCGGATGATAGAGGAGGCGGAAGATCCTGAAGTGGCTGTGCTCTTATTGGACCTGGTCTTGGGATATGGATCGCACCCCGATCCGGCTGGAGCGATCTACTCGGCAGTGACTGGAGCAAAAGAAGCGGCTCGCGCCAGGGGCGGGCATTTGGCGGTGATCGCCTCCATCACCGGAACCGCCGGCGATCCGCAAGGGCTGCAGCGCCAGCGGGAAACTCTGGAAAGGGCTGGGTGCCGCGTGATGGCTTCCAACTGGGAGGCTGCCACCCTGGTTGAACGCATCCTGCAAGATCGGGCGGTGCGGTCATGAGCGTGGTCGACCTTTTCGGGCAATCCTTGCAAGTGATCAACATCGGTCTAGAGTCATTCGCCCAGAACCTCCGACAGGAGAGAGTGCCAGTGGTCCAGATGGACTGGCGGCCGCCGGCGGCTGGGGCGGAGGGAGTAGGGGAGACACCCTTGCGCATTGACCGCAAACAAGCCAACCGGGAAGCCGTCGACCGCTTGCTGCGCGGGCTGCCCGTCTTGACGGGCGTCTCCACAGCTGGAGCAGTGATCCCCGGGATGCGCAAGGATCTCTTCTTGCATGCCGGACCTCCCATCAGTTGGGAACGGATGTGCGGACCGATGCGGGGGGCAGTGATCGGTGGGATCCTCTTCGAAGGGCTGGCGGCGAGCGAGGAAGATGCCGAGCAACTGGCCGCCTCCGGGGCGATAGCCTTCGAGCCCTGCCATGAACACGACGCTGTGGGACCGATGGCAGGCGTTACCACCTGGAGCATGCCGGTATGGGTGGTAGAGAACCGCACCTTCGGCAACCGCGCCTACTGCACCTTGAACGAGGGACTTGGAAAGGTGTTGCGCTACGGCGCCTACGCTCCTCCGGTCATCGAACATTTGCGCTGGATGGCGGAGGAGTTGGGACCGGTCTTGGCTTTGACGATGGAGCGTCATGGGCCGTTGGACCTACGCGCGCTGATCGCTCAGGCCCTGCAGATGGGCGATGAAGGTCACAATCGAAGTCGTGCCGGCACCTCTCTACTGATCCGCGAATTGGCGCCCGAGTTGGTTCGCCTGAAAGTGAAGCGAAAGAAACTATCTGAAGTTCTCCGCTTTCTTCATAGCAACGACCATACCTTTCTCAATCTTTCCATGCCTTCGGCCAAGTGCATGCTGGATGCAGCCAACGGTGTGGAGGGCAGCTCGATGTTGGTGACTATGACCCGCAATGGCACGGATTTCGGCATTCGGCTGGCCGGCCTCCCCGAGCGCTGGTTCACCGCGCCAGCCAACTTGGTGCGCGGCCTCTATTTTCCCGGATACAGCGAATCGGACGCGGCCCTTGACATCGGCGACTCAGCCATCACCGAGACAGCCGGGCTGGGGGGGTTCGCCATGGCCGCTGCTCCTGCCATCGTCCAATTCGTCGGCGGAACCCCGCAGGATGCTCTGCGCCTGACCCAGGAGATGTATGAAATCACCTTGGCGGAAAGCCAGAGCTGGCAGATCCCTAACCTCGGCTTCCGTGGAACGCCCAGCGGGATCGACCTCTTCCGTGTGCTGACCAGCGGCATCCTTCCATCCATCAATACGGGCATCGCCCATAAAGATCCAGGCGTGGGAATGATCGGGGCCGGTCTCGTACAGCCGCCCTGGAACTGTTTTCAGTCTGCCTACCAGGCTTACGTGCAGCAGTACGCCGCTACTCTTAGCGGAAATGGAGATAACCAACGAATCAAGGAGGAGAAACAATGAAGCTGATTGACCTGACTATTCCTTTCGGCATTGCCACCCCGCCCTGGCCGACCTATGAGCCGCTGCAGTTGAAGTATTTTAAACGGTTGGCGCCCAACGGCGCCAACGGGCAACTGCTGACCACATCCAACCACGTCGGCACTCACCTCGACGGGGAGATTCACTTCTACACACCGGGAAAAGACATCGCCTCGCTCTCCCTCGATTTCCTGGTCCATGAGGGAGCGGTCGTAGACCTTTCCGATTGCACGACTGACTACGACATCTACACTTCAAAACAGGTGGAGGAACGGGTAGAGGTCCGTGAAGGAGATATCTTGATCATTCACACCGGCTTCCACCATTACGGCTGGGATCAACCCACGGCCAACGAGGTCCGTTACATGGTGCAGCACCCAGGCCCGGATGTGGAGTTCGTGGAGTGGGCAAAAGCCAAGAAGCTGCGTTGGATCGGGGTGGATTGCGGAAGCGCCGACCATCCCATGAATACCATCATCCGCAATTGGATGCCTGTTCAAGCCAAGGAGGCAGACGCTTTTTTCCGCCAGAAGTTCGGCGTCTCTCTGGAGGAGCGCTTTTCCCCGGATAAGTATCAGATGATGCACACACGGCTTTTCAGCCAAGGCATTATCCACGCCGAATGCGTGGCCGGCGACATCGATCTGCTGCTCAACCAGCGGGCCATTATCGGATGTTTCCCCTGGCGTTTCGTGGACGGTGAATCCAGCATCAGTCGGATTGTGGCGATGGTCGAGGATGGACGTTACGAAGAATTGATGAAGAAGAAGGCGATGGCCTCGCTGACTCGCTTCGGCGACGTGGCAGGCGCCAGGAACCCCTGGATCCACGAACAGGCGCGAAAAAAGTAGAGAGTCTCTTCCGTTTTGATCAAAGCGATGAGGGCGCCGGAAAGGGCGTCCTTGTTGTTATTCCGCAGATCAGAAGAATGCCAGAAAAACCTTGCCAGGGAAGAAAACATCTCGTATAATTTCTTATGTCGGATAAGTGCCATTATCCGACATTAACTTAAGATGATATTATCCGACATAAAGTGTACTCTCTCTCGATGAAGCAACAAAAAAAGCGGCCTTAAAAGTGGAGATAGAATCAGGAAACCTCGTCCAAGGTTGGGTGCGCGAGTTCCTCGAGCATCTGGAGATCGAGAAGAACTACTCGCAGTTGACGCTCCTGACCTACGGCAAACTGCTTCATCGCTTCACCGGTTGGTTGAATGAACGGCAACTTGTCACAAAAGACGCCGCTGAGTTGGATCTAGAGACGATTCGGCAGTATCGCCTCTACCTTGCCCGCCTTCGCACGGATCAAGGCAAACCGCTGAAGAAAGTGACCCAAGCCTACCATGTCATTGCCCTGCGCTCCTTATTGCGCTTCCTGATCACTCAGAAACGGCTCTCAGTACTGTCTCCCGAGTTAGTGGAGCTTCCCAAGCTACCCCAGCGATCGGTAAACTTTCTCTCGATTGAGCAAATCGAAGATCTGCTGAAAATGCCGGACATTGTCTCGATCAGCGGTTTGCGCGACCGAGCGATGATGGAAACACTTTTCAGCACAGGGTTGAGAGTCTCCGAGTTAGTCTCGTTGAACTGTGAACAGGTCAACTTGGATCGTCGAGAGTTCGGCGTGGTGGGAAAGGGTGGAAAGGCGCGAGTGGTCTTTCTATCTCAAGAAGCAGTTTTCTGGTTGAGACAGTATTTGGAGAAGCGCAATGACGAGTGCCACCCCCTCTTCATCAGTCACAGCGAGCGAGGGAAGCAAAGCCTCGACCGCCGTCTGACCGCTCGCTCGGTGGAGCGGCTGGTGCGAGCCTACGGCCAACGCGCACGCTTACCTTTCGAGATCAAACCACACACCTTGCGTCATTCTTTCGCCACCGACTTGCTTTTTGCCGGGGCAGACATCCGTTCGGTTCAGGAAATGCTAGGACACGCCAGCATTCGTACTACTCAGGTGTACACGCATGTCACTGATCGCCAACTTCGTGATGTCCATCGCGCCTTTCACGGACATTCTCGCAGTGACTCTTCGGAGCAAGATAAATGATTACGGTTCCTTTTCATTTCAAGTGGGCATCCTACCAGCCTGCGGCAGCATGTCTTCTCCTGCCGCAGGCTGTTTAGTCCAGCTTCCCTGTAAATAGCCCCCGGCAGGGTGTTCATGGCGATGATGGTCTTTGAAGAGTCTTGTCGGCCCTGGGATAGTCCCAGGGATAGTCAAGCCCTTTTGCTCTTGAGGTCTCACCGACCCCGATCTGGTTTGCGCCGGAATGGTCCTCGTAGGGGCGGGTTTGAAACCCGCCCACGCACGAGCTGTCTCGGCATAGTGATGACTCATTCTCCAGAACACCCTGCCGGGGACTCCTAGGGGCGACGTATGCGTCGCCCCTAGGAGGGCTATCGAGCTGCCGCAAGTTGACTTGTTGTCGCTTACCCACCATATCTTATCCCTTCCGGAAGGCGAAACGAGGCTCTCAGGGGCCTTCTCGCGCGAATTCCTTACAGCCCTTGCTGCCAGCCGTTTTCCAAGCCATGCTCCTCTAAGCAGCGAGAAGCGGAAGCGTATTCCTCGATCGAGATCGATCGGCGAAGCAAAGGATGTTCGCTGGCAAGGTAGGCAGGGAAATATTGAGCCATTACACTCAGGCTAGTCGTGGGAGAAAGTTCTTCGGCAATGAAACGAAAGGTCTCCTGCGTTCCCGCCAACCCACCCGGCAAGACAAGATGACGGATGATCAAACCTCGCTTGGCGATCCCCTCATCATCTATCTGCAGCTCCCCCACTTGCCGAACCATCTCGCGCACTGCCTCCCTGTTGCGCGCAACATAATCCCCTACTCCGGAAAGCTGGAAGGCCACGCGCTCGTCGGCGTATCGCATATCCGGCAAGTAGATATCGATGATGCCATCCAACAAAGCCAAGGTTTCCAAAGCATCATAGCCGGAGGTGTTATAGACGAAAGGGAGGCGAAAGCCCTGGGGGATGGCTAAGAGAAGAGCTTCCAGGATTTGTGGGACAACATGGCTGGGAGTGACTAAGTTTACGTTGTGACAGCCTCGATGCGCTAGATCCAGCATGATCTTGGCCAGTCCCTCGGCGGTGACGGTGCGGCCGTGCCCAATCTGGCTGATCGGGTAATTCTGGCAATAAATGCAACGCATATTGCAGTTTGTGAAGAATATCGTTCCTGATCCGCGAGACCCTGATAAAGGCGGCTCCTCGCCATGGTGTGCGTTGAAAGAGGAGACTTGAGCGATGCATCCGGTATGGCAGGCGCCGATCTCCAGGGTGCGGTCTACTCCGCAACGGCGCGGGCAGAGGGTGCATTTCCTTAATGTTCTCAGCCCCTCCCCTACTCTCTCCTCCAATTCACCGCTTTGATACAGCCTTAAATAGGATGGTTCCATAGCTAAAGAGGCGCCCTGACGAGAGTCAGGGCGCCTCTTTGTTTCTTTTTCTTCATGTCTCTCGGAGGCAGATGGAATCAGGACTTTGGGCGACCGAGAATCGAGAAAGGGTTGTTACTGAATCCGTTGGACGTTGGCTGCTTGAGGCCCCTTGGGTCCGTCAACGATATCGAAGCTCACCTGATCGCCTTCTTCGAGGGACTTGTAGCCACCGGCGTCAATCGCCGAATAGTGAACAAATACATCCTTATCGCCTTCTACTGCGATGAACCCAAACCCCTTCTGGGCGTTGAACCACTTCACTTTACCTTCGGTCATTCAAAATCCTCCAATATCTTACTAAAAATTCTCCTTTTAGGAGATAAGAAACTTTAAGGCAGATGAAAACAAATGTCAAGCCCTACGCGCAGCCCAGCGCACTCGTTTCCCCTCCGTTATCGAGTAATCAGGAAGACCTAGGGCAGCTCGGAGGGCATCTCGGCTAATATCAGAGAAAGGGTAAGGGTTTGACCATCTCGCAAGACGGTGAGGGTGATCGAATCCCCGACCTGCTTTTGCTGCACGATCTGGCGCAAATTCTCCATCTTGGTGATGGGTGTGCCGTCAATGGCCCGGATCACGTCGTTCTGGCGAAGACCAACCTTCGAAGCGGGGCTGTTGGCGACCACTTCCTGAATGATCACGCCGGCCGTATCCGGTAGCTTCAAAGAAGCGGCCATCTCTTCGTTGACTTTGCTGTAGGTGATCCCAATCCACGGTTTGATAGCGCGCCCATATTGAAGGATGTCGCTAAGGATGCTCTTGGCGGTGTTGATGTCCACCGCAAAACCGATCCCTTGGGCGGAGCTGAGGATGGCCGTGTTGATGCCGATTACTTCACCATGGATATTGATCAAGGCGCCGCCGGAGTTTCCCGGGTTGATGGCTGCGTCGGTTTGGATCAAATCTTGTAGAGGCCTCCCGGTCTCAGGCGAGCTTATGGTCCGGCCAAGGGCGCTGACGACGCCGACCGTGACGGTGTTCTCGTATCCGTATGGGTTCCCAATGGCGATCGCCCATGAGCCGACGCGGAGGTTGGCGGTATCGGCCAGGGTGGCTTGGGGCAGCCCGGTGGCTTCGATCCGCACCACGGCGATATCAGATAATGTGTCTTCGCCCAGGACCGAGCCGGAAAAGGATCGCCCGTCGGGAAGGGTGACTCTGATCTCTAAAGCGTTCTGAATCACGTGATAATTGGTCAGGATAGTGCCGTTGGCGCCGTCCACGATCACCCCGGAGCCTTGCCCTTCCTGCGGCAACGGCTCTTGCGGGCTGTAGAAATCGGGAAAACCGAAGGGGTCGGCGGACTGTTGCGCCTGGAACTTGGTGTCAATGAAGACCACTGCCGGAGCCACCTTCTCCACGGCTCGGGTAATCGCGTCCTGGGTGCTTTCATTGATCCCTTGTGGTTCTGGAGAGGGGGGCTGGGAAGATGGTGTGGCGATCGGTGAGCTGGGCTGGATCAAGGGAGACGGACTGGAAGCGGTCACATTAGGGGTACTGGGGGAAGAGGGTGAAAAGTAATAGCCCATCCCAGGGCCGGCGCAACCGACCAATAAGAGGACAACCAGCGCGGCGATGGGTATAAGCAAAGCGATTCGTTTCATGCACTCACTCCTTTCTTTACAATTGAGCCTACCGCACACGTATGAATGATGGGATAAGAGTATGTGAAGGAATTATGAAGATGTCGGATAGGAGATGGCCAAGGCGGCGTATCCGACCACTTGCTCCCTTCCACTGCAGGTTTCCCCCGATGTAGCGTAGCGAAGCAGCTCAACCTGGTGAGCCCCAGCCTGCCGAGCTGCCTCGATCAGCAAAATGACGGGGGCAAAACCACACATCGAGATCGGGACCGTGGTCACTCGCTGGTAAAGGAGGTCGCTATTCAGAGAGAGGATCGCCTCAAGGGCCATCTGATCCAAGCGATGGGCTTGCTCTTCGAAGTGATAGTGGGACAAGTCCGTGGAGGCAATGAAGACCGCTTCCCTCTCCTCCTTCAAGCGGATGCCGATCGCTTCACCGACACGCTTTAGAGTGTCCAATTTATATGAAGAGACGCAAAGCGGCAGGAGAC
This sequence comes from Coprothermobacterota bacterium, assembly GCA_026389455.1. Taxonomy (GTDB): domain Bacteria; phylum Caldisericota; class JANLFM01; order JANLFM01; family JANLFM01; genus JAPLHV01. The sequence continues at coordinate 46,583 of JAPLHV010000157.1, forward strand.
GAGCCTCTGGGTTGAGGTCTTGAAGGAAAGGCAATTGCACCTCTATCGAATGTTCGCGGCGGTGGGCCATGTCGTCTTCCTTCAGCTCGGGGATTTTGGCCAGGAAGTCGCGACCTTCCTCCTCGGCGATAGGTATCTGCCCGAGGGGGGTCGTCCAGGAGCCACCCGTCATCAGGGAAAAGGGAGCTCCCCTGCCTGTGTGATTGGGTCCAGCCAGAAGAGCCCATTTGAACCCATTCTCGGCGAGCCGTTTGTAGGCATGTGCGGCGATCGGCCCCGAGCAGAGAAAGCCGGCATGGGGAACCACCAAGCCAAAGAGCTTTCCGCCGGTAGGGTTCGCTTCTAAGGGAAGACGCAACCCAGGACCTAAGGGGTGTCGATAGCACTCCCCGATCAGCCGTGACAGAGCGCCAGGCTCTCCAGGGTAAAAGGTTCCGGCAACAACGGGGACACGCACGCTCACGGTCAGGCCACCTTAGCGGACGACGATTTGCTCTCGAGACGGTCCTACCGAAATCACCCGGATAGGAACCTGCAATTGCTCCTCAAGATAGGATACATAAGCTTTGGCAGTAGACGGAAGATCACTCCAAGCATGCGTGCTGCCCAGCTCCTCTTTCCATCCAGGGAGGGTTTGGTAGAGAGGGGTCAGTCTCTCCAGATCAAGAGCCAAGGCGGGGATCCCCCTCACCATTTGGCCATCGAGCTGATAGCCCGTGCAAACATGCAGTTCAGGAAGGCCGGAGAGGACATCCAGCTTGGTCAGGACAATCTCGTCGGGCGAGTTGGCAAAAGCGGCCATCCGCATCATCGGCAGGTCAAACCAGCCGCAGCGACGCGGGCGTCCAGTGGTCGTTCCGTATTCCTTGCCACGCTCGCGGATCGCTGTGCCCAACGTGTCGTTCAGTTCAGTCGGAAAGGGGCCGGCGCCTACGCGCGTGGCGTACGCTTTGGCGACGCCGATCACTTTGCTGATGCGCCGCGGTCCAACTCCAGAACCCAAGGAAACCATCCCGGCCGGCGGAGAAGTAGAGGTGACAAATGGGTAGGTGCCGATTTCGTGGTCAAGCAGTGTGCCTTGGGCGCCTTCCATGAGAAGGTTCTGCCCCTCGGTCAGGGCTCCCTCCAGGAAAGTCATCGTATTGGTGACGAAGGGGCGAATGAACTCGGCGTCAGCGAGGAGTTGTTGGTAAAGGGGCTCCAACTGTATGGGTTGGCCTCCATAGACGCGTTCGATCAAGCGGTTCTTTTCCTCCACCGTTTGAGTCAGCAGTTCGCGCAGGTGGTCGGGGTGAAAAAGGTCGCAGACACGAATCCCTTTTCGCGCCACTTTGTCTGCATAGACAGGGCCGATGCCGCGTCCGGTGGTGCCGATCTTCTCCTGTCCTCGTGACTCTTCCTCCAGTTGGTCCAGCAGGCGGTGGTAAGGAAGCGCCAAATGGCAGCGGTCGCTGATCAGAAGCTTGGCCAAGGGAGGGCCTGTACGGCGAACCAACTCGTACTCTTCGCGCAAACTGACAGTGTCGATCACCACGCCATGCGCCACAACACAGGTCTTATCGGCGTAAAGCATGCCGGACGGCAGCAAGTGGAAGCGAAACGTCACGCCATTGGCAATGACCGTGTGCCCGGCATTGGCCCCTCCATTGAAACGGACCACGATTTGGTGCGATGGCGCAAGATAATCAATGACCCGCCCTTTCCCCTCGTCCCCCCATCCAAGGCCGACCAGAACAGTCACACTCACAGGGGTTCGTCCTTCTACTGAGCCAGACGTTCGACGATTCGCCGGGCTACCAGCACCCCTGTGGCAGAGGCTTGCATCAGCCCACGGGTGATGCCAGCCCCATCGCCGATGGCGAAGAGGTTGGTCACCTCGGTCTCCAAGCTGGGCGTCAACTGAGGTCGGGCGGAATAGAATTTCACCTCGATGCCATACAGCAAGGTATGGCGGGAAGCAATGCCGGGAGTGAGTTGGTCGAGCGCTTGGAGCATCTCCAGGATATTCGTCAAATGACGGTAGGGCAGCACGAAGGAGAGATCCCCAGGAGTGGCATCAGCCAAGGAAGGCGTGACGATGCCATGCGCCAGCCGATCATGGGTGGAGCGGCGACCGCTTTGCAGGTCGCCCAGTCGTTGCACAATAACGCCTCCTCCCAGCAGGTTGGCCAGTTGAGCGATGTATCGGCCGTATGTGATGGGTTCTTTGAAAGGGGCAGTGAAACGAGTGCTGACCAAAATAGCAAAATTGGAATTTTCGGTCTTGCGATTGGCGTAGCTGTGCCCGTTGACTGTTGTTACCCCATCTGCCTTTTCTATTGCTACAACACCGTATGGGCACATGCAGAAAGTCCGGACGCGGTCGTCGAAGGAACGGCTGAAGTACTCCAGTTTGGCCTCGAAGGAGACAGTGGTAAGCGGTTCCAATACAGCGGCGGGAACCTCTACGCGGACACCCACGTCGACCGGGTTGCGGGTCATCGTCAACTGAAGGCGTTGGCATTCCTCTACCAACCAGGAAGCCCCCTCTCGACCGGGCGCCATCACCAGGATCCGGCATTGGAATTCCTTGCCGTCGCTGGTTTGCACCCCACGCACGATACCCCCCTCCACTAAGATACGGCTGACATGGCAGCCTGTCCGGATCTCCACTTTTGGGGCAAGGTGATCGCGAAATCGTTGCAGGATGGCTGTGCAGTTATCTGTGCCGAGATGCCGGATTTTGGCCGGAACAAAGCGTAGGCTGGCCATAGCGGCTCGCCGGCGCAACGCTGAGATGGCGTCTTCGTCGGCGCCGAAGATCTCGGTAGGGGCGCCGAAATCGAGGTAGATCCGATCGACGTATTCGATCAGGCGCGCAGCCTCTTCCGGGCCAACGATATCTTTCAGATACCCACCGATATCGGCGGTCAGCGTCAGTTTTCCGTCTGAGAAGGCGCCTGAACCTCCCCAACCGCAGGTCAGGGAGGAGCGTTCGTTCAGCTCCTGGCCTTTTTCCAAAAGCAAGATTCGCAGGGGAAGGTTCTGTCGGGTTAGTTCAAGGGCTGTGAAAATACCGGCGGGACCGGCTCCCACGATGATCAGATCGTACTTTTCACTCATAATCCCTCACCGTGTCGAGTTATTTAATGGTCGGGGCGAGAGGATTTGAACCTCCGACCACCTGCACCCCAGACAGGTGCGCTAGCCAAGCTGCGCCACGCCCCGACCGCCAAGGAATCCTAGCATGTTTTCGTGCTGTGATCAAGGAAGATTGCTCTTAGTCTTTCCCCTTGGTTCGCGAAATACGAGAGCGGAACTGCAAGCGGATCGGCGTTCCCACCAAACCTAACTTCTGGCGCAACTCGTTGTGCAAGTGGCGCTCGTATGAGAAATGAAGGTTTTCCCGCTTGTTGACGAAACAGAGGAAGGTGGGCGGCGCGGTTCCCTTCTGCGTCGCATAGAAGATCTTAAAGGCCTTGCCCGGAGCCTGAGCCGGCGGGTTTGCCTCCTGGATCTCCGCAAGGATGCGGTTCAATGCGCCGGTGGTAACCTGGGTATGGTAAGAGTTAAGGATCGTGGAGACGAGCGGGGGGACACCCTTCAGGTTCCAACCAGTCACGGCCGAAACAGGGAGGGCTTCGGCGAAGGAGAGGAAATCCAATTCGCGCCGCAAGAAGGGAAGGAAGCGCTGCCATTTTTCTCCTTGAAGGTCGGTCAAATCAGCTTTATTCACCAAGACCAGGCAAGCCTTGTTTGCTTCTTGGATCAACCCGGCGATCTTGCGGTCTTGAGCCAGGATTCCCTCGCTGGCATCCAATACGAGAAAAGCCAAATCTGCCCGTTCCAATGCTTTGGTAGCTCGCAAAATACTGTAATACTCTATATCCTCCCCTACTCGGCTTTTCCGTCGGATGCCGGCAGTGTCTACCAACAGGGCATCGCCGAACGAGGAGTGCCAGATGATATCCACAACATCGCGCGTGGTTCCCGGTAGGGCGCTGACGATGGACCGTTCCTCGCCCAGCAAGGCGTTCAGCAGAGAGGACTTCCCGACGTTCGGGCGGCCGACGATGGCAATGCGACCCACCAGCGGTTTCTCCTCAACTGGCTCTTCGAGGGAGCTCTCCAGAGGCGGCAAGTCCTCTACGATTGCGTCCAGCAAATCGCCTACGTTTAAGCTGTTCAAACCGGAAACAGGAATCGGGTTAGGCCATCCCAAGGAAAAGAAGTCAAGGCTTCTAGGCAACTGTGAGGCGTGGTCGATTTTATTGACGGCCAACAGTGCCGGTTTACCGCTTCGCCGTATCAGGCGGGAGACATCCTCGTCCAACGATTGTGGTCCTGCTTGACCGTCCACCAGGAAGAGGATTAGGTCGGCCTGCTCAATCCAATCCTTCACGTTTTTTTGAACTCGCTGCTGCAGCTCGGAATCTTCCAGGAAGTCTAATCCACCGCTGTCCACCAGGGTGAAGGTTCGGCCCTGCCATTCGACCTCTGACATCAGCAGGTCGCGAGTGACCCCCGGTTGCTGGTGTACGATCGCCTTCCGTTGTTCACAGAGGCGGTTGAAAAGAGCCGATTTGCCCACATTGGGTCGGCCTAGAATAAGAACCTTGGGAGTTATGGAAGGGGGCATGGGGTGAGTTGAGGTGAACCCAGACGCTCTTCCACCAAAGCGAAGATCTGGGATAGAGTCTCATCTAGCGAGAGTTGGCTGGTATCGACAATCAGGGCGTCCAAGGCCGGTTCGAGCGGAGCTACGGATCGAGTGGAATCAATCCGGTCTCGCAGACGAAGGTTTTCCTGAACCTCTTCCTCCCCAGCGCGCAAGCCCAAACCACGGCGCTGGTGTACGCGCCGGCGATTGCGAACCTTTAGATCGGCCACCAGGAAGAGCTTCAGGGGAGAAGTAGGGAAGACGACCGTGCCGATGTCTCTTCCCTCTACTACTGCGCGTCTCCCTTCGACCAGTTGGCGCAAGGCCTCGTTGACCTTTTCCCGTATAGCCGGTATCGCCGCCACGAAGGAAACCTGGCTCTCCACCAGAGGAGATCGCAATTCGCGAGTCAGAATATGACCCTTGCGGCGGTGTTTGCCCAGCCGGAACTCGAAGCGGATCGCAGGCAAGGCAGCCAACACTGCGGATTCCTCCATCGGAACGCGCAGCTCTAAAAAGCGATAAGTGAGGAAACGATAAAAAGATCCGGAGTCGATGTACTCCAGTTCATAACGAGCGGCAACGGCACGGGCAATGGTGCTCTTTCCCGAGGCAGCGCCGCCATCGATGGCAATGACCAGAGAACTCACCTGGATTGCAGCAATTCCTTTACACGGGTAGAAAACTCCTGCTCGGTGGAGACGGCGGCCAGATCAATGTCCTCCCCGATGAACCCTTCGATCAGCCCACGGATTAACTCCCCCCTCCAGAGCTGTTTGCCGCCTCGAGCCTTGCACTCGCGAGCGATCTTGTCGATCCAACGCAGTTGATGTTGCGGCAAGAAAAGGATTACTTTCTCCAGAGTCTCAATCGGTTGTTTGGCTGACGCGCTCTCCGGGGAGGATCCTTTGACTCGTCGTCCTTCTTTCATCAGATCGCTAAACCTTGGCATTATCTAGGACACCTCCCAAGTCTTTCACTACATCTTGAACGATCGGTACATCAAGCTTCTTTGTTCGCCGGATGTAACCTTCCAACAAGCACATATCGCAGATCATGTTGATCAAGCGAGGAACCCCGGTAGAGTAATGATAGATCTCGGCGATGGCTTCCGGTGTGAAGGGGAAAAGGGGGGCGCCGGCTGTACGCAAACGATGGGCGATGTACTCGGTCGTTTCCTTCTCGCCCAGCGAGGCCAGACGGGCACGAATCACGACCCGTTGATTTAACTGGGGAATCTTGCGGAGGCGGCCTTCCAGCTCCGGTTGGCCGACCAATAAAACAGTGTAAAGTTTGTCCTTGTTGGTCTCCCAGTTGGTGAGCAGGCGGATCTCCTCCAGACAATCCCTGGATAGAAGTTGTGCTTCGTCCAGGATCACAACCAAAGAAACGCCGGCCTCCAATTGTTCGAGGGCATGTTTACGTAAAACAGCGATGATATCGCGTTTGTAATGAGGCACTTGCTCGAAACCAAACTCGTAACAGATCTCCCGAAGCATCTGAACTGGCGTAACCTTGGGGTTCAGCAACACCGCAGCGCGGGCATTGCGCAACTTTCCGATGACCACGCGGGTGAGGGTCGTTTTCCCCATCCCCACTGCGCCGATCAACATGGCCAGCCCTTTCCGGGAATGGATGGCGTAGCGAATGCGGGCTTCAGCCTCCTCGTGTTGCTGGCTGGGGTAAAGGAATGCCGGGTCCGGGGTGGTCCCGAACGGTTGCTCGCGTAAACCCCAGAAGCTCTCGTACAAGACCTAGCCCTCTTCTCGCAGAGCGATAGCCTCGATCTCTACGCGGACGCCCTTGGGCAAAGCCAAGACGGCGACGGTAGATCGTGCCGGGAAAGGCGGGGAGAAATAGCGCGCGTAGATCTCGTTGACGGCTGGAAAATCGGCCATGTCCGTCAGAAAAATGGTCGTCTTTACAACTGCTTTCAAGTCAAGGCCGGCCTGCTCCAATAATCCCTTGAGGTTTTTCAACGACTGTTCTACCTGAGCCTGGATATCCCCCTCTACCAGGGCGCCGTCCGGGAGCAGGGGGATTTGGCCGGAAAGGAAGATAAAGCCACCTGCCTCCACACCAGGCGAATAAGGACCGACCGGGGGTGCGGTGCAATCGGATGCGAAACTGCAGCGTTTGCCCATCATGCCTCCTTCAAGAGTTCTCCTACTACATCATAAACTAATCCTCGGATAATGCGAACGGTCAGGTAGGCGCCCGGTTCGGCATTTGTTTGTGCCCTGGGACCGCCGCACCCCAGTGCGGCATCGTCTTGTGCTTGTATCCTTACCCAGGCATCGATCTCCGGAGCGTCGCGCGTCGACCGGCAGAGCAACGTTCCCGGTTCTTCCGGGTCAGGATGATCCGCCAGAACGCGTATCTGCGATCCTACGAGATGTTGGTTCTGCTCTGAATAGATTCGCTCCTGCAGTTTCCAAAGAGCATCGTAACGGCGCTCTACTTCATCGGAGGGGAGCTGTCCGGGCAGGTGGGCAGCCTCGGCGCCTCCCTCTGCGTAGAAGGGAAAGAGAGCGAGACGATCGAAACGAAGCTCCTCGACAAAATCGTACAGCTCTTGAAATTCACTGTCTGTTTCCGAGGGGAAGCCGGCGATCAGCGACGTTCGCAAGGCAGCTTCCGGCCATTCTGTTCGGGCGACATCCAGAACGCGCCGCACTTCAGCCTCCCCGCCCGGCCGTTTCATGAGACCGAGGATACGATCATCGATGTGTTGTACCGGGATATCCAGGTAGGGAACCACTGCCGGTATCTCGCGCAGTCGTCGCAGAAAATCGCGGTCCACTCGTTGCGGGAAGAGATAGAGGAGACGGACCCAGGGGAAGCCGAGATCGGCGATCTCCGCCACCAAGTCAAGGTAGCGTGGCGACCCGTAAAGATCGATCCCCCAGAGGGTGGCGTCTTGAGCCACCAGCACGATCTCTTGAATTCCGGCTTGGCGTAGCCCCCGCGCCTCTTCCAGCAGATACTCGCGCGGAAGCGAACGAAATGGCCCGCGCAGCGAGGGAATCAGGCAAAAGGAACAGTTGCGGCTGCAGCCTTCAGCGATTTTCAGATAAGCGTACGGAAAAGTAGTCACCAGTCGCGGCGCCTGGCGTGCCTCTAATCGGGCAACCTCGCTGAGATCTTGAAAGGAATGCACCTCCGGAAAAGCTTCAGCCAAGCCGGTGCGATCTCGCTGCACCAGACAACCTGTCACCACTACCTGCCGATGGCGGCCGCTGGGGTGATTCTCTACAGCATCCTCGATAGCAGCCCAGCTTTCCTGGGTGGCTGGTTCGATGAAAGTACAGGTGTTGACGATTAACAAATCCGCTTCTTCGGGTTGACCTACCACCCAGCCGCGCTGGGCATAGTCGGCAAGGATCCGCTCACCGTCCACGCGGTTCTTTGGACAGCCTAGGTTGATCAGACCAACGATGCCCCTCAAGGAGCGGGGTACTGGAAAATGCTGGGCAACGGCGCAGCCACTGGGTTGCCATCGACGCTCAATTCAAATTTAACAGGGTCATCGAAGGTGATGGTGAAAGTCCATTGGCGAAAGGTGTAGGTTGTGCCGGCTTCCATGGTCTGCTCGAAAATGACGCGATCCGCGCTCTGAACCAAAATATGACCGCTTTCCAGCGCCGTCACCCGCACCTCAACCTCGTTCCCGGTGGGAAGTGGGCTGCCTGTCGGTAAGTTGGCAGTAGGGCTGGTTGTTGCGGGGGGCGTAATAGACAGCGAAGCGGTGGAAGTGGGAGTGACGGTCGGGGTGTTGGTTGGAGGCGGAGCGGTGGAGGGAAGCAAGATGTTGGCGATGATCAAACCGCCTACCACCAATACAAGAATGATAGCGATGATCACCAGGGCGCGCGTCCAGGGATTGCTGCGGCGGGTAAATGCTTCCACCGAGGGAGTCGGTATGCGCTCAGGGGATTTTTCTATTTGATACAAAGGGATTGCTTGACGGTTGAACGCTTCGACGAGAGGCTCAGGATCAAGGCCCAAGAACTCGCCATATTTGCGCACGTAGGCTCGCGCGTAGACGAGCCCTGGCATCACCAGGAAGTTATTCTCCTCGATGGCTTGCAAGTAACGCAAGGAGATACGCGTAACTTGCTCTACCTCTTCCAGTATGATGCCACGGGAGAGCCGCAGTTCCTTGAGAGCTGTTCCGATGTCCATCTCGGCCATTATGCTCTATCTTAGAGAAGGTCTTCCAACCTTGTCAAAAAAGAAGGATTTTGGTTGACATCCACCAGCTTTCTTCCCTAGAATTTCCTCCAGCTCCCCGCCGGTGGCGTGGTAATATCACCCCGCCGGTGGCGTGGTAATATCACCCTGCCGGGGGCGTGGTAATATCACCCTGCCGGGGGCTATTTGCTCTCCCCTACTCCGGCTTGGCGTCCTCGTGCAACTTAGTCGGGTTCGAACAGAGGGGATCCTTAGCAAGGAGGCTTTTTGGTGGATGGACTCTCATTATTCTGGCGGGGCCTCGCACTGGGCTTCAGCATCGCGGCGCCGGTGGGTCCGATCGGTTTGCTTTGCATCCAACGTACGCTGAACGGCGGGATGATTCAAGGTTTTGTCTCAGGTTTAGGCGCAGCCAGTGCGGATGCCATCTACGGGACTATTGCCGCGCTAGGTCTTGCCTCATTGGCTTCCTTCCTTGCGTCCATCTCTTTCTGGGTCCAGCTCGTCGGTTCGCTTTTTCTCCTCGCCTTGGGGGTGCGCATCTTCCTATTGCGATCCGCAACGCTCACGACTGGAAGTTCAGGTTCGGGATTGTTGGCTTCCTACGGCAGCGCTTTCCTGCTGACCCTGGCCAACCCAATGACCATCCTCTCTTTTCTGGCTGTCTTCGCCGGGATCGGTTTGGCCAGTGCCAGTTCAGGCTACAGCGGGGCCGGATGGACGGTGGCCGGCGTATTCCTTGGGTCAGCTTGCTGGTGGTTGTTCCTCAGCGCTGTGACCGGCTTGCTCCGGAAACGCGTGACAGTGAAAGCCTTGCTCTGGGTGAATCGTTTTGCCGGCTGCCTGCTCGTCGGCTTCGCCATCTGCTTGCTCGTAAGTCTGTGGAGATAAGATCGAAAACCGTAGACTCATCATCCGATCGTGAAGGTTTTCCTTCGACTTGGTTTGGGAAAGCCTCTTTCCCGTGCCATCAACCCTCCTGTGATCCCACAGGGGCCGCCTTCATGAGTCGGTTGGAGTATCCGGCATTATCCTATCGTTTTATATTGCCGATCACAGCAAGGGCTTCTCGCACTAATTAAGGAAACCATTCAGACGGGCATCATGCTATCCTGTCTGTCATGGATCGTTTGAACGAGATGGATCGACTGATGGGAACGCTCACGGTTGAAGAGATTCACCAAGCTGCGGAGCGCATTCGTCCCTTTGCTCACCGCACCCCGGTTTTTACCTGCAAGAGTCTTAACGAGCGCACCCAAGCAGATATTTATCTCAAAGCTGAAAACCTGCAAAAGGTCGGCGCCTTCAAGTTTCGCGGCGCCTGCAATGCGGTCCTTTCCCTCTTGCCGGAGGAAGCTGAGTGCGGCGTAGCCACTCACTCTTCGGGGAATCATGCCCAGGCTCTGGCTCTTGCCGCCCGCTTGCGTGGAATCCCCGCCTACATCGTCATGCCCCGCACCGCTCCTCAAGTAAAGGTGGCTGGAGTGGCCGGGTATGGCGGGCAGATCACTTTCTGCGAGCCGACCTTGGAAGCGCGCGAGACAACACTTGAGGATGTGGTGCAACGAACCGGCGCCACCATCGTCCACCCGTACAACGATCTTCGGGTGATCGCTGGTCAGGGAACAGCGGCGTTAGAACTGATGGAGCAAGTGCCTGACCTGGACGTGGTGATGACCCCAGTGGGCGGTGGCGGGTTGCTCAGTGGGACAGCCATCGCTGTCTCCGCCCTCTCGCCTCGAACCCGCATCATCGCTGCCGAGCCGGAGGGAGCCGATGATGCCTATCGTTCCCTGCTGGCTGGCCGGATCCTCCCTTCGGTGTACCCCCAGACGATCGCTGATGGCTTGTTGACTTCCCTGGGGACACTGACCTTTCCAATCATCCAAGAGTTGGTAGAACAGATTGTCACCGTTAGCGAGGATGCCATCCTGTCGGCCATGCGTTTCACCTGGGAGCGAACCAAGCTGATCATCGAACCTTCCGCAGCCGTTCCGCTGGCCGTCTTCTGGGAAGCCAAGGTCGACCTGATAGGGCTTCGCATCGGAGTGATCCTCTCCGGGGGAAACGTCAGTTTGGATCAGCTACCCTGGCAGATTGACCGGCCGACCCTTTCTTGATCTCGTTCATTCGATGAGGCCTCGATTCTGTAGGCGCTGGTGTTCCCAATCAGCGAAATCCTGAGGAGGCGCGATTTTCTCGTTTTCCGGTTTCAACTGAAGTATCAGGGCGTGCTGTGGGCACCCGCTCACACACAAACCGCAGCCGATGCAACGTGCTCGATCCACGCTTGTCCGGCCGCCCTCGAAAGAGATGGCCTGCACTTGACAACGCCCAAGGCAGATCCCGCAATTGGCACATAGATCGGGATCAAGAACGGCGAAATAGTTGGCCTGCGCGACGGAGTTCTCGATCCCAAATTGGGTGATCCCACGCAAAATACCGCAACAACAGCCGCAGCAGTTGCAGACATAGCCGACTCCCTGCGCTACATTGCTGACCGTGTGGACCAAGCCCATCTCCTCGAAGCGTTCCAAAACAGCGATTGCCTCTTCCTTGGACAGATCGTGCGGCCCAGGGTCGCGCGGTTTCGAAGAGAAGCTCAAGCAGGACCGCACCGGGAACTCGCAATGCCGGTGACCGGCAAGATCCTGCTGTACGCGGCAGATACAATCGGAGAGAACGAAGGTCTTCGCTGAGATCAGGATCTTCTGGACCTCGTCGTAAGGAAGGATCCATTCCGACTTGACAGATTGCTGGGCGGGGATCACGCGGTGGAAGGCCGGCTGAGGCGTCATCAAGCCCATTGCTCCTCCCTCTGCCAGATAATGGTCGAAGAGGTGAGGGTTGAGTGACCTAGTGGTTTAGTGGTTGAGTGATCTAGTAAATAATAAATCTTGATCTTACTCAACTACTTAATTACTCAACTACTGAACTACTGAATTACTCGTTTGCCTCTTCGGTTGTCAGACCTACTCGTCGGGCTAGTACGTCCAAAGGCTCCCATTGGCCTGTCAAAAGGCCAGCCAGCCACGCTTCTTCGGTTGAGAAGATCTTCCTCAGGATGGCGATCTCCACTCCAATGGATGTCCGTGGGAATCCGTTGGGCAAGCGATCTAAAGCGCCAGCCAATCTTTCATATTCATTCTCATCCATCTCGTTATCCTCCTGGATTAAGCCGGTGTAATCACCCTGTCGGGGGCTAATTCATTGCCAAGCTATTCTCCGGGCAGCTCCTCTTTCCTCAATTCGGCTTGAGAGTCGCCGTCCACTCGCCAATAGGCGCCGCCGCCTCCTTCACGCGCCATCAAGCCGTATTCCACCAAGTTTCTTCGCAAGCGCGCTGAATCATCGCTAAACCGCAACAAGATCTCGTTCACTTCCTTTTCAGAGTAACGCCGGTTTCGCTCGAATGCTTGATTGATGTGGCGAAGGATGGCCTGCTCCTTCTTTTGCTGTGCAGGAAAAGCCAGCAGGCGCCCATCGGGCGAAAGGAAGGTCTTCAGAACCTTTCGATCATAGGCATCTGCATCGACAGCCGCCGCTACGGTAGGCAGCATTTCCTGTGATAAGACTCGCTGGGCCATCTCTTTTAGCGCGTCGAAGCGGAGTTGATAGACGCTGTAATAGCCTTCCGCCCTAGCGTCGACCAACTTGACCTTGGCAAGACGGGAGAGATGGTGGGAAACGGTCGAGGAACTGAGGCCCAATATCTCCGCCAACTGTTCCACCGAGAGAGCTTCCTTGGCCAAGAGAGCGACGATCTTGAGGCGGTTGGGGTCTGAAAGCGCTTTAAAAAAAGCCAGCAATTCCTCTACATAAGAGTTCTCGTTCATCTGATCTCCTTTCATATAGATCGATGCTTGTCAATTTAATTATAGTCAGATCAGAACGAAGCGCAAGAAGAGGGATCTTCAGCCGTTGCTTCTCTGCCCTGTCATAAGGTACTCTCTTTTCTAGTTACCTAAGGGGTCGATCCTTTCACGAGGATCTACTCAATCTAGTCACTCGGAGGCGCAGAGATGAACAAGAACCTGGTCCGGCAATGGGCGAACGTGATCGCCGTCTTGGCGATGATCGTGATCAACATTCTGGCCAACGCCTTGCCCTTCAACGGGCAAAATACCGGCGCCATCTCGGACCGATTTGCCGTCTTCTTCGTGCCGGCCGGCTACGTTTTCTCCATTTGGGGTTTGATCTACATCGGCCTGCTCCTTTTCGCCATTTACCAAGCTCTTCCCAGCCAGCGCGACAACCCGCGTCTGGTCAAGATTGGCTATTGGTTTGCCTTCAGCAGCCTGGCTAACATTGCTTGGCTCTTCCTCTGGCATTATCTGCAGTTCACCAGGACCATCTTCGCCATGCTGGCCCTGCTGATCTCGCTCCTGGTTATCTATCTGCGACTGGGGATTGGAAAAGAAAACGTTCCTTCCAGCGAGCGATGGATGGTGCAGACGCCTTTCAGCATCTACCTGGGATGGATCTCGGTGGCCACTATTGCCAATAGTAGCCAGCCTGCGGCAGCATGTCTTCTAATTGCTTGATTTCCTGAAATGGAATGCCTGGGGCATTTCTCCGGAGATCTGGGCTGTGATCCTGCTCGTCTTAGCGACATTGCTCTCCAGCGCGATGTCTTTCCGCCGGGGGGACGTGGCCTACTCTTTGGTGATCGCCTGGGCGTTTATAGGCATCGCCTTGAAACAGGCGGCGACCCCGCTGGCGTCCATCGCTGCTTGGGCGGCAACCGCTGTCGTGCTCGTCGATCTGGCGGCAGCAAGCATCCTCCATGCGCGGCGCCGGATACCTTCCCGAGAGAATGCGTGATCCTGCAAGTGCATGTTCCCAAGAGTGAAGAAGTGAAATCAAAGGTGCATAAGTTGGAGCTGAAATGATCCCCTGAGTCGGAGGATCGAGTACAATCGACAACAGGACATCAAAGAGACAGAGGCCGCTGGGTAATACCCCAGCGGCCTCATGAAAGGGGCTTGCGGGCCCGGGAAGCGAGCGAGGCATGGAATATAAAGATTACTACCAGGTGCTGGGAGTCCCACGCGATGCGGACGAAAAGAGCATCCGCCGTGCCTACCGGGATTTGGCCCGAAAATGCCACCCGGATACGAATCGCCAGGACAAGAGCCTGGAAGAGAAGTTTCGCCAGATCAATGAGGCCTACCAGGTTCTTTCCAATGCCGACAAGCGAGCCAAATACAACCAGCTCGGAGCCAACTGGGAGCAGCTCTCCCAGCAGACCGCCTACCCGGGACCACAACAGGGCAATTGGCAGCAGTTCGACGTGGGGCAGTCCGACTTCTCAGACTTCTTCCGAGCCTTTTTCAGCGAGAACGCGGAAAGCTCAGGGTATTCCGCCGCCAGCACCCGCCGCCGGAGCCCGCGCAAACGCAAAGGGGAAGACGTCGATGCGGTCGTGGAGATCAGCCTTGAAGAGGCTTTCAATGGTTCTTTGCGCCCTATTTCGTTTATCCTGGGGGGGACTGCTCGCACTCTCGAGGTGAAGATCCCGGCAGGGGTCGAGGAAGGCGCCCGCATCCGCCTTCGCGGACAGGGTTACCCATCTACCAGTGGCGGGGAGCCCGGCGACCTCTACCTGATGGTCCGCATCGCTCCTCATCCCTATTTCGAGCGCAAAGGGTTGGACCTCTTTTTAGATTTGCCTGTCACCCTGGGAGAGGCCATGCTTGGGGCCAAAGTGGAGGCCCCTTCCCTGAAGGGACCGGTGATGGTAACCATCCCAGCGGAGACGCAGAACGGTGTCACCATACGTTTGCGTGGGTTGGGCTTACCCCCTGGCGGCGATCAATATCTAAAGGTGAAAGTGGTTCTCCCGCAGGAAATCACCAGCCAAGAGAAGAAGCTCTTCCAGGAACTAAAAGCGCTGGACCGCACCCAACCCCGTTCCTGTTTGGGTCAATCGTAAGAGAATAATAGGCGGATACCTGACCTGCTTTTCGGGTTCCGCGCCAGGAGAAAAAAAACATGACCTTCAATCTAGAGAGACTAACGATCAAAGCGCAAGACGCCCTCGCCCAAACCACCACCCTGGCTGAGAGCATAAATCAGCAATCTCTGGAGCCGGAGCACCTGCTGGCCGCGCTATTGGAACAATCGGACGGGGTGGTCCCCCCACTTTTACAGAAACTTGGAGTTGAGATCGTGCCTTTTACGCACCAATTGGCAGGAGAGATTGATAAGCTGCCCAAAGTATACGGCGGAGGCCAGGCCCACCCTTCCCCGCGCTTGAAGAAGGTGCTCGACCAATCGTTGCGGGAAGCCAGTCAACTAAAAGACGAGTACGTCTCCACTGAACATTTCCTCCTGTCTATGGCCGTACTCGGGGATGGAGCCGTAAAACGTTTGCTGACCGCTGCCGGAATAGATCATGATCGTCTCTTGCAGGCTTTGGCCCAGATCCGGGGCACGCAGCGGATTACCGACCAAAACCCGGAAGACAAATACCAGGCGCTGGAGAAGTACGGGCGCGATCTTACCGAGCTGGCTCGGCGCGGCAAATTGGATCCGGTCATCGGACGCGACGAGGAGATCCGTCGCACCATCCAGGTGCTCTCCCGCCGCACCAAGAACAACCCAGTCCTCATTGGGGAGCCTGGAGTCGGCAAGACAGCCATTGTTGAAGGTTTGGCCCAGCGCATCGCCTCTGGCGATGTGCCGGAGAGTCTGAAGAATAAACGTGTAGTGGTTTTGGACTTGAGCGCTCTGGTGGCCGGCGCCAAGTTTCGCGGGGAGTTTGAAGAACGGCTGAAAGCAGTCTTGAAGGAGGTAACCTCCTCCGAGGGAACCCTTATCCTTTTTATCGACGAGTTGCATACACTCATCGGAGCCGGCGCCGCCGAAGGCGCCATGGACGCCTCCAATATGCTGAAGCCGGCTCTGGCTCGCGGCGATCTACGCGCCATTGGCGCCACCACACTAGAGGAGTATCACAAGCGAATCGAGAAGGATCCCGCCCTAGGGCGGCGTTTCCAACCGGTGGTGGTGCGTGAGCCGAGCGTCGAGGACACCATTGCCATCTTGCGCGGATTGAAAGAGCGTTATGAAGTACATCACGGAGTGAAGATCCAGGATACTGCCCTGGTGGCCGCGGCCGTTCTTTCCAACCGCTACATCGCGGATCGCTTCCTCCCCGACAAAGCCATCGATCTGATGGATGAGGCGGCCTCACATCTGCGCATGGAGATCGACAGCCTGCCGACCGAGCTGGATGAGGTGGAGCGGCACTTGCGCCAATTGGAAGTGGAGCGCCAAGCCGTGCGGAAGGAGAAGGATCCGGTCTCCCAGTCGCGCTTGAAAAAGATGGAGGAGGAGATTGGAGCCTTGAAGGAACAAGCCCAGGCGCTGCGCGCTCGATGGCAGGTCGAGAAGGAAATCCTGCAAGGGATCGGTCAAACCACCGAGAAGATGGAAAGCATGCGCAATGAGGAGAAACAGGCCGAGAGCAAGGGTGACTGGGATCGCGCCGCCGAGCTGCGATTCGGTGTGCTCCCGGGCCTGCAGAAAGAGTTGTCCGCCCTCAACGAACGCCTGGAGGAGATCCAAAGGGGTGGAGGCATGTTGAAGGAAAAGGTCGGGGAGGAAGATATCGCCGAGATTGTCTCCAAGTGGACAGGAATTCCGGTGACCCGATTGATGGAGGAAGAAATGCAGAAGCTGGTTCGGATGGAGGAGCGTCTTGGAAGGCGCGTTGTAGGGCAGGATGAGGCCATCAGCGCCGTCTCCAAAGCCGTGCGTCGAGCCCGTTCCGGTCTCTGTGACCCGAATCGGCCCATCGGCTCCTTTCTCTTCCTGGGTCCCACCGGAGTCGGCAAGACCGAACTAGCCAAGGCGTTGGCTGAGTTTCTCTTCGATGATGAGAAGGCCATGGTCCGCCTGGATATGTCCGAGTACATGGAGAAACACACTGTCTCCCGTCTGATCGGCGCTCCTCCCGGCTATATTGGGTATGAGGAAGGGGGGCAGTTGACCGAGGTCGTGCGCCGTAAGCCTTATACCGTGATTTTGCTGGACGAGGTTGAGAAGGCCCATCCCGACGTTTTTAATGTCCTCCTGCAGATCCTCGACGAGGGCCGTTTGACCGACGGACAAGGGCGAACGGTCGATTTCCGCAACACGGTCATCATCATGACCTCCAATCTGGGAAGTCAAATCATCCAAGAACTGTCCGGCCAATGGGAACTGATGAAAACCAAGGCGCTGGAGATCCTTCGTCTCAGCTTCCGGCCGGAGTTCCTCAACCGGATTGATGAGATCATCATTTTCCAAGCGCTCGGCAAGGAACAAGTCCGGAAGATCGTTGATTTGCAGTTGCAGCGCTTGTCAGCTCGCCTCTTGGAGAAACAGATCGGTTTGGAAGTGACGCCTGGTGCGCGTGATTTGCTGGCTGATGTGGGGTACGAGCCTGCCTATGGAGCGCGCCCCCTCAAGCGTGCCATCCAACGCGAGGTGATGCGCAAATAAGGGGACAGATTTATTTTTCCACTCTTCCAGCCTGTTCACATGCCTGGTTGCCGTCCTGCCACCCGTTTCATGAGGCAGGCCAAGTTCCGTCCCTCGCCGATAATCAGCATCCGCGAGGAGAACGGTTTGCCTGTCATCAATAAATAAATCTGTCCCCTTTGTTTTAGAACATGTCGTAATCGCCGGAGGTGATGTACCAGTCCTCCAGCACCCCCAAGGCAGTATGATCGATCGACCCGTCCGGGGAGTAAGCGATCAGAGGTTGGTTCAGCGATCGCACGCGAAACCCGTTTTCCCGGTAGGAAGGGAGCAAGGGAGAGTGCATCATCAGCCAGGAAGCAACGATGGCCGCTTTCTCCCGATGGAACTGGTCCAGCAAAAGGGTGAGGAAAATATTTGCCAAGCGGGGATCCCAACGCTCGACGAAGAGCTCCCCCACGGAGCCCAAGCGATAGGCCAAGTCGACGGTGCGGGTGACGGCGAAGCCGCGCAGTGCGCCTTTCTCTCCTAAAGCCCAAGCCTTGTAGCCGGCCGATGGGTGATCGAGATAGCGCCAGTTCAAGTAATCGCACTCCTTTTCCACGGCGAATCGGCAGCGCTCGCGCAAGACTTGCCAGAGCGCATCTGTGTCTGCCCCAAAGCGCTGAATCGGATGGAGGGAGAAACCCTCTTCCCTTTTCCCCCGACCGGAAAAGTAGGCCCAGAGAAGCGGTTTCGCCACGGTTCCAGCCAGATGGGCCAGGGTCGGTGAAGGCAGGCGGCCTCGCAGAGCCGCGCCGAGATCCAGCACCTTCAATAAGCGTGCCACCTTGCCCACTTCGACCCAGCCGAAACGCCGGATGTAACCGTGATAAGAGTTGCGGTTGGGAAAACCGTAGTAGAGAGGGATCTTCCTGCGCGCACCCTCCTGGAAGGTCGCCAGTACGAGCTTCTTGAAGACGCCCTGACCTCGGCAGGCCGGGTCCACCATGGTGTCCACCGATTGCCCTCCGATCACTCGAGAGGCGCCGGTCTTCATGGGGACCGCAAAGTAAGCTTCCTGTCCCACGACTTTCCCGTTGGCGCGCGCCAGAGCGATCAGAGGCGAGGCGAAGGGGTTGCGTTGGTATTCCCACCGCCAGTCTTCCATTTCCCGGGGGATCTTGGGAAAAGTGCGGTGGAAGAGGTCGAGGATTCCCTCCTCGTCTCCGGGCTGGTAGAAGCCGATTTCCAGTTCGTTGGCCATCGCCCTATTATAGTGTCCTGAACCGGCGCGCCAAGGGCCCCAGCTTGATCATGATGAGAGTGGTAAGATCTCAGGGTATGCAACCAAGGAGCGATCATGCAGATTCCTGATTATCACGTCCACCCCGACTACTCCATCGACGCCAAGGGGTCGATCCAAAGATACGCCACTACTGCGGCTGCGCGCGGGCTGCCGGAGATATGTTTTACTACCCACCTCGACCTTGATCCGCTTCGAGCTACAGAAGACAGGTGGATCCGTGATCGGGGGGAAAGACGAAGCTTCCGCACCCTGAATTGGCTTGACCATTATTGGGAGGATATCGACCGTGCCCAGTCCGAAGTGAACGGGCAAGTCCTCTTGAAGCACGGATTGGAGATCGATTATTTTCCCGGTTTTGAGACATTCGTCCGACCCGCTCGAGAGTCCTATCCCTGGGACTTTGTCTTGGTCTCAGTACACTGCCTGGAACACATTGCCATCGCCGGGCAAGAAGAGAGTGGCCCATATTTAGCGAGGCACACCCCGGAGGAAACAGCCGAGGCCTATGTGATGGCAGTCCGGGATGCTATTGCCAGCGGTTTTGGTCATGCTTTGGCCCATCTTGACTACTTCAAGCGCCAAGTCAGCCCAGGCTTTCGCCCGCGCTTCCTGGCCGCCCTCGCTCCGCGATTGCCTGAAATCCTTGAACTGCTGCAGCGTGCAGGAATGGCCATGGAGATCAATACGCGCGCCATCCGCACCTATGGGTTGGGTGAACCATTTCCTGGCACGGAGACGCTTGCGCTGGCGGTCCGCCTGGGTGTTTCCAGAATCACCATCGGCTCGGACAGTCACCGCCCCGAAGAGTTGGGCAACTGTTTTGATGAAGCCCGCCAGTTTGCTTTAGAGGCCGGCTTTACTACGGCACTCACCTATCAGAAAGGGGAGATCAATGGTTCTTTTCAACTCTAGGCTTTCCTTGACCAGCCTTCCCACTCCGCTGGAAGCGCTCCCTACTCTCTCCCGCCAACTGGGGGTTGAATTATGGATCAAGCGTGATGACCTCACTTCCCCCGCGGGAGGTGGAAATAAGGTTCGTAAGCTGGAATTCCTGCTGGCTGATGCGAACTCGCGTAAAGCGACTGCGGTCATTACCCTGGGCGCCGTGCAGTCCAACCATTGCCGTCAAACTGCTCTCTTGGCTGCTAAGCTGGGGCACGAAGCTCACTTGGTCTTGATCGGCGAGGAGCCGATAGATAGACAGGGGAACCTCTTGCTGGATACCTTATCCGGCGCCACCTTGCACTTTGGAGCGCGAACCTTGGAAGAGGGGCGAGCGATCGCCCAACAGTTGATGGAGACATTGCGGGCATGCGGCAAGGAACCCTACCTGATCCCCTATGGAGGTTCCGACCCAATCGGCGTGCAAGGGTATGTGGCTGCCTGGGCCGAACTACAGGAGCAAGCCCAAGCGCGCTCGCTCTCCTTCGACTGCATCGTCCATGCTTCCTCTTCGGGAGGCACCCAAGCCGGTTTGTTGGTGGGCCAACAGGTCTATGGCGGCAGCGGACAAGTGATCGGCATCAGCGTGGGGCCGCCCGCGACCACTCTGGCCCGGGAAGTAGCCGCCCTGGCCGGTCAAACCGCTCAAGCCATCGGCTTGGATTCTTTTAGCCTATCTTCAGCGCCAATTATCCTGGATCAGTACATCGGCCCAGGATACGCGCTCCTCGACGAGACCACCTACGCCGCCATTCGGCGATTGGCGCAGACCGAAGCGATCCTTCTCGATCCTGTCTACACAGGGAAAGCGTTCACTGGTTTCCTGCGATTGGCTAGCGAAGGAAGGCTAGGGAAACGCGCCTTGTTCTGGCATACCGGTGGAGCGCCTGCCCTTTATAGCTACGCCGATCAATTGACAAGCAGTCAGCCTGCGGCAGCATGACAGGACACCCTGCCGGGAGCTATCTACTTGCCGGGAGCTATCTACTTGCCGGGAGCTTGCCAAACTTGAAAGCCCGCGGCAGCACGATAGCCTGCGGCAGCACGATAGCCTGCGGCAGCAAGACACTGAGATGATCGGACTGATCCGGGTATCATCCCCTTCCCCGATTCACTCCCCTCTCCCTGGCGCCGCGATGCATCTGCGTGCAGCCACCTTCGACTACTGGGAGACCCTCATCGAGGAACGCGAGCAAGGCGCAGCATCCCTGGAGAGGACGGCATCCGCTTTCTACCGTCAGTCCGCTATGCTACTTCATCTCCCCCCCGAGCCTGTCTTTGAGGAAGCTCTCCAGCGACGGTTGGCGGTCACCCGAGAGCGAATGACTGGAGAGTTGCTGGAGGTTCCCTTGGACCATTTCTTCCCTCTGCTCTTCGAGGACCTGGGGTTATCGGCTGCGGCCAACAAAGTGGCTTCTCGGGAGGCTGTCCTCTTCATCACCGAGCGAGTACACGAGGTCACGGTGGCGCTGCCCGGCGCGGTCGAATTCCTCGCTTTGTTGAAGGAGAAGGGAATCAAGATTGGGCTGGTCTCCAACACCCAAATCCCACCAGCGCAACGCCGCGAAAGCCTGCGACGTTTGGGTCTCCTCCCCTACTTCGATGCTGTGGTGCTATCCTCTGGCTTCATGCACCGCAAACCCAAGCCGGCCATTTTCCAGGAAACGCTTCGTCAATTGCAGGTTCAGCCCGAGGAGTGCCTGCATTTTGGGGACAGCTTGAACGCTGATGTGAAAGGAGCGAGAGGGGCAGGAATCCTCTCGGTCCACGTGATGGCCGGCCGGAACGCCGCTTCTACCAGTGAGGCTGAACTGGTGATTCGCGATTGGAGGACCGCCCTGGCTTTATTCGCCCGGCTCTTGTAAGCGACAGGCTGCCTGCTCGCCGAAGACCATCTCCTCCAAGTCATGTTCAGCTTGGTGAATCTTGGAGCGGTAGACGGCCAACTGATCCTCAAAAGAGGTTCGGAAGAGATGGCTGGCCTTGTAACCGGCTTTCATCTGGGCCAACCAATCTTCCATCACGGCGCGTTCAGTCTCCCGGTAGATCCCCGGGAAGGCGATCGCTTCTAATGGCAGCTTGGGAGGCATCGGGGGACTTGGCGCCGCCGAGTAGCCGAAGAGGATGGTCATCAATGGGTAGACGGAGGGTGGCAAGGCCAACTTCATCTTTAGATAGCCGGCATCCAAGAGGCCGCTCCGGCCCGTTTCCGAGAGCATCACGGAGGAGACGCCAAGGGCCTCGGCGGCGATGTTCATGGCCATCGCCGCCAGCGAAGCGTTCATCACGGCGATGGTGTACTCCACCAAAGGAGCTATCGGGAAGGCTTCCAAAACTTGCCGGTTTCTGTGGGTGTCCCCCAGCAAAATCAGGCCGCGGGGCGCGTGAAAGGGGATCGGCCGCTCGAAGCGCTCCTGCCAGGTGGCGCTGGTAAAGAGGACAAAGCTCCAACTTTGCAGGTTGACGGTTGAGGGAGCCAATCGTCCGGCCTCCAGAATGGCTGACCAGATATCGTCGGGGATCTCCCGGATCCGAAAGGAGCGAACGCTGCGGCGTCGTACCAGTGCCAGAAGCAGCGGATTGTCAGCCAACGAGGGGGGCAGGTGAGGTTTCCCCCGCAACAGGCGCAGCAGACTGGGGAGGAAACCTCGGGCCATATTAGCCTTCCCCAGTTTTTCCTCCGCCTTCTTGCGGGTGGGGAGGGGAGTCGGGGGACGTCTGCTTGTCAGTGAGCGAGAGGAAACCTCCAAAGAGACGATATTCATCCAGCCGGCAAGAGTTGACGAACTGTCCTTCATGGATGGTGATGTCGGGGCAACTGTCGCACATATCGGCTCGACCGTCCGGCATCACGTCTGGCGCCTGAATAATGCCGATGCTCTGAACGTAGATTGTTTCAAAGAGGCGGCCGGGGTGGCGCAGCACGTCTCTGCCCCAGCAGCGGGCAGCTTTCTTGATCTCTTTATCGAAGGGGGCAGCCATGAAAACCTTCGAGCCGATCCTGGCTTGGGCCATATAGGCGAGATAGGTTCCTCGGAAAAGATGATGAAATACTTGAGATGCCTCCATGGCCTTCTTTCCCACCGAGCCGTAAATGGCCTTGCGCGAGCCGATCAGGGCGCCGCTAAGCCACTTGATGGAGTCGTGGCGGATGCTTCCGCCCAGGTAGCCGGAGGCCGCCAACTGCGGACAGTGTTCCTGCAAGATACGGTAAACCTCGGGGCTGGTGACGAAGCGCTCGTCGAATTTGTCGCGCACGTAGCTTAGCTTGGTCAAGTCCACTTCTTGCTTAGTGATATCGGTCCCCACCTGAGACTCGGTGGCGGTTCGATAGGTAATAAATACCAGGCCATGGACCCGGTCAATATTAGCCTGCGCCCAAGCGGCCACATCGGGGATCTCTTGGAAGGTGGAGGGATAGACCGTGGAATTGAAGACCACATAGAGTCCGCCCACCTCGGCGATCATGTCGGCGTACTTCTGACGGAGCTGGTTGTGCTCTTTCTCGCTCTTCCCGACCCAACCCGGTCGTCCCTGGTGGCTGTCGATATGGATGGTAAAGCCGGCCAACCCGGCTTTCTTCAACTCTCGCAAAAGTTCGGGTGTGAGAGCAAGGGCGTTGGTCAGGACAATCGGCTTGATCTTGTTTTGCCGGATGAAAGCGACGATGTCCAGGATCTGCGGATGAATCAACGGTTCGCCACCCGCCAGCGATACATTATCCGGGTTGCGCCAGCGCTTGAAGAAAAGAACCTCTTCCTTGATTTGATCCAGCGATTTGTGTCCTGTCATGAACTGCCGGTAGCAACCCTCACAGTGAATATTGCAGATGTCCGACACTTCCAGCCAAGCGATAGGGTTGTCATTCATCGACCAGGGAAAGCGGTAAAGCTCTCGTTTGTCGATTGTCATCGGCTCAACCAATCAGCGCTAATTTGTGGGACACAGTTCACGAATTCCACTCTTTCTCCCGTCCTTTGCATTTTGAGTCAGTAACACCCTGCCGGGGGCTTTTAACTTGCCGAGGGCTATAATGCTGCCGGGGGTCATATTGTAGCACCGCCGGCGAGGGCGTCCAAAAAACACCGGCCCCGAAGGGCCGGCGCAGCGATCTCTCATCGAGAAGTCATAGAGTCTCAGGGCAGAAAACGGGCAAAGGTTTCCTTGCCCAGGAAGAGTGCAGCCGTTCCAAGCTCGTCTTCGATGCGCAGCAGTTGGTTGTACTTGGCTACCCGCTCCGAGCGGCAAGGAGCGCCAGTCTTGATCTGCCCGATGTTGAGGCCCACCACCAGGTCGCTGATGAAAGTGTCCTCGGTCTCTCCGGAACGGTGGGAGACGACCGCGCTGTAGCCGTTGCGGCGAGCCAGCTCGATCACCTGGAGGGTCTCCGTCAGCGAGCCGATCTGGTTCAACTTGATCAAGACGCTGTTGGCTGCTCCCAACTGAATCCCCTTGGCCAGTCGAACGGGATTGGTCACAAAAAGGTCATCTCCGATCAACTGGATTTTATTGCCCAGCTCTCGGGTTAGCTCGACCCAACCATCCCAGTCATCCTCGGCCAGACCGTCCTCGATGGAAATGATTGGGTAGCGCGCCACCAAGTCCACGTAATAGGCGACCATTTGGCTGGAGGTGAGCTCCCGCCCCTCTGCCTTGAGATAGTACTTGCCGTCGGCGAAGAACTCCGAGGCCGCTGAATCCAAGGCCAGGAAGACGTCCTCGCCTGGTTTCCAGCCGGCTTTTTGGATGGCTGCCATGATCACCTGGATGGCTTCCTCATTGGTCGCCAGATTGGGGGCAAAGCCGCCCTCGTCGCCAACCGAGGTCAGAAGATGGCGCTCTTTCAAGACACCTTTCAGGCAATGGTAGACTTCGGCCCCGATGCGCAGAGCTTCCCGAAAGGAGCCCCCTCCAACCGGCACGATCATGAATTCCTGGATATCGACATTATTGTCGGCGTGCTTGCCACCATTGAGGATGTTCATGTGGGGAACCGGCAAGATGTGGGAGGCCATCCCTCCAAGGTATGTATAGAGGGGCACTCCTTGGAATTGCGAGCCGGCGTCAGCTACCGCCAAGGATACGCCGAGGATGGCGTTAGCTCCCAGAACCGTCTTGTTGGCGGTGCCGTCCAAGGCCAACATGGTTCGATCGATAGAAGCCTGATCGAGGGCATCCATCCCCTCCAACTCGGGGAGAATGCGGTCGATGACATTGGCCACAGCCTTCTGCACGCCTTTTCCAGCAAAGCGCTTCTTGTCATTGTCGCGCAGTTCCAATGCTTCATACGTTCCGGTCGAGGCGCCGGAGGGGACGATGGCCCGTCCCATTGAACCATCAGCCAGGTAGACTTCTACTTCTACGGTTGGCAAGCCGCGAGAATCCAATACTTCCCGGGCATAAATATCTTCGATTAAACTCATCCTTTTTCTTCCTCCAAGGGTTGGAAATGTTGTTCAATATCATGCTGCCGCAAGTTATCATTTTCCCCGAAGGCTCAGGAAAATGCAAGCTATTCTCCCCTTTCTTGGGGTGAGCCCTTCAAGCTAGACAAGCCCCCGGCAACTTGATAGCCCCCGGCAACTTGATAGCCCCCGGCAACTTGATAGCCCCCGGCAACTTGATAGCCCCCGGCAACTTGATAGCCCCCGGCAACTTGATAGCCCCCGGCACCCGGCAACTTGATAGCCCCCGGCAACTTGATAGCCCCCGGCAGGGCGATATCGTTGAGCTTCCTTCCCAGAGGCATTACAATAACTATATGAGCGAATACTCCGTTGTGGTGGACAGCGTCGCCGATCTTCCCCGGGAGACGGTGGGAACATTGGGGATCGTAGAGGTTCCTTTCCCGGTGGTGTTTGGTAATCAAACCTTTAAAGACAAAGTTGACCTGAAGTCCAAACAGTTCTTCCAGATGTTGCGCAGCAAGCTGGATTATCCCAAAACATCCGCCCCACCGGTGGGTGAATACCTGACGATCTTCCAACGCCTGATCTCGGAAGGGCGCAAAGTATTAACCTTGACCATCCCGGCGAGGAACAGCGGCGCCTACCAGTCGGCGACGTTGGCGCGGTCTCTTCTGGAGCATGGTGAGGTGGAAATCGTCGATAGCGGTTCGATCTCGATGGGGTTGGGGTTGATCGCTATGGAGGCGGTGGAGGCGGTCGGCCAGGAAAGAACCAGGGAACGTATCTTGGAGCGTATCCAGCAAGTCATCGCCCGTGTCCAAATATTGGCTGTAATCCCTGATCTGACCTGGGCAGCCCGCGGGGGGCGAGTCTCGTCGGCGGTCGCGCGGATTGCCTCCTTGTTGAATGTCCACCCGATGATCCGCCTGCGCCATGGGGTGATCGAGCTGGTGAGCAAGGCCAACCCCTCCCAGACCATCGACAAACTGATTCAGCGGGTCAAGGCCGCAGTGGGCAAGCAGCCGGCTGGTATTGCGGTGATGCATGGGGATAGCAGCGAGCAGGCCTACGAGTTGAAACGACGCCTTCTACTGGAGATCAACTGCCCCAAGGAAATCCTGATCTCCGAGGTGGGACCGGCTCTTGGCTCACATTCCGGCCCGGACGTTCTAGCGGTAGCGTTTTACCCTCTCTCGCCTGTGTAAAGCCCCTCCATTCTGAGCCTTCTCCTCCCGCTGCTTCCCTGCTCTGTTGCTGGGACTGCCGCCCCCATGGCATCTTTGCTTGTGCTGGGATGGGACCGTGGCGCCCCAGTGCGGCATGCATGAATCGTATCGACTTGTACTGTTGACACCCTGCCGGGGGCTATGTTGTTCTTGGCCGGTCAGACCTTTTCGCGGAATTCCACCTTGGCGCAAACGACCAATCAAATGATCAGTCCATCAAACGACCATTAGAGTGAAGAGCTTTCAGGCGGGAAGGGCGATATTCCGCTTCCATCGTCCCTGACGGTAGAAAAGAATCAGGAAGACAGCGCGGATGGTCCAGTCGATGCTTGTTGCCAGCCAGACACCTGCCAGGCCCCAACCGAAGACGAAGGCAAAGAGGTAGACCAGCAGGATCCGTGCGCCAAGAACCCCGGCCAGAGTTGCCAGCATGGGGCTGCGCGTATCTCCCGCTCCTCGCAAGGCGCCGCCCAAGACATTGAATACGGCCAAGCCGGGTTGTTCCAGTCCACCCAACTGGATGGCGATGCCGGCCAGTGCGATCACTTCTGGCGTGCTGCCGAAAAGGGAAGCCAGTTGGCGGCCGAAAAGGAGGAAGAGCAGGCCGAAGGTTCCCAGGACAGCCAAGCTGAAGTACATCGTGCGCCAGGTGCTGCGTTCGGCCATGACGGATTGTCCCGCTCCCATGTACTGGCCGCTCAGCGTGGTTCCGGCCACGCCGAACCCCCACCCAGGCATATAGGAGACCGACTCGATGCTGTTGGCGATTTGGTGAGCGGCCAAGGCGATTTCCCCCAGTGCCGAGACAAGGCGCATGAAGACCAACTGCGCGGTGCGGAAGATGAGTTGTTCCCAGAAGGCCGGACCGGCAAGGCGAATGATCTGCCGGATCAGCCGGCGCCGCGGGAGAAGGTGCCGCACCCGCAGGAAGAAGTCGCCCTGGCCGCGCCAGGTTAGCAAGATGACGATCAACCCCCCTCCGGCATTGGTTGTGAGGATGGCCAAGGCTGCGCCGCGCACTCCCAAGGCAGGAAACCCCCAAGCGCCGAAAATTAGTGGGTACGCTAGAAAGACATGCAGCAAGGTGATCAAGCCTGTGACTTTCATCGGTGTCCGGGTATTGCCACTTCCGCGCATTCCGCCAAAGAGGACGATCCCCGGGAAGAAGAGCAGATTTCCCACGAGGAGTGCCTGCAAATAATAGGCGCCCAAGGAGACAGCTTCCCCTTGAAGTCCCATCAGACGCATCAAGGAGTCAGCGAGGGGGTAACCAGCCAGGAGGAAAACGAGTGCGCTAAGGAAAGAGAAGACGAGTGCCTGGCCGAGGATCTCGCGCCCGAAGGAGGGGTCATCGGCGCCCCAAGCACGAGCCACTAACGAGGTGGAAGCCACTGCCACGGAGGCGAATAGATTGCTAAGGACGAAATTGATGAAACCGCCAATCGCTAAGGCAGAGAGAGCGGCCGGGTTGTGCAACCAGCCGATCATCAAGGTGTCGGTGAAGGTGGCGGTGGTCAGGAGGAGGTTTTCGGCGACGGCAGGGAAGGCCAGAGAAACGATGGCCCGGTTTAAGGCCGGGCCGGGTTGGGAAGGAAGGCGGAGGGCCCGGTTCAACGATGGCCCTGGCTATTTCGCGGTAGGGTGAACCAGACGCGCGTGCCCCTTCCCAGCTCAGACTCAATTCCCATACGGCCGCCGTGCGCCTCCACCAATGCCTTGCTCAGGAAAAGGCCAAGGCCTGATCCGGAAGCATTGAAGGATTGCGTCGAGCTGCTGCGGAAGAAGCGTTCAAATATATGAAGCTGCTCTTCTCGAGAGATGCCAAAACCGCGATCACGTATGGCGAAGGTTACTCCGGCTTTCTCCTCTAGAAGCGAGAGAGTCACTTTCCCCCCCGGCATAGAGTATTTGATGGCGTTGGAGAGCAGGTTCCCCAGGACTTGCAGAGTTCGCTCCCGGTCAAGATAGAGTTGTTGCAACCCTTCGCCGGCTTCCAACTCTAGGGTCAACTTCTTCGATGCGGCTTCTGGTTCCATTCGCTGTAAGGCTTCCCGGGCTAAAGCGAGAGGGTCATGCGCCACGAGGTAGAGCTCCAGCGAGCCTGAGGTGAACTTGGAAGTCTCCAGCAGGTTTCCTACCAGACGCTGAAGGCGTTCACTGGATCGCATCAGGAGATCGCGATAACCGAGAAGGAATTGCGCCCGTTGCTCCGGCGGAACCTGATCCAACATCTCCAGGGTCGCTGCGATGGCAGCAAGCGGTGTTTTCAGCTCGTGGGAGACGGAGTAAAGAAAGTCCTCGCGCACAGCTTCCAATTTTCGAATGCGTTCGATGTCCTGTTCAAGCTGGGTGCGAACCTTCAATTGGATCTGGTAGAGACGGGCGTTCTCCAGGGCAATCGCCATTTGTGAGGCCAATAGGCTGGCCAATCGCATCTCCAACTCACCGAACTGAAAAAGACCCAGTTTGGCCATCGTCAAGGCGCCGAGTATTGATTCCCCCACCTTCAGCGGGACGCTGATCATCGATTCATCGAGAAACGCCGTCCCTGGCATATGACGGCCTCGCGGCTCCCGCTCGGCGTCGCCGGAAAGCAAGGGCTGACCCGTAGCTGCTACCCAACCGGTGATCCCTTCACCTAAATGAAGGGTCATGGTCCCGATCATCTTCTCTTCCTGGGGAGAGTATCGGCCCGGGGCGCAAACCGCAACCTCTGGATAAAGGATTTGGCTTTGCTCATCCAGGCGGTATAAGCGGATGTTATGCGAGCCGATGAAAGCCCGAACCTCCTCCAGGGTTTTGCGCAAGACGGTGCGCAAGTCCTCTTCTCCCAAGGCGATGGCCATGCCGGCTCGGTCCAATAAGGCGATCATCTCTAGTTGTTTGTTGGCTAGTGTGTACAGGCGCGCGTTGACCAAAGCGGCTGCCAGGGGATGAGCCAAATCGGCCAAGTCTTCTGGTTGTGGACCCTCCAAGGGTAGGTCGCGGAAGGCGAAGAGAACCAAGCAGCAGAATGCGCCACCATGAAAAAGAGGCCAGGCAACGATCCATGGAAAACCCTGCGACGCCAGCCACTTGGCTTCCGGCGACTCTTCGTTTGCGCTTGGATCGAGGGACCAGGCTGCGTTGCGTTCGACCGCTTGCTTGGCCAGAGAGCCTGGAAAGAAGACCAATGGAAAGGCCGGCGCCTGATCAAAGAGAGGCCGCAGTACTTGGTTTTGCGATTCCAACCAAAGGAAATCAGCGCGATCGAAACCCCATGCTTCTCTGGTCAACTGGACAAAACGCTGCCCCATCTCCTCCGCATCGAGAGAGAGAGCCAACGTTTGTTGGACGGATCGAAGCAGGCTACCCCCTTCTGCCTCGGTTGCCATGGCCTGTTCTTTCCCCCCCAGACTGTTCGCAATTTGTTGGTTCGTCGTTGGTTCGCTCATTACGCAGCCATCTTATCAAAAAGCTGATTAAAAAGAGCGCCGGGCGTTGGACCCGGCGCTCGGAGATTGAACATCTAGATAGCCACCGGCAGGGTGTAGGGGAACGACATGCCGTGCCCCTACTGTAACTTGATCACCGAGTCGACGATCAGCAACCCATCCTCGTAGACCATCACTGGGTTGGCGTCCAGTTCTTTGATCTCTGGGAAATCTACGACCAATTGGGAAAGGCGAGACAACGCTTCAGCTAGCGCTGCCTCATCGCGGGGCTTCTGGCCGCGTGCGCCTTTGATGATCGGGTAGGCGGCGATCTCAGCAATCATCTTTCGCGCTTCCTGCGGAGAGACCGGGGCGACGCGAAAGGTGACATCCTTCAAGACTTCGACAAAGATCCCACCCAGCCCGAACATCACGGTCTGTTGAAAGGTGGAATCCTTGATGGCGCCGAAGATGACCTCAGTTCCGCCCTTGGGGGCCATCTTCTGCACCAGTACACCATCGATCTTAGCGTTGGCCTTGTACGTTTTTGCATTGGCGATGACCTCGGCGGTAGCTTGTCGAACCTCCTCCACGTTGGACAATCCCACTTTGACGCCCTTGGCTTCGGTCTTGTGAAGGATGTCCGGCGAGGCGATCTTCACCACCACCGGGTAGCCGATGGCATTGGCCGCCTCCACCGCTTGCTCAGCGTCTTCTGCTAGACGGAAAGGAGCAACGGGCAGTCCGTAGGCTTGAAAGACTGCGTCTCCCTCGTTTTCAGACAAGTCGAGACGTCCCTCGCTGCGCGCTTTAGCGAAAATCTCGCCAACTTTGACCGGGTTCACATCATCAAACGGCATGAAGGTGGAGGTTTCCCGATGGGCCTGATAGCGGCCATAGTCGCGCAGGCAGCCCAAGGCGCTCATCGCTTGATCGGGGTCGAAGTAAGCCGGAACTCCTTTGCTTTTCATCCATTCGGACGCTTTCAAGGCGCGCTCTCCACCAAGGTAAGAGACCACTACCGGCTTGGTGGCGCCCGCTTCTTGGTAGGCTTCATAGATCCCTTCGGCAATGTCTTGAGGATCGGTGACTGCAGTCTCACAGTAAAGTACGGCCGCTCCATCGGTCCAGGGATGCTTCAGAGCGTCCAGTACGGCGCCTTTGTACTCCCGCCGCGCAGCCATGCCCGTCATGTCTACCGGGTTGCGAGGGCTTCCGAAGGCAGGCATCCATTGAGCGAAGAGATCCTTCAGCTCCTGGGGCGGATCCAACAGGGGAATGCCGTATCGCTCTGCGGCATCAGTAGCCAATACGCCGGCCCCGCCGCCATTGGTGATAACGGCGATGTTATCGCCCATGAGCGGTTTCATCATGGAGAGGGCGATGGAGCGAACGAACAGCTCGTCCAAGTGCTTGGCAATGGTGACCCCGAACTGTTTGAAGGCAGCGGAGTAGACTTTCGTCGATCCGGCCAAGGACCCGGTGTGCGAGGCGGTAGCCAGCTCGCCGCGCTTGGAAGTGCCCGCTTTCAGGGCGATCACTGGTTTGGCGCTGCGCTTCACTGCGTCGAGGAATTTTCGACCATCTTTCAACCCTTCCACGTAGAGGGAGATGGCGGCGGTGTTCGGATCCTCGTTCAGCGCGTCGATGAAATCAGCCATGTCCAAGTCGGCCATATTGCCGATGGAGATCATGTGGGAGATACCGATCTTGTCGATCCAGGTCATTCCATCCAAGGCGATCAATAGGGCGCCGCTCTGAGAGACCAGGGCGATCGAGCCGGGGTACGGCAAGTAGGGGCTGAAGGAAGCATTGGCCTTAGCTGGGTTGTTGAGAATGCCGACGATGTTCGGTCCGACGATGGCCATGCCATAGCGCTGACCAATCTCGACGAGTTGTTCCTCCAAGTCTCGGCGGCCCACTTCGCCAAAGCCGGAAGTGATCACCGCCAGTACTTTGGTTCCCTTGCGACCGGCATCCTCGGAAGCCTCCAACGCAGCGTTGACGGGAACGGTGAGCATAGCCAGATCGACCTCGCCGGGGACGTCTTGCATGGTAGGATAGGCTTTGATGCCCAGAATCTCATCCGCCTTCGGGTTGATGGGGTAGATAGCTCCTTCAAACTTCGAATCGATGATACCTTTGACCACCATGTACCCGATCGACCCTTCCCGCCGGGATGCGCCGATGACGGCAATTGAACGAGGTTGAAACAACGCTTGTAACTTCATGGAATGCTCATCTCCATTTCTGTGTTCTGTGATGTGACCGAAACGCAGGTATTATAGACGAGCCATCCTCTTTTGGGAAAAGCCCCACGCATTCCTGAGAACGCTCTTGTCTTAAGGATCAGTCCAGAAAATGATAGTCAAATTCGCTTACGCAAGATTATACGTTATTGCTGGCTGCTTCAGGCTTGATTTCGAGGTAAGCAAAATACCCGTTCTTGCTTTGAATGACTGTCCAACCAGCTTTTTTATGCATGTTGAAGGAGGCAATGTTGCTTGCTCGGATATGAGCAACGATGCGAGTAAAGCCTTGTTGTCTAAAATGCGGGATAATATGAGCATAAAGACCAAGTCCCAACCCCATCGAACGCACCTGTGGATCAGTGCCTATGAAAATAACCCTGACGATTCCTTTTGCACTTTCTTCCAAGATAGGCGTCTGGCTCGTATTTCCTGCCGTTTGCTGCGATCGTGTGATCTCATCCCCCGGACTTGGATTCTGGACAGAGGCCTTATATGGCTTTAGTGTCTTTTTTATCCAATCGGCCAATACAATCAATCCTACAAGAGGATGTCGAAGAACAAACATATGTCTGAAATAGTTCCAATCCCAGGCAGAAATAGTATAACCAACCAGATTATTGTCCAAAGACGCTACAAAGATTGCTACATTTCTTGCACGCAAGGCATCATCCAAGATCGCTTTATAGACGAGCCTGCTTGACATGCGCGCTATTGTTTGAATATTCCGGTTCGCCGGAGCCACTGTTCCGGTGAGTGGAGAGCCACCATTCCGATTAGTGGAGAGCCACCCTTCCGGAACCGCAGAGCCACCCCTCTAATGAGGAGAGTTACCGTGATACGTTGACAGGTCGATCGTCGACCGGTCTATCGTTTGGTTCCAGAGACCTTGGTCGACTTCTCTGATTGTTTTAGCCCGTACACCTCCCTCATCGATCGGTCTTCCCCATCGCTGTGGATCTCGATCGTATAGG
>JAPLHV010000179.1 GCA_026389455.1 Coprothermobacterota bacterium
GGCGCCGCAATTGGGGCACTTGATCGCCCCACAACTGGGGCACCGTTCCACTTTGGTCATTATTTCCTCCGAGGATTACTTAAGCTGGACTAGTTTACCATCAACGCCGTCCAGCCACACATGCCCGGACATTTCAGGCGAGGGGAAGGCACGGCGGCCCTCAACGCTGACCAGAACCAGACAAGTAGCCCCTTCCCGCTGCCGCTCTTGCATGAGGGTTGGCGTCAAGTCGGACGGGGGAACTCGCCAGGCTTTGCGGTCGGCGTAGTAGAAATAAATGGGGTTCAATTGGTCAACCAGCAGCAGGTCATTCGGTTCAGTGTATGTGCGAATCAGTTGGCCCAGACGGAGCGGAGCGGGGTCTGCTTGCCAAAACCGACCTACCCCGGCCAACCCGCTCGACACAATAACCACGGCTAAGCCCACCGTCAGTCCGACCCCGAGAGGCTCAAGAGAAAAGCTGCCTGCCTTCGCCCGGCTGATAGCGGCCAACCCCCATCCCAGAGTCAAAGCGAAGATGGGAACCAGCAACAGGTGGTAGTAGTCATGTTCGTATTGGATGGGCAGGCTGACGAAGATGAATAGCAACAAACAACCCAGGGTGGCGAAGGCAAGGTAGCGGGCATGCCGGGAGAAGAGAGCAGCCAGGGTAAAGAGGAAGAAGAGAACCAGGCCGGGCCAGGAACAAACGCGCTCAGCCAGGCGGACAGGGAGAAAGGACCAGAAAGCGGGAGAAAAGAGCGTCTCCAGGAAAGTGGGCAGCATTCGTTTCTCCAGGAGCCCGGTGAGGAAATGCTGGTTGGCTTGCAGGTTGGCCCATTGATAGTAAAGGAGCGCGGGGAGCAGTCCAGCTACAGTGATCAGCCAAAGGCGCCCATCAAGAAAGCCCCGCCAACCCTTACGGCTGACCAGCAGGACGACGAAAGCCAGCCCGAAAAAGAGAAAGTTCGGCTTCGATAAAGTTGCCGCCAGGATGGATAGAGCTGCCCAGGCGGCATTGCCGTTGCCACCCTGGTCCAGGTAGCGGACGAAAGCATCCAGAGCCATCAGGCTGAAAGCCAGCAAGACCGGTTCGGGCATCACCGTGCGGTTGTAGAAAACGTTGAAAGGGGTGATGGCATAAACTAAACCAGCGATAATCGCAGCTCGGCGCCCCAAGGTGCGCGCGGCAAGGCGCCAGAGGAAGAGAAAGGAGAGCATGGAGAAAGCCAAAGCTACCAGGCGGGCGCTCCAGTCGGCCACTCCGAAGACCTTCCAGACAAGGGCCGCGACCATCGGCAAGAAGGGGAACTCCAATTGGGAGGTGTTCGGACCTGGTCCGTCGTAGTCCAGTTGGGGGAGGAAGGAGAAATTTTGCAGCAGGTTGCGGGCCATCGCCGCGGTATCCGCTTGCCGCCAGGAGGCTTGTTCACTGAGCGGGTTGCCCAACCCAACCAGGCGAAGCGCGACAAAGAGGATCAGCAGTATCCAGAAGGCAGTCCTGCGCACGGCCTTGATTGTAGGAGAAGCCCAGGCCTTCCACCAATTGACAGGGAAAAGCTTCTGCGATTGACTAGAGGGCATGTCTGAAGCTGGATGGGTAGTGATCCCCTGCTACAACGAGGAGGGGAACATGACGCCCTTGCTGGAGAGACTGGAGGATGTCTTCGCGAGCCAAGGGTTGGCCGGCTGGCGCATCCTCTGCGTGAATGACGGCAGTCATGACGGCACCAAGGACGAGATCGAGGGCGAGCAGGGCCGTTTCGGGAACATCGTCCGTCTTGATCATGCACAGAACCGCGGCTTCGCTCAGGCCATCCGCACCGCTGTGCCGTTCCTTCTCCAGCAGACGCTGGATTTTGCCATCTTCATGGACGCTGATTTCACCCATGACCCCGAGCACCTGCCGCGCTTCCGCCAGGCTTTCGCTAAAGGCGCGGAGGTTGTGATCGGTTCGCGCTACGTCGCCCACGGAGGGATGGTCAATGTCGCGCTCTGGCGACGAGTTCTCTCCCGAGCCGGCAATCTTTTCGGGCGAATGATGGGGTTGCCGGTGCATGACGCTACATCAGGCTACCGTGGCTTCAGCCGGCGCGGTCTGGAAGTAATCGCCGGAACCAAGGAGGAGGACTTCTCCATTCAACTGGAGGAAGTTCTGCTCTGTAAGCGGGCTAAGTTACGCTTTGCCGAAGTTCCCATAACCCTCAAAGTGAGGGAAGTAGGGATCTCCAAGTTCAGCTATTCTTTCGCCCTCTTTCGGCGCTACGGAGCGCTCTTGCTGCGCAACCTAAGGGGGTAAAAGGGCGGGTTTGAAACCCGCCCCTACGAGGATAGAGGGAGGTTTGAAACCCGCCCCTACGGGGATAGAGGGAGGTTTGAAACCCGCCCCTACGAGGAGAGCCGAGAGAAGAGTGTCACTTTCAAACCTTCCATCAAGAGCCCACTGACCAAAAGAATCGCTGCCACGATCCCCCAATCCAGCCAACCCAAGGGGACAGTAGAGAAGGCGCCTTGCAGGGGTGGGAAGTAGATCAAGACCAATTGCAGCAGGAAAGAGAGCAGACAAGCCCAGAGCAGGTAACGGTTCTCAAAAAGCTTCATCTTCCAGGTAGGCATTCGCTCGGAGCGGGAGAGGAAAGCGAAGAGGAGTTCCAATGAGACAATTGTGGTGAAGGCCATCGTCTCGGCCTTGCCCACGCCAGCTTGGGCTCCCCAGAGGAAAGCAAGCAAGGCGCCGGCAGCCATGATCGCTGCTGCCACGCCGATACGCAGAAAAAGGGGCCGGGTGAAGATGCCCTGTTTACGCGAGCGGGGGGGACGGCCCATGACATCCTTTTCGGGTGGGTCCATACCCGATGCCAGGGCAGGAAAACCATCGGTGACAAGGTTCATCCAGAGAATTTGGGGGGCAGTCAACAAGGGTCCCATCTTGGGGAAGAGGAGGAAGCCCAAGAACACCGCCAGA
>JAPLHV010000175.1 GCA_026389455.1 Coprothermobacterota bacterium
AGCAAGGAGGATCGCAATGAGTAAGGAAATTAGCCCGCGGCAGCGTGTAACCCTGGCCAGCGATTGGCTGGAAGGCTGCGCGGGTTGCCACATGTCGCTGCTGGACATGGATGAACGGATTATCGAGCTGGTCCAGATGGGATTGGTCCTGACAGCCACTCCCATCACCGACTTGAAAATCCCTGCCTTCGGTACCGACTTGGGGGTGATCGAAGGAGCTGTGGCTACGGACCACCAACTGGAGGTGGCCAAGCTCTACCGAGAACGCTGCAAGGTTCTGGTGGCATTGGGTGACTGTGCCGTCTTCGGCGGCATCAACGCCATGCGCAACTGGATCCCCATCGAAGAGCTGCTGCGGCGCGGGTATGTGACCACTGAGACCACCGTCGACGGGAAAATCCCCAAAGGGCCCGGCATTGGCACGCATCTGCCCCGCTGCATGGCCCTTAACGAAGTTGTAAAAGTGGATTTCTTCATCCCCGGCTGTCCGCCCTCCGCGGATGCCATTTATCAAGTCCTCAAGGATGTCTTGGAGGGGAAGACCCCCAAGCTTGAGGGCAAGCTCTTGAGTTACGAGTAGGAGGAACCATGGCCGAGAAAATTACCATCAACCCTGTTACGCGGATTGAAGGCCATGCCCGCGTCTCTATTTTTCTTGGGGATGACGGCAGCGTGGAGAAAACTATCTTCCACGTCGACCAATTCCGCGGCTTCGAGAAGTACACCGAAGGCCGGATGTTCTTCGAGATGCCCATCATCACCCCCCGCATCTGCGGGATCTGCCCGGTCAGCCACCACCTGGCTGCAGCCAAAGCCTGCGACATCATTGTCGGGGTGGACATTCCGCCTGCCGCCAAACTGCTGCGCGAGCTGATTCACATGGGGCAGATCATCCAGTCCCATTCCATGCACTTCTTCGAACTGGCCGGCCCCGACCTGTTATTGGGATGGGATGCTGATCCGGCCATCCGCAACGTGGTTGGGTTGATCGAGGCCAACCCCCAATTGGCTAAGAAGGCGATCGCCCTGCGCAAGTACGGTCAGCGGATCATCGAACTGGTGGCAGGGCGTCGCATCCACCCTACCTTCGCTGTTCCCGGCGGGGTGAACGCTGCTCTTGATGTGGCGCGCCGCGACGAGATGTTGAAGGACATCGACACGATGATCGGCCATGTGCGGGAGGGGATCGGTCTGGCCTTGGACTATGTCGGGAAGAACCTCGTTCAGTGTGCGGAGTTCGCCGCCTTCTCCTCCGGGTATATGAGTCTGGTCGGGAAGGACGGCTCCCTCCAGCTCTACGATGGAGAGATCCGCCTGATTGATTCCCAGGGAAAGGTAGTGAAGGAGTTCCCCGCCTGGGATTACGACAAGTACATCGGCGAGCGGGTGGAGGATTGGACCTACCTCAAATTCCCCTACTACAAGCCGCTCGGTTGGCCGGATGGGATCTATCGGGTTGGCCCCCTGGCGCGCCTCAACGCTGTCGACAAGATCAACACCCCCCTGGCTCAGGAAGAGTTCCTCAAATTCCGTGCCATCAACGCGGGCAAACCGGTGGAGGGTTCCCTCTTCTACCACTACGCCCGCCTGATCGAAGATATTTACGCGCTGGAGCGGGCGCGGGAGCTCCTGGAGGATCCCCAGATCCTCTCCAAGGACATCTTCACCTACAGCACACCCAAGCATGGCCGGGGTGTGGGCGTCATCGAAGCGCCGCGCGGCGCCCTTTTCCACGATTACTATGTGGACGAGTACGGGGCGATGGTGAGATGCAACCTGATCGTCGCCACCGGCCACAACAATTGGGCCATGAGCAAGGCGGTCGACGCTGTGGCCAAGTGTTATGTGGACGGCAAGCACCTCAAGGAAGGGATGCTGAACCGGGTCGAAGGCGCCATTCGCTGCTACGACCCCTGCCTCTCTTGTTCCACCCATGCGATCGGCAAGATGCCTTTGCTGATCGACCTTTACAGCAAGGGCGGCGCCTTGGTAGAGACCTTGCGCCGGGACTGAGGAATGCAATGGGGTCACATCTTCAGATGACATATTTTTGAAAAAGAATGACATCTGAAGATGTGACCCCGCTTAAGACACTGTTAGTGGCCTATGGCAACGAATACCGCGGCGATGACGGGTTGGGGCAGTACATTCTTCACCAAGTCGAATTCCCCTGCGATAAAGTCGCTCTCTACGAGTTGACCCTGGAGCAGGCCGAGACTATCTGTGACTACCAGTTGGTGGTTTTCATCGACGCCTCCATCGAGGGAGAAGCGGTTCAGCTTCGTCCGCTGCAGCGCCGCGATGTCAGCTCACCCCTTTCCCACCACCTTCCCCCCGAAAAACTGTTGCACTATGTTTGGCTGATCTATAGAAAAGAGCCGCAGGCATGGCTGCTTTCGGTACGCGGATATGACTTCGACTTCCGCGATTCCCTCTCCCCGGATGC
>JAPLHV010000116.1 GCA_026389455.1 Coprothermobacterota bacterium
CGGATGGTCGACTCCCATTACTCTCGCAAGACTGGGGTAAACCAGGGAGAGGCAAACCCACCTAAGAGTACCGAAAAGGAGAACTGCATCCATGCAAAATAGCCCGCCTCTTGACAGCTTGCGGCAATATGATAGCCCACGTCAGCGTGACAGCCCCCGGCAGCATGACAGCCCCCGGCAGCAAGACAGCCCCCGGCAGCATGACAGCCCCCGGCAGGGTGTTCCTGTTTCATCGGCGATCCCTTTCTGGGAGAAGACCCAAGACCTTGTGGACCAGTTCATCGACATCTCCCTCAACTACCGCCAGAGCGGCCATCCTGGGGGATCTCGCTCCAAGGTGCATATCCTGCTTGCCACTCTGCTTTCCGGGGTCATGACCTATGACCTGCGCGACCCCAGCAAACGCTTCGGTGACCGCTTCATCCTCTCCGCCGGCCACACCGTGCCATTGGTTTACAGCGCCATGGCTGTCCTGGACGAGGCTTTGCGCTTCCATCACCAACGCACCGGCGACTCGCGTTTCCAAGTGAAAGCAGACCTGGTCTACCCCGAAGACCTGCTCTTTCTACGCCGTCGTGGGGGACTGCCCGGCCATGCCGAATTCTCCGGGAAGACGCTCTTCCTGAAGTTCAACACAGGTCCTTCCGGGCACGGATTCCCAGCCGCGGTAGGGGAAGCCTTTGCCCTTCAACGAGCCGGCTGCCGCCAAGTGCGGGTCTTTATGCTGGAGGGAGATGTCGCGCTTACCCCGGGGGCTGTTCACGAGAGCAAGAACTCGGCCTGGGCCTTGGGTTTAGACAATCTCTTTGTTCTGATCGATTGGAACAATTTCGGCATCGACGATAACAAACTCTGCGACACGGTCCACGGTACCCCGGTGGACTGGTTTGCCCCCTACGGCTGGCGAGTGGAGGGAACCGAGCAGGGTTCTCATTTCCCTAGCGTGGCTGCCGTTCTGGAGCGATTGGTGGAAGGGGAGAACCCGCAACGAGTTCCCTCGATCGGCTGGTTCAAGACGCGCAAAGGCCGCGGCTATGGCGTCTATGACAACAAATCGCACGGCTCGCCCCACCCGCCCAATTCGCCGTCTTACTGGGAGACCAAGCGCCCCTTCCAGGAGAAATACGGCGTTCAGTTTGTGGGTTATGGCGAACCGGCTCCAGATAATGAGGAAGACTTCCGCCGGCAGACGCTCGACAATCTGCTCATCGTCAGCGAGGCGCTCCATCGAGATGAGGAGCTCTGCCGGTACTTGGCGGAGACCCTGGCCGACCTTGGCGATAGAGTCCCCCGGGAAATCCCCTCTTGCCGGGTGGGGAAAGATCGCAACCCATATCGCGACCCTCGACTCTTTGATTTTCGACAGTACCCTTCGGAATTGTTCGCGAAGCCCGGCGAAAAAGCTCCCAACCGCGCCGCGCTGGCAAAATTCGGCGCTTGGGTCAACGCCTTCGGAGCGAAGGAGTACGACCGCCCATTGTTCATTGCTTGTTCGGCAGATTTGGCCGAATCCACCAACATCGCCGGCTTCGCTAAGAAATGGGGTGATTTCGCCGGCTACGGCGTTTTTAGTCCCTGCGCCAATCCCCAAGGGGCGCT
The DNA here is from genome assembly GCA_026389455.1 of Coprothermobacterota bacterium. Taxonomy (GTDB): domain Bacteria; phylum Caldisericota; class JANLFM01; order JANLFM01; family JANLFM01; genus JAPLHV01. The sequence continues at coordinate 1,600 of JAPLHV010000116.1, forward strand.
GCTGCCGCAGGAGATCACCGAGTTCGCTAATGCTGGGATCATGGTCGGTTTGGCCTCGGTCAATCTGGCTGAGGATCCCTTCCGGGAGTTTGATGGATTCTGGGGGGCTTGCTCCACCTATGGTTCTTTTGCCTATCTCAAGTACGGGATGATGCGTCTCTTCAGCCAAATGGCGCAAGATTGCCCGTTGCAGATGGGGAAAGTGATATGGGTGGCCGGCCACTCTGGCCCGGAAACTGCCGACGATTCGCGCACTCACTTCGGCATCTTCGAGCCGGGAGTCACCCAACTTTTCCCGAAAGGACAAGCGCTCAACCTTCACCCCTGGGAGCACAACGAGGTGCCGGTGGTTTTAGGCGCCGCTTTGGCCACCGAAGTGCCGATCATCGTACTGCACCTGACCCGCCCGCCGATCGCCATCCCTGATCGTGAAAAACTGGGGCTGCCTTCCCACTTCGAGGCGGCGCGGGGCGCCTACTTGATCCGCGATTTCAACCCCGGCGCAGCGCCGATGGGTACGGTTATCGTACAGGGCACTTCCACCACCGAGGGGCTGATTAAATGCTTGCCTTTGCTGGGACACCCTGCCGGGGGCTGTCATGCTGCCGGGGGCTGTCATGCTGCCGCGGGCCGTCAAGAGGGCTTGAACGTGCGGATTGTGGCGGCCATCAGCTTCCAGCGGCAGGATGCCGCCTACCGGGAGGCGATCCTCCCCTGGGCGGGGTGGTTGGACTCGATGGTGATCACTTCCGAGGCTTTGGCGAATATGAACGATTGGATCTCCTCGGCGGTGGCGCGAGACTATAGCCTTTCTTCTGATTGGGACAATCGCTGGCGCAGCGGCGGAAAGTTGGAGGAAGTGTTGGATGAGGCACACCTTACCCAACCTTACTTGATGGCCGCGATCGAGCGTTTCGTCCGGGAGAGGCCGCAACGATTGGCCCGTTTGCGGGCGGTCTCTCCATAGGAAGAATGTACGGATTGCATTGGACGCGCTGCCGCGAGCTATCCACAGGGGCGCGGCATGCCGCGCCCCTATCTTACGTTTCGGGTGGGTGGGCCGGGCGCGCCTGCCGGAAGAGGCGCTCCCGACTGGCTAAGAAGAGGAAACAAGCCCCGCCGGCGAGCAGGGTGAGGTAATAGATGAGGAAGCGCCACAGGGCGGTGAAGAGGCCGAGGAACTGAGAGGGAACCCAGGTCATGAAGAGTGTAGCGAAGCCCAATTCAGAGGCGCCGCTGCCGCCAGGAGTAGGGGAGAGGGAGACCAGGGCATTGAGCACGGCCTGACCGAGGAAGGTCTCCAGGAAGGGGTGGGGGATTGCCAGGCTGTCCAAGAGGATCGGCGCCACCGAGTAGAAGGCCACCCAGTAGACGACGATGGAGAGAGCTGCCCAGATCAGGTTGGCCCAGCCCAGGGTGAAGAGAATGCGGGCAGCCGATCCCATCTTTTGCAACTCTCCCAAGAACCACTTCCAGAAGTGAGCGAAGCGTTCCCGCCGCAGCAAGATGCGCATCGGCCAAGCGGCTAGCAGACGCTGGTAACTGCCTGGCGAGCGTCTCCAGAGAAAGAAGAGGAGGATCAGCACAACCAAGGCGCCTAGAAGGAAGAAAGGCAGGTTGAGGATGCGCTGCCACGTTTCGCTCAAAGAGATCCCTTGCCGGAAGAGGGCCAGGAAGATCGGGAAGAGCACTGTGAAGATGACTGCCGAGAGGGTCAGTCGAGCGGTGACAACCATTGCAGCAGACCCCGGAGAGACACCCTTGCGGCTAAGCAGGTAGATGAAGAGGGGCGGACCGCCGGCTAGGAAGGGAGTTAGGTAGGAGACGAAATTGGCTGCCAGGTTGGCCGAGAGGGTCCAGCCAAAGGGGAGACATGCGCCGATTCCACGCAGGAGGAACCAGTTGGCCAAAGCGTCCAGAACCCAAGTGGCAGCGGAAACCAAAGCGGCCAGCAGGAACCAGGAGAGTTGGATTTGGGGCAGTTGGGCGAAGACAGACAAGTTGCCCGTCCAGTAGAGCAAGAGGCATAGACTAGCGGCGGAGATTCCAAAGACCACCAGGATGCGCCATAAAAAGGTCCAACGGCTTACGCTCCAGCCAGCCGCTTTCGCTTCCGGCTTTGCGGTTGGTTGGCTCATTCTCGGTAAAAAGGCAACTCCCGGCGCGTCTTCTCTACCAGGGATAAATCCAGGTCGGTGGACACCAGTGTCTCCCGGCTGCGCCCCTGCAACAATATCTCACCTGTCGGACTGACGACGCAGGAACTGCCGAAGTAGGAAAATGGCTGGGGGGGAGGATCCTCCCCGACCCTGTTGCAGCCGCAGACGAAGCATTGGCTCTCGATGGCTCTGGCTTGCAAGAGCGTCAACCAATGGTGTTCGCGCGGGGCGGGGAACTGAGCCGGCAGGAGAATGATGCGGACACCTGCCTGGCGTAGATGTTGAAATTCCTGGGGGTGTCGCAGGTCGAAACAGATCAGAACCCCCAGATTGCCCCAGGGAGTCTCGATCGGAATCGGCTCGCTCTGACCGGGTTGGAAGAAGCGATCCTCGCCGATAATATGAAAGAGATGCCGCTTGCGGTAGCTGCCCAAGATATGACCGGATGGATCGAACAGGAAAGACGTGTTGAAGAGCTTGGAGTCACAGACTTCCGGGATGGAGCCGGCAAGGATGTAGAGGCGGTAGCGTTGCGCCCACTGGGAGAGAAGGGTTAGCGTGCGCCGATAGGTGCGGCCGGCCAATTCCAGAAAGTTTTCGTGCCAAATGAAGCCGGTGCTCCACATCTCCGGGAGCATGGCCAGATCTGCTTTGAGGTTAGCGCAACCTTCCAGGCACTTGCGGGCGGTGTTGCAGTTCACCACCCAATCGCCGACCGTGACATCCATCTGGATCAGCGAAATGCGCAGCGTGTCTTTCATCATTTCTCCTCTTCTCTCGTCTCGTCTACAATAGCAAAAACGGAGGTTCTATCCAAATGAAAAGAAGGTTAGAAGGCATTTCTGTGCTATCGGTGATCTCCCCGGAGGAGTTCAATGACGATGAATACGCACTTCCCCGGCGTATTCTGGAGGAAGAAGGAGCGTTGGTCAGGACGGCCGGCACTCGTCCAGGGCAGGCCAAAGGAATGTTCGGCAGCGTTGTCGAGCCTGAGCTAATCCTTGATCAGGTGGATCCAGAACAGTTCCAGGCGATAACCATCGCCGGCGGCTCGGGATCGCCCCGTCATCTCTGGGATCATGCTCCCCTGGTGGAGCTGGTCCGCCGGTTTGACCAAGCCGGAAAGGTGGTAGCAGCGATCTGTCTCTCCCCGGTCGTATTGGCTGAAGCCGGCTTGCTCAAAGGTTTGCCGGCCACCGTCTACCGCTCGCCGAAAGCCATCGAACGGCTCGTCGCGTTAGGCGCCGTCTGTCAAGATGAGGAGGTTGTGCGAAACGGACGTATCCTCACCGGCAGGGATCCGCAGGCCGCGAGAGCGTATGGAGAGGCTTTGGCGCAGACCATCTGGGAGGAGGTTCTGGGACACGCTGCCACTGACTGTTGGCCCATTATGGGGACAGATTTAAATCTGTCCCCATAATGTAGCGTAATCTGTCCCCATAGCGTCCGGGACATTGGACCATCGACCGCCTTTCCCCAGGAGGAAGCGGCCTAAGCAGAGAGGAGAATCGCATGTGTGGCATTTTCGGGATCGTCTTCCAAAAGGAGCATGAGGATCTTGGCCGGATTATGGTGCAAGCAGCTTACAGCTTGACCTATCGCGGATACGACTCGGTGGGGTGCGCTGCCATCTCCACGGAGGGAAGGATTGACCTGCGCAAGGACATCGGCAGGGTGGAGGAAGTGGACGGCAAGTACGGGCTCTCCGGGATGCGAGGAATCCGAGGATTGGTGCAGCTACGCTGGGCAACCTTCGGGGTTCCCGCACAAAGGAATTCCCAGCCTCATCTGGATTGCGACGGGGATTTGGTCGGAGCGCACAACGGCAACGTCATTAACACCATCTCCCTTCGCGAGCAATTCTCGGAAGAGGGACACACAATACGAGGGGAAAACGATGGAGAGATCATCGTCCACGCCGTGGAACGACACTTCGACCGGCTGAGCGATCTCCCCGGGGCGATCATGGCTGCCGTGGGCGATCTGAAAGGGGATTACGCCTACGTCATCTCTCACCAAGCGGAGAATGCCATCTATGCCGTGAAGATGGGATCCTCCCTTTACCTTGGGGTGGGGGAGGGCTTCGTCTGCGTCTCCTCAGACTTGCCCTCCATCTTGGAGTTGACCTCAAACATCGTCACCATTCGCGACGGCGAATTCTTGCGTTTTAGCTGGGACCAATACCAACTTTTTGACATTCACAGCGGCCAACCCATCGAACGCAGGCCAGAGCGGAGCCCGCACACCAAGGAGTCGGCGCACAAGGGTGGCCACGCTCACTTCATGATTAAAGAGATCCGCGAGCAGCCGGAGAAGGTTGCCAACCTGCTGCACTTCCTGGAAGAGTCGGCCGAGTTGCCCCGTTTCACCGAAGCGCTGAGAAAAGCCGGCCGCCTCTTTCTGGTCGGCTCGGGCACCTCTTACCACGCTTGTCTGGTGGGTTCCTACTATTTCAATAAATTGGCCGGACTGGCAGCTATCCCCGTCCCCGCCGGAGCAATGGTCGAGCAGTACGGAGATTCGCTCCGCCCCGATGATGTCCTTCTTTGCGTCTCTCAAAGCGGGGAAACCAAGGACGTGATCAATGTCTTGAATTACTGCGAGAGGCGCCGCTTGGGGCAGGCTCTGGCTTTCGTCAACGTCCTCGGCTCTACGTTAAGCATGCGTAGCCGGAATTTCCTGCCCTTGGTCTGTGACTTGGAGATCTCCGTCCCAGCGACGAAAACCTTTACCAACCAACTGGTCCTTTTTCTAGCCGTTGCCAATGCCCTGGCCGGCGGAGGAAAAGTGAATTTGCAAGCCATCCCGGGTCTGATCGAAGACACTCTCGCGCAGACCGAACCGCGCATCCGCCAGTTGGCGCAGGAATTGCTGCCGGTCAACGATTTCTACTTCCTCGGGTACGGCCTGACCCACGGCATCGCTTACGAGGGGGCTCTAAAGACCAAGGAAGTCGTTTACAACCACTGTGAGGGCGCCTACTCCTCAGAGTTCAAGCACGGTCCGTTGGCCATCGTCTACCCGGGCTACCCGGTCATCTTCATCTCGACGGTCGAGGACGCCGAGATGGTGTCCTCCCACATCAACGAAGTCTCCTGCCGGCGAGGGCGCGTCATCACTGTGGCTCCTCCACAACCGCTGCTGGAGAAATACTCCAGCGACTTCATCGCGCTGCCGGTAGAGGATTACTTCCATGTGCCGATCGCCGCAACGATCCCGCTGCAATTGCTCGCCTACTACATGAGTGTTGGCCGGGGGATTGATCCGGATTTCCCCCGCAACATCTCCAAAACTCTTACCGTCGACTGAGAGAGGGGACTGCTAGGGAACTGGAAGAGGCCATCCGCACCCGCCGTTCAGTGCGCAGCTTCAAAGAGCAAGACATCCCCCAGGAGGAAGTGGAGGACTTGCTGCAGAACACCCTGCCGGGGGCTGTCAAGCTGCCGGGGGCTCTTAAGTTTTGGGCTCCCAGCGGGAACAACTTGCAAGCTTGATTCTTCGTGGCTGTACATTCCAGCGAAGTGCGCGAGCGAGTTGCCAAGAAACCGGGCGGGTTTGAAACCCGCCCCTACGAGAGATCCGCAACTGGTTGGAAGCGAAAGGTTATGAAGATGCGCTTCGTTTCCCGGGCCGCTACCCCGGCTTCATCCGCCATGCGCCCTGGATGATCGCTTTTTGTGGTTCCTTTTCATTTCAAGTGGGTATCCTACCAGTCAGCGGCAGCATGTCACAGAACACCCTGCCGGGGGCTGTTCAGTGATGCATTTCGATACCGAGGCAGCCTGTCAGAAGGAGGAGGACTACTCTATCCCTGGGACCGCGGCGCCAAAGGCATCTGCAGTAACAAGACGGAGGACAACTGGAGATGACTCCCCCTGGGACCGCCGCACCCCAGTGCGGCAAACCTGAGATCATCCCCAGGGCTGGCACTGCTGCTGGGACCGTCGCCTTTCCTGGGACCGCTGCGCCCCAGTGCGGCATCAGCAGTGAACATACAGAAGCCAACCGCTCTGGGGAGCAACCAGCCGAGAGGGGCGGCGTCCTTACGGCTATCTGCCCTGCTTCGACACTGAACATCCTGCGGCAGCTTGTCACAGAACTCCCTGCCGGGGGCTGTCAAGTTGCCGGGGGCTGTCAAGTTGCCGGGGGCTGTCAAGTTGCCGGGGGCTGTCAAGTTGCCGGGGGCTGTCAAGTTGCCGGGGGCTGTCAAGTTGCCGGGGAGATCGTATTGTCGTGGAAGAACCTTGGTGCCGCAGGCTGTTCAGATACGGCGCAGTGGATCCATGTGAACAGGAGCCGCACTGGGGTGCCGCAGTCCCAGGAGGAGCGCAACACCCAGGAGTGTTGCGCTCGGGCGCCGCGGTCCCAGGAGCCCCGGATTTGACATCGGGAGTATAGACCTCCGATCAGTTCTGGGATCGTTTCATCCGCGACGAGCGTCACTTTGTGGCAGTGCAAGACTATATTGCAATGAACCCGGTGAAAGCTGGGTTGGTAACAGAACCAGAGGATTGGTCGTGGAGCAGCACGAAAGAACGGGTTGAGAATGATGAGAAGAAATCCAAGCGCTGATGCCGCACTGGGGTGCGGCGGTCCCAGGGATAGTGATGCCCTTTTGTTTTTGCGGTCTCATCGACCCCGATCTGGCATACGCCAGAATCGTCCTCCAACTGACGGGCCGCCTCGGTGTAGTGATGGATCATTCTCTAGAACACCCTGCCGGGGGCTGTCACCCTGCCGGGGGCTGTCACCCTGCCGGGGGCTGTCAAGCTGCCGCGGCCTTTTAAGTTTTGGGCCCCCAGCGGGAACAACTTGCAAGCTTGGTTCTTTGCGGCTGGACCCAGTGAAGTGCATGAGCGAGTTGCCAAGAAACCGGGCGGGTTTGAAACCCGCCCCTACGAGAGATCCGCAACTGGCCGGAGGCGATGTTTATGAAGAAGCGCTTCGCTTCCCGGGCCGCTACCCCGGCTTCATCCGCCAAGCGCCCTGGCTGGTGGCTTTTTGTCAGGAGGAGGGAGTTGCCCCCTTTGAGGGGATCCTCCGCCGGCGAGGGCTGCCGGCTGAAATGATTGCCCGTTGGCGCCCTCAGGCCGGTCTGCAGAGCGTCTCGACAGCCATCCAGAACTTCCTTTTGGCCGCTCACGGGGGGCGGTTTGGATGGTAGGCTTTGGCGCCCCTCGGTTACCCGGCCGAAGAGCCCGTTGCCAAAGTGCGAAAGCCGCTGCCAGAGACTTGGTTGATTATTTCGTAACGCGCTCTAGATAAAGGCGCACTACTGTATCTTCGATGCGTAGTTCGTGCGCCGTCGCCTCTGCTGGGATTCCCTCCAGGAGTGCCTCACTGAGGGTTTCCCGCTGCAGATAAGCGGAGAAGCGCTGCCAAATCGGGGCGAGGCTGGGATCGGATTGATAGTAGGTGCGGATGGCGTCCTCCACCTGAAAGCCAGACTCCTTGCGCAAGTTCTGGATGGCATGAACCAGCTCGCGCGCAAAGCCTTCCTGGCGGAGACCTTCATCCAGCTCTGTCTCCAAAGCCACCAGATCCGCAGCGGTTGGCCGGATGTCAAGGTGGACAAAGCTTGCTCAGCGTCCATCTCCTGCAAGGCACGTCGGATTTGGGGCAGCCTCTTGCCGTAGCGAGGTCCGAGCATAGGCAGGTTGGGGAGGAGGAGGATCTGCTGCAACCCAAGAATCCGATCTTCGCAACGCAAGCTCTTGATGTTCAATTCTTCGAGGATGACATCGGCCAATTCCTTCACCACGGATTGTTCAGAAAAGGTGAGGCCTACCAGAATCATCTCGCGCAACGGCTGTCTCACCTTTAAATTGACCTTGTTGCGTGCTGAACGCCCCAACCCGATGACTTCCTTGACCAGGTCCATCTTATCTTCAAGGCCGGTGTCGATCAGTTCTGTGATGGGTTCCGGATAGAGGGTCAAATGTACCGAGAGAGGAGCCTGGCTGTCTGCTGAACGGACCAAATTCTGATAAAGAGACTCACAAAGGAAAGGCGCCAGGGGGGCGAGAAGGCGGGAGAGGGTGACCAACGCCTCGTGCAGGGTGAGGTAAGCGTCGGTTTTGTCTTGATCCTCCTCTGTTTTCCAGAAACGGCGACGGCTGCGGCGCAACCACCAAGTGGAGAGATCGTCCATGAAGGACTCCGCCAGACTGGTCACCGTTGCTCCATCGAAGGCGTCCAAAGCTTTTCGGCACCCTTTCGTCAGAGTATTCAGACGGGAGAGGATCCAGCGGTCGATGAAACTGCGTTGAGCAGGATCCGAACGGTACACGGAGGGATCGAAGCGGTCGATGTTGGCGTAAGTAACGAAAAAGGCGTAGACGTTCCACAACTGAAGCATGCGCCGCATCACCGATTCAGCCGGGCCATAGCCGAAGAGCAGGTTGTTCTCGATCGGCTGGGAGATATAGAGCCAGCGCATCACGTCGGCTCCCATCTTTTCCACGGCCTCATCGAACCAGATAGCATTGCCGCGGGAGCGATGCATCGCCTCCCCCTTCTCATCCAACAGTTTTTCATAGACCAAGGCCTGCCGGTAGGGGGCACGATCCTCCAGGGTGACGCTCATGAAGAGCATCGAATAGAACCAGAGACGGATCTGTTCCCTCATCTCGGTGATGAATTCGGCGGGGAACCAGGTCTCCCAGTACGGACGATCATGAAGATAGTTCAGGGTGGAGAAGGGGACGATGCCGGCGTCTAGCCAACAGTCGCCGACCTCGGGCACTCGCTCGACGGAAGCGCCGCACTGCGGGCAGTGGATCTTTACTTCGTCGATCCAGGGCCGGTGCAGCTCGGGGACGGGAAGGGGCTGCTGGCCGGAGAGCGATTCCAATTCCGCGATACTTCCCACTACAGTCAACCGGCCGCACTGTGGGCAAGGATAGAAGGGCAGGGGCAAACCCCAGAACCGCTTTCGTGAGATACACCAATCGCCCATGTTGGTTAGCCAGTCTTCCATTCGCTTACCGGCTGAAGCCGGGATCCAATGGACCTCCGATGCCGCGCGGATCAAGTTGGGACGGACTTCGTCACAGCGAATGAACCACTCGTCGACTGCCCGGAAGACCAACTCCTCGTGGCAACGCCAGCAGATCGGGTAGCGGTGGCTGTATTCCTCAGCGGCGAAGAAGTAGCCATGCCGGCGGAGATCCTCCAGAATTTCCGCGGTTACTTCTTTGACATTGCGCCCGGAGAGAAAGTCGAAACCGGATACGTAGTCGCCGTTCTCGTCGAGGGGGGCGATCACCGATAAGCTGTACCGGCGGGAGAGTTCGTAGTCTTCAGCCCCGCAGCCTGGAGCGATGTGGACAATGCCGGTTCCTTCCTCTTCGCCGACCTCCTCCCAGGAGATCACCACGCGCTCAGCATTGGTTCGGGCTGGGAATTGTTCAAAGGGCCCTTTGTAATGCCAACCGAGGAGCTCCAACCCCTTTACAGTCTTGACCAAGCGGCCGTGGGGGAGGAGCTTGCCGACCAATCGAGAAGAAAGGATGTAGGTCTGCCCTTCCTGCTCGACGAAGGCGTAATCCAGTTCAGGGTGAACGGCTAGCGCGACATTGGCTGAGAGCGTCCAAGGAGTGGTAGTCCAGACGAGGAAGGAGAGGCCGGTCTGGCCGGCTACCGGCAATTGGATGAACACCGCTGTGTGGGTTAGATCCTGGTATGAGTCGGCTCCCACCAGTTCGTGCTGGGAGAGAGAGGTGCCGCAGCGCAGGCACCACGGCATCACCCGGCGCCCACGGTAGAGCCAGCCTTTAGCCTGGCAGGTGCGCAGGAAATGCCAGATGTGCTCGATGTTGTTGTCGGTCATGGTGTAATAGGAATTATCCCAGTCCATCCATTGCCCGAGGCGTTGCGATTGCTGGGAGAGGAGGGAGGCGTAGCGCTCCACTCGCTGGCGGCATTGACGGGAGAAGTGGTCCAATCCCATGGCCTCGATCTGCTTCTTGGAGTTGAAACCCAGCTCTTTCTCGACCTCCACCTCGACCCACAGCCCTTGGCAGTCAAAGCCGTTCTGGTAACGCTGGTCTCGCCCCAGCATGGCTTGGTAGCGTTGCACCATGTCCTTGATGGTTCGGCCCCAGGCATGGTGGACGCCCATTGGGTTGTTGGCGGTAATCGGGCCGTCGGTGAAAGAGAAACGGGATCCTCCCTGATTGCGCTCGCGCAAACGGTCAAAGATCCCTTCCTCCTGCCAGAAGCGGAGCGTCTCTTCTTCTTGGCGCGATAGGTTCGGCTTGCTGGAAACGGGTGTAAACATCACTACCTCCGAGAGATCTCTCGTGGAATCCGACAGGCTCTCACCATCCCTGCTCGCTGATGCGGTCTCGCTGGTCGCACTCTTCCTCTTCTGCGCTTTGCCTGTAGAGATAGCCGATTCCAGGCTGCGCGTCAATACTAGACATTCTCCGGCAGGCTGATTACTATACTATAATCTTTGAGGACACGCTGCCGCAGGCTATCATGATTTAGCAGTCTCATGACTGCCACAACAGCACGACAGCCCCCGGCAGCATGACAGCCCCCGGCAGGGTGTTCTGCAGCAAACATCTCGTATGCGTCAGGAGGCTCAAGCAATGGCAACCGAGATCAGCCAGGTTTTGCAGGCTCGTTTATCTCCCGATGGTTACGCCAAGTTGGCGGCTATCGATAACCCAGCCCTGCACAAGTTCGTAACCCAATACCTGGAGTTGTGCAACCCGGACAGTGTTTTCGTATCTGCCGGAACTGCGGAGGACATCGCCTATATCCGGGGAAGATCTCTGGAGCGGGGGGAGGAACGAAAACTGACCATCGAGGGTCACACCATTCACTTCGACAACGCCGGCGACCAAGGACGAGACAAGAAAAACACCGGCATTCTGGTGCGCCCCGGCAACGATCTGGGTTCAGCCATCGAGACCAAGGATCGTGACCCAGCCCTCGCCGATATAAAAGCGATTCTCAAAGACATCATGATGGGAAAAGAGGTTTTCATTTGCTTCTTCTGCCTAGGCCCCACTGGTTCGGAGTTCTCCATCCCTTGTGTGCAACTGACTGATTCCAGCTATGTGGCCCACAGCGAGAACCTTCTCTACCGCCAAGGCTACTCCGAATTCCAGCGCCAAGGGCAGGAAGCCCGTTTTTTCAAGTTCGTCCACTCCGCCGGCCAACTAGACGAGCGCAAGACTTGCAAGAACCTGGACAAGCGCCGTAT
>JAPLHV010000214.1 GCA_026389455.1 Coprothermobacterota bacterium
CTTCGGCAGGAGGTTGCGGTGCGGCCAGGCCGGGGCGCGGGAGAATCTCCAGGTCGGCGCCCAAGCGGCGAACCAGCTCTCGAACATCGGCGGAGACCTCCTGGGCCATTGCTTCTACATGGCGCTTTGCCACGATAGAGAAACGGTCGATTAAAGCATGGCTCTCATGTTCGTACCCGAGCAGGCGAGCCTCGTAGAGGCGGCGATAGTTGGCCAGCTCATTTTCAGTAGCCTCCAGACGGCGGGAGGCTTGCTCGATTAAAATAGAGGCTTGTTCGGCAGCGTTGGATTTCACCAAGCGGGCTTCGTTCTCGGCCTCGGTGCGCGTTAGTACGGCGTTCTTCTCGGCTCGAAGGAGTGTGGCTTTCAGTAGCTCCTCCTGTTCCTCTAAATGAGCGGCTTTGCGTTCCAGCTCTTGAATCTGCTTGTCTTGCTGTTCGATCAGACCGCTGGCGCGGGCCAACAGCTCATCCACTTCCGACGGCGCGTAGCCGCGGAAGGTGCGGTGGAAACGAATTGCCTCTAATGCTCTTAGAAATTCTTCAGCGTGGGCCATGGATGCTTCCTTCTTCGCGATAGTGTAGCAGGATCTGGTCAGCTAGTCGGTCTTTCCCGATCAAGTAGAGTAAAGAGGCCAGCTTCCAGGAAGCGACCTGCCGCGTGGCCTGGTTGGTCTCCCGGCTGGCGATGCATTGACGGAGGAGGCTGATGGCGGCTTTGGTCTGGCCGCGGCCGGCCTGGGTAGCTGCCTCACTGAGCAGTTGCTTGGGTGAACGCTGGGGAGAAGCCTCAATCCCAGGCGTGAGGGGAGGAGGGAACAAGGAAGGAGACGGCTCCGAACTGGGAGGAACCTTCTCCGCAGAGGAAGGGGGCGCTGGTTCATCAGCGAGGGGAAGGACAAAGTCTGGAACAATCGTTTCCACGTTGCGAATGGATGGAATGGAGTAGGTGATGAAAGCAACCAAAGCCCCCAACAGACCCATCATAAAGATCATCAGCGACATCCCAGCGCCGGCGCCGGTACCAAGGAAAGGACCCGCGATAACGGCTAGAACTCCTCCCGGAAGCATGCCCGGCTCGAAGAAGTAGTCGGCCAGAGGGCCGGCCAAGAGCATCGAGAGAGGGCTGGAGAGCTGGGCGATGAGACGCCGTACGGAAAAGACCTTGCCTTGAATCTCCGGTGGGATCTTGGACTGCCAGATAGCTTGGTTGGAACTATTCACCAAGGGAAGGAAGAAGCCGACGCAGAACATGGCGGCAGCCCACAGCGCTACCCCTTGAGAGAAACCCAGCAGGGCCATTCCGGCGAAGGACAGGAACCAACCCCCGATGACCCCTTGGATTCGGCGTTTGGGTCCGCCCCAGATGCTAATCAGCAACCCGCCCAAGACGCCTCCTATCCCACCGACCGACTGCACCAAGCCCAGGGTCGTGGCGTTGTTGGCGGTGCGGGCCAGGATCATCGGAGTAGAGACAATAAAGCCGAAGGTGGCCAGCAGGTTGCCGAAGAAGAAGGTCAACTGCAGTCCCAGCAAGGAAGGAGAGCGGAATATATAGCGAAAGCCGAACCCAGCTTCCTTGAGAAGATTGCCTGAAGCCTCCTTGGTAAGTTCTGTCTTGGGTGGCTGGGGGATCTTTACTGCAAGAAGGGTGATGATAGCCAGGACGAAACTTGCCGCGTCCAGCAGAATAATCCCCGGGATGCCGATGGTTACGATCAGGATGGCGGCAATCATCGGCGCCAGAATTCCGGAAGCGCTGTCTGCTACCGAGAGGAGAGCGGAAGCGCGGGCGAAATGCTTCTTTTCCAGCATTGTGGAAATAGCCGCGGAATAAGCCGGCCATTGAAAGGCCATGAAGATGCCGTTGAAGATGGCCAGGGCGTAAAGGTGCCACATCTCCAGATGCCCCCAGACCAACAAGGCAAGCATCGCGGAATTGACGACCAGGCCTGCGATGTCTGAGATCATCATGGTCAGCTTGCGATTCCAACGGTCTACCAGCGCTCCGGCGAAAGGAGCGAAGAGGATATTGGGCAAGGCGCCGAAGAAGCCGAGCAGAGCGAACGAAGTGGCCTGACCGGTGAGCTGCCAGATGTAGATTGCGAGGGCGAAGTTGGCCATGGCGGTGCCCACCAGGGAGACCAACTGGCCGGACCAGACGGTGAGGAAAGCCGGCATTCCACTGGGCTGTTTGAGACGGACGATGGGAATGAGCCTAGCTGGAGGCAAGGATTCTCCTCAATGGGCAGTCTTTGCGCAACATGGGACGATTATCGAACTTTTGCGCTCTCATTGGCAACCCTGCGATCCCAATCCCGCCGACACTTGCCACATTCGCCGGCACAACCGCGAATACTCTGGGGAAGAAAACATACAGTCATAATGCATTGTGAAAAGGAGGCGTTCAGGCCAAGCGCATCGCCAACCCCAACTTTTCGATGCAAAATATCCATTGACAAGCAGAAACAGCTTTTCTATACTTCCGTCCATAAAATACAATGCCTTATTGAAATAAAGAGAGAGAAAGAATACGCTATTATTAATAAATACC